>VRUB01000041.1 GCA_019456345.1 Nitrospira sp. | reverse complement strand
CATCTTGGACGCGTACGAGGGTTCAAGATTCGGCGGCGGCAAAGCCGGCGAGCGTTGCCGTCCGAACCAAGATCCCGTACTCTCGTAAAGGGGATGGAGCATTAACAGCATTAATTAGCTCGGTTCGCGAGCGGGCCTTTCGCATGTCCGGGGTATCCGCGGTCGCTAATCTATTGTCTGGGTCTACGGTTGCGCAATCTGGTACGTGGCTGCGTTGATCTACTTCGCCGTCTATGGTCGCAAGACGCTGGTCTGCTGGCCGGACGAGGAGTTCGCGGTGGCTGAGCGCGGGAAGATGGCAACGTGACGGCGCGATAGCCGCAGGCACGATTCCCGGCGGCGGTTGCGCCGCCGGGCACGGGCGTGGTGCATCCATTCACGCCTCGAGGTGTCCGAGCTTCTGCAGTGTATGGTGAGGGCGGCGCGGCCGACTCACTGATATCGCAAGGCGATGTTTTGTAATTCGCCACCGCAATGCTGCGCCCATGCCTGCACGCACGGTGGCCTCGGAGGATTATTCCGGCGCGGGACACGCCGTTCTCATACGAGGGTGAGAAATCACTACATGTTTACAGAATAATGTTATTGGAGGATGTCATGGAGCCGAAAGATGTTCATACCACCGGTGATGCCAGAACCATCGTAGAGCAACGCAACCTGTCTCATGTAAAGGTCGGTGTGTTCGATATCGATGGTATCTTGCGCGGCAAGTACATGTCGCGCGAGAAATTCATTTCGGCGCTCGAAAATGGTTTTGGCTTCTGTGACGTCGTCTTCGGGTGGGACTCGTGCGATCAGCTCTACGACAATGTGACATTTACCGGATGGCATACGGGCTACCCCGACGCGCCGGTGCGAATCTTGCCCGACAGTTGCCGGCAATTGCCGTTCGAGGGCGACATGTTGTTTTTCCTTGGGGAGTTCGCACCGCCGGCCGAGGCACTGTGCCCACGTGGGGTGCTGCGCCGGGTGATCAAGCGCGCACGCGCGATGGGCTTCGAGCCCTACAGCGCGTTCGAGTACGAGTTTTTCCTGTTCGACGAAACTCCCCACTCGGTGCGGGACAAGCACTACCGCGACTTGAAGCCGCTGGCCCCCGGTTTCTTTGGCTACTCGGTGCTGCGCAACTCGGTTTACGCCGATTTCTACCACACTCTGCTGTCGACGTGTGAGGCCATGGACTTTGGTCTTGAGGCCCTGCATGAGGAAACCGGTCCCGGTGTGCTCGAGGCGTCCATCACTGTCGATGAAGCCGAGGCGGCGGCCGACAAGGCCGCGCTGTTCAAGACCTTCACCAAGGTCATCGCTCAGCGCACCAACCTGATCGCCACATTTATGGCCAAGTGGTCGCCGGACTGGCCGGGCCAGAGCGGGCACATCCACATCTCGCTCAAGGACGAGCAGGAGAAGTCCGTCTTCCATGATCCGAAAAAGCCCGACAACACTAGCGATCGGCTGCGCCAGTTCGTCGCCGGCCAGCAGCGCCTTATGCCCGAGCTCCTGTGCATGATCGCTCCGACGATCAACTCGTTTACTCGCCTGATACCGGGTTTCTGGGCGCCGACAGAGGCCAGCTGGGGGGTCGAGAATCGTACTTGCGCGCTGAGAGTGATCCCCGGCAGCGCCAAGGCACAACGCGTGGAGTACCGCATCGCGGCGGCCGATGCTAACCCCTACATCGCGCTGGCCGCGGCGCTGGCCTCAGGGCTCTATGGCATCGAGCAAAAACTGGAGCCGGAGCCGGCAGTGAAAGGCAATGCCTACGAAAAGAAGTTTCCCAAGCGACTCCAGCTACCTGCGACCTTGTGGGAGGCTGCCCAGCGACTGAAGGCGTCGAAAATGGCGCGCGCGTGGTTTGGCGATGCCTTTGTCGAGCACTACGCCGCCACCCGCGAATGGGAGGAACGCGAGTTCCGCAAGCACATCACGGATTGGGAGATGGAAAGGTACTTTGAAATAATCTAGTCGCTAGTAGCGAAGGCCACACCGCAGTATTTACGGGTTTACTCGCTGCTCGCTACGCGAACCTCGCTGCTGTAGTTTTCCTCTTGGCCCCGACGGGTAGTTTTGTTACTTTTAGTAACATCTCCTGAGGATTTCCGGGTTCATGCGCCAGATTCGCGAGTTCAGTCCACGGCTTGACAGAGTAATTCTGTTGTTTTTGTTCGCCCTATTCCTGCTGGTGTCGCCGTTGCTGGGCTGGTGGGCGTCGGACGAGAGCCCTTGGTACCTGCCGTACTTGATGTGGCTCGTCCTGATCGCGCTGTGTGCCTGGCTGCACGTGCGGGTGCGCGAGTCGTGACCTTTGCGCTGTCGACGCTTTTTTTTATTACGGTAGCGTACCTGCTGCTGCTCTTTCTCATCGCCTACGCGGCTGACTGCGGCTGGATCCCCGCCCGGATCAAGAATCATCCATTGACCTACGTGCTGTCGTTGGGGGTGTACGCAACGTCGTGGACGTACTACGGCAGCGTGGGATTTGCGCAGGCCCAGGGGTATAACTTTCTCGCCATTTATTTGGGTGTCACGCTCGCGTTCCTGCTCGTCCCCGTCCTATTGATGCCCATCTTGCGGCTGGTGCGGGACTACCAACTTACGTCGTTGGCAGATCTGTTTGCTTTTCGTTTCCGCAGCCAGTTTGCCGGTGTGCTGGTGACGCTATTCATGCTCGTAGGAACACTGCCCTATATTGCGCTTCAGATTCGGGCGGTCACCGAGTCGTTTCGCATTCTCACCCAGGAGGCCACGCCGCAGGTCGTCGCGCTCGTGTACTGTGTCGTGTTGATCTTGTTTGCGATTCTGTTCGGTGCCCGGCACATCTCGCCGCGGGAAAAACACGAAGGCCTGGTCGTGGCCATCGCTTTCGAGTCATTAGTGAAACTGGTCGCCTTGCTCGGTGTCGGCCTGTTTGCGGTGTTCGGTGTATTTGGCGGGCTGGGTGGTATGCAGAGCTGGCTGGCGCAACACCCCGAGGCCGTGCGGTCATTATATGAGCCCGTGCGCGAGGGACCGTGGATGACGCTGCTGGTGCTTGCTTTTGCTGCGGCCTTCTTGCTGCCACGTCAGTTCCACATGAGCTTTACGGAGAACCAGCGCCCGCAATCGCTCCTGACGGCGAGCTGGGCGTTCCCATTGTTCCTGCTTTTATTGAATCTGCCCATCCCGGTTATCCTTTGGGCAGGCACGGCAATGTCGGTCAACACGGACCCCGACTACTACGTTCTGGGAATCACGTTCGCCGCCAACCATTCACTCCTGCCGGTGTTTGCCTTTATCGGCGGCGTCTCGGCCGCCAGCGCCATGATGATCGTGACCAGCCTGGCGCTGGCCGCAATGTGCCTGAATCATCTGTTGCTGCCGGCGAGTTATCCAGACCCCTACGTCGATCTCTATCGCTGGCTGCTGTGGGGACGCCGGATGCTTATCGCGATCATCATCATGGCAGGCTACGGCTTCTACCAGTTACTTGAGCACAGGCAGGGGCTGGTGGAGCTGGGCCTGATTTCCTTCGTGGCGGTGGCCCAGTTTCTGCCCGGGGTTGCCGGGGTGTTGTACTGGCGCCGGGCGACGCGCCTGGGATTCATAGCAGGGCTGCTGGGTGGCATAGCCGTGTGGGCGGCGACGCTACTCGTACCGTTGCTGCAAAGCTCGGGCGTTGTGAATTTGAATCTCGACCCGCTGCCGACCCTGCAGCAGGTATCGGGTCTTGAGAAATGGGGGTTTGCCGCGTTCTGGTCGTTGGCCGTCAATAGTATTCTGTTCGTTGCCGTGTCTCTGCTGACGCGGCAGAACGCGGAGGAGTGGGAGGCGGCGCGCGCTTGTTGTAGCACGAGCTTCACACCACCGAGCGGGGTGGTTACCGCCGGCTCACCATTACAGTTCAAGGAACGGCTTGCACCCGTGCTCGGCGAGAATACCGCCGAACGGGAGGTCGGTCGGGCGCTGGAAGACCTGGGCCTCGGAGTGGATGAGCACCGGCCCGGGGAACTGCGGCGGTTGCGCGAGCAGATCGAGCGAAACCTCTCCGGGCTCATTGGCCCCCCGCTCGCGCGCATGATTGTGAATGAAGGCCTGGCGCTTGATGCCAGCGGGCAGACCGCGTTGTCCTACACTTTTCGCGTTATGGAAGAGCGCTTGGAGGCCTCGCGCAGCGAGTTGCGCGGCTTGGCCGGTGAGCTCGATGCTTTGCGTCGCTACCAGCGCCAGGTTTTGCAGGACTTGCCGCTCGCTGTCTGCGCCCTGAGTGACGAGCGCGAGGTGGTTATCTGGAACCTGGCCATGGAGCTGCTCTCGGGTGTATCGCGACGCGACGCCATGGGCCGTAAGGTAGAGGTGATTGGTGAGCCATGGGGTACCTTGCTGGCGTCATTCGTCCATGCCGACGATCAGCACATATACCGCAAGCGCGTGGAGATTGACGGTTATCCGCGATGGTTCAATGTGCACAAGGCGACGATTGGCGATCCGGTGGCCTCCGCAGGGCCAGAGCACCACGCCAGCCCCGGTATCGTCATGTTATTGGAAGACCTGACAGACCTTGAAACGCTGCAGGCTGAGCTCGCGCACAGCGAACGCCTTGCTTCTATAGGGCGACTCGCAGCGGGCGTGGCGCACGAGATCGGAAACCCGGTTACCGGGATTGCGTGTCTCGCGCAGAATCTCCAGGCAGAGGATCACACGGACCTGGTGCGCCAAAGCACCGCGCAGATCCTGCAGCAGACCAAGCGCATCAGTAACATCGTGCAGTCGCTCATGACCTTCAGTCGAAGCGGTACGCCCGAGGATCGTCAGGAGCAGGTCAATCTGCATGAGACGGTCAGCGAAGCGGTCCGGTTAGTGCGGTTGTCGCACAGCGGCCGCAAGGTCGAGTGCCTGAACCATTGTTCGCCGAATGTGCAGATCAAGGGCGATCGCCAGAAATTCCTGCAGGTGTTTGTAAACCTGCTGACAAACGCCTGCGACGCTTCCCGCGCCGGCGACCGCGTCGTCGTGACGGCCGCGCAGGAAGACGGTGAGCTGCAGGTCGAAGTATGCGACCGTGGTGCGGGCATCCCGGAGGAGCTGCGGGAACGTGTGTTCGAGCCTTTCTTCACTACGAAACACCCGGGGGAGGGCACTGGCCTGGGTTTGCCGATGGTCTACCAGATCGTCGAGGACTACGGTGGCAGCATCGAGCTGGACAGTAATGCCGGCGGCGGCACGCGCGTCATCCTCCGTTTTCCCAATCCTGAACCGCAGCGCGACGAGAGAGCGATTTCATGAGCCATATCCTGATCCTTGAAGACGAATCGGTAATCCGACTAGCCGTGCGACGACTACTGGAACGTCACGGATTTGATGTCTCGGAAGCAGGTTCTGTCGAGGACGCCGAACGCGAGTTTGATCTTGCAGGATTTGATCTGATTATCGCCGATCTGCGCTTGCCCGGGATATCGGGTACTGAAGTGATCGGTCGTGCCAATGGGGTGCCCGTGCTGATTATGACCTCCTATGCCAGCGTACGCTCGGCCGTCGAGGCCATGAAGCTTGGGGCGGTCGACTACGTCGCCAAGCCGTTTGATCATGATGAGCTGCTTGTGGTTATCGAGCGGGTGTTATCGGGTCGGCGCCTGGCGCGTCAGAACGAGGCGCTGAAATCAGATGTACAACGCCACTATCCTGTGGGCGGAATCGTTGGGCGTTGCCGGACGATGCAGGAAGTATTCAACCGGATTCGAAAGGTTGCACCGACGGACACCACCGTTTTGATTATGGGGGAATCGGGAACGGGGAAAGAGCTGGTCGCGCGGGCCGTGCACGAGCAGAGCGAACGCCGTGACGGCCCGATCATAACCGTTAACTGCGCCGCGATCCCGGAAACCCTGATCGAGACCGAGCTGTTTGGCCATGAAAAGGGCGCCTTTACCGGCGCGGTGACGGCCCGCCGCGGTATGGTTGAGGCTGCCGATGGTGGCACGTTATTTCTTGATGAGGTCGGCGAGCTTCCACTGCCGGCGCAGGCGCGATTACTGCGCGTGCTGCAGGATGGGGAGATCCGCCGTGTTGGTGCGTCTCAGTCGAGTAGGGTTAACGTGCGCCTAATTTCCGCAACACACCGGGAGCTGAATCAACTCGTGCAAGACGGGCAGTTTCGCGACGATCTCTATTTTCGCTTGCGCGTGATGGAAATCCAGCTTCCTCCGCTGCGGGAGCGCGGCGACGACATTATCGAGCTCGCCAATCATCTGCTTGACAAGACTTGCAAGCGATTGCACCGTTCTGTGATCGCGTTTGCCCCCGACGCATTGATGGCGATAACAGCGTACGCGTGGCCTGGAAACGTTCGCGAGTTGGAAAATGCAATCGAGCGCGCTGTCATTCTGTGTGAAAGTAATTCCATCACGCCCGATCTGCTGGCGATCGAATCACGTATTGACAGCATCCGTGGCACGGCGATGCCCGACGACACGGCGGTATCGCTCGATGACTATATTGTACGTTTTGTGCTTGAGCACGAGGGCAGCGTGACAGAGACCGAGCTGGCGCGACGTCTCGGCATCAGTCGTAAGACACTGTGGGAGAAACGGCAGCGCCTCGGCATACCGCGCAAGCAAAAAAAAAGGACCCTGCAGCAGAATGCTGTCTCGCGGAACCCCTGACGTAGCGACACGTTACGCTCTGGGCATGGAATTCATAGGCCCGCTTATCGTGGGGCTGCTGTTCGGCGATTCCGCGATTATTGGAAAAATACCCGTGAAGGACGATAAATAGGCAAGCTGCCATGGCTCCTCGCCCGCGTGTGGAGCCCCGCGGAGTGGGACCTCGCGCCCACCACACCTGGGTTCCGCGATGGGTATTTTCCAACCCCTCTTTTGATTTCGTGCCGCACAGGGTTTATATATGGTGTGCGCTGTTCCTGGTGACCTAAGCTGGCGCAACAAGACTCAACTTGACGTGCCTGGGGATTCGTACAGCCGATGACGAACGCAAAGTCTGCCGTCGATGCCGGCGCCGCACCGGCTCGTAAACCGCGCCGCGTATCGCGTACCGCTGCATTCAGTGAAATCGTGCGAGACCACATGGATCTGGCGCCGGCGATCATGCCCGAGCACACCGCCTGCGCCGAAGTGATTCGGGCCATGCGCGAGCAGGGCGGCTCGAGCGTGCTGATCGCGGACGCAGACGGGCGCCTCAAGGGGATCGTGACCGAGCGCGACGTCGTGCGTCATATCGCTTATCAGGCTTCTGGTTCTACGCGGGTGGAGCAGATCATGAGTGCTCCTGTGCTCACCATACGTGACGACGACTATCTGTTTCATGCTATCGCGACCATGCGGCGTCGTGACCTGCGACACATGCCCGCTGTCGACAAGCAGGGTCGGGTTGTCGGTATGTTGCACCTGCACGTCGTACTGGCGGAAGCGTCGGCGACGCTGATGGAACAGATCGATCGCCTTACTCATGAGGAGAGCGTGGAAGGGCTGCACCAGGTCAAGAGCGCACAGGTCGAGGTTGCCGATACCTTGTTCGCTGAAAACGTGCCGGTACCGGAGATCCAGGGCCTGCTCACACAAATTAATAACGATATCTACCGGCGGATTCTGGAGCTTTTTCTGAAGGACATGGAGGAAGAGGGATGGGGGCAACCGCCGGTGAAGTTATGTGTGATTGTCATGGGTTCCGGTGGCCGCGGCGAGAGCTTCTTGTTTCCCGATCAGGACAACGGCTTCATTCTGGAAGACTACCCGGATTCCCGACACGGTGCCGTCGATCCTTTTTTTATCGAGTTGGCCGGGCGCATGACCCGTGCCCTCGGCGAGGTTGGCATCACGCTTTGCCGTGGGAACGTGATGGCCACGAACCCGCTGTGGCGCAAGACCCTGGGCCAGTGGTGCGGGCAGATCCATTACTGGCTGCGTTGTCCGAACCCGCTGACGCTGCGTTTGTCGGATATCTTTTTCGATTTCCGCTCGGTGTTCGGGCAGCATGAGTTATCCGACCGTCTGCGAGATCACCTGACGCGCAACGTCAAGGGGCAACACGCCTTCCTGCAAGAGATGCGACGCGTACAGGCCGACCATGGCGTGGCGCTTGGACTGTTCGGCAGGCTGACTACCGACAGGACCCCGGGACCGAACCAAGGTAAGCTCAATCTCAAGTATCACGGCCTGCTTCCGCTGGTCGAGTCGACGCGTCTGCTGGCGTTGCGAGAGGGTATTCCGGAGACCGGTACGCTCGCGCGGATCGCGGCGCTCCATGCCCTCGGGGTACTGGATGCAAATGAGCAGGACTATCTATCTGGTGGCTTTCACCACCTCACCCGGCTCATCCTGCGCCAGCAGATCAGCGACTTCCAGGAGGGCCGCGAGGTCAGTGCTTATGTTTCGCCCAGGGCGTTGTCCATGCGGGAAAAGGACATGTTGAAGAATTCGCTGCAGGCCATCGATGCCTTGCGTGATCGCGTTAAGACGGAATTTACGGCCGATGTCTTTTGATCGTACGTGGGGTGCGTCCGCACGCGACGCTACTCCGGAAATCGTATCGACTCACCGCAGAGATCGCAAAGATCGCGGAGGAAACAAAGACAAACAACGCGCGATACAAACTGAGCGTGGTGCAAAGTATTGTGCCACCGGCGCCTGGGTACCCAGCAGGATGCTGAAAAAGGCCTTGCTGCGCTCCGTCCCTGCGCTTCGCTCTCCCTGCGTCGCTAATGTGCGGCGTATCCATGCACCACTCGAGCAGGCTGCCGAAAATAGTTTTTCAGCAGCCTGCTAGAAGTAAGTTCACGGGAATCACACGCCTCCGCGATCTCTGCGGTAAAAACTTCGAGCTAGTGACTCGCTAATCGGCGACGGTACCGACCGGCTTGGCTTGCAGGCTAGGCATGGTGAAAGAAAATGCGCAGCCTTTGCCCGGGACAGTGTCCACCCAAATCTTGCCACCATGATGCTCAATGATGAGCCGGGAGATCGCGAGCCCCAGACCCGTGCCCTTGGGTTTTCCTTTTTGCTGGTCGGTTACCTGGTGAAACTTGTCAAAGATGTGGGCAGCCTGATCCGGCGGAATTCCCGGGCCATTGTCGACCACCGCAACGCGAAACGTGTGCCGATCGGGTGTCAGACTCGCTTTGACCTTGCCGGACCCACTCTCACAGAACTTCGCGGCATTGGACAGCAGATTGATAACAACTTGCATCATGCGGTCGCGGTCGGCATTGACGATAGCGCGTTTTGAGGGAAGGTCCGACTCGAGCGCGACCTTTCGTTCATTAAAGAGCTGACTGACCGCCGCTACACTCTGCTCGATAATCTGTCGCATATCGATGTGCTCCATGTGCCACTCCATGCGACCCGCCTCGATCTTGGCGAGATCCAGTACGTCATTGGTCAGCCTCGTAAGCCGTTCGGTTTCGCCTACAACGATTTCAAGGAACTGCTGACGCTCAGTGTCTGGCAGATTGGGCTCATGAAGCAGAATTTCTGTGAAGGCACGTATTGACGTCAGCGGCGTCCTTAGCTCATGGCTTACCGTCGAGACAAATTCATCCTTCATGCGGTCGAGCTCCTGTAAGCGCTTGTTAGCCGCCCGCAGTTCCGCGGTCGCGGCCTCGAGCTCGCGCGATTTCTGCTCCAGACGCCGGCTGTAGTCCATCACCTGCGACGTTTCATCCAGGATCTGCATGACCCCTTCCATGCTGAGCGCCTCGCCCTTGACCACCGAGGACACCATCACCCGGGCGGATGCGCCGCCAATTGCGCCCGCCAGCAGACGTTCCGTGGCACTCACCAACTCGGAGTCCGCGCTCAGGGTCTTGTCGATATTCACGCCCCGGCGTTTTGCATAGTCTGCGAGCACGGCCTTGGCCTGTTCCGCGCCCATGAAGCGTGCCACCAGGGCTTGCAGATCCGAGACCGTAGCGGTCCCGCTCCAAAGATGCGCCTCGCGGCTGCTCTCGGTGCGGCGGAAGACATCCACGAACAGCGTCGCCTGAAAGCGTTCGATGGCAGACTGGCGCCCGAGGACCGATATGCCCACGAGCAGGCCGGCATTGAACAGCATGCTCCAGAACACGGCGTGAGTAATCGGGTCGAGGCCTTCCAGTCCGAAAAGCTGATAGGGCCGCAGCAACTCGATGCCATAAAGGCCTTGCTCGAGGAATTCCAAAGGTAACCAGCCCGATTTCGCGAATGACGGCAGCAGCAGGGTATACGCCCAGATAGCAAAGCCGCTGCTGAGCCCTGTAATCGCGCCCAGCCGGGTCGCCCCCTTCCAGAAGATGCCAATCAGAATTGCCGGCGCGAACTGCGCCGCCGCGGCAAACGAGACCAGCCCGATCGTCACCAGCGCGAACGACTCGCCGATCAGACGGAAGTACAGATAGCCCAGCAGCAAGACCGCGACGATCGTCCCGCGCCGGATACCGAGCAGCAGCCCGGTCAGGTCTTTGCGTTCGGTAAGTCCCAGTGCCTTGATGCGCAGCAGCACCGGCATCACCAGATCGTTGCAGACCATAGTGGACAGCGCGATGGTTGCCACAATTACCATGCCGGTGGCCGCCGACAGGCCGCCGAGAAACGCAAACAACGCCAGCCCTTCGCGGCGCTCGAACATGGGCACGGCCAATACATAGGTATCGGGGTCGGCGTTAAAGGTCTGCGATGGCAGCAGCAGCTGACCGCCGAGCGCGATGGGCAACACGAACAGATTGATTACCAGCAAGTAAAGTGGAAACAACCAGGCGGCCTTGCGTACGTGATCCTCGTTGACGTTTTCCACTACGGCTACCTGGAACTGGCGTGGAAGAAACATGATTGCCATCATGGACAAGAAAGTCAGTGTCGCCCAGCTCGTGTAGCCTCCTGGCACGCCTTCGAAGCGCATGAGAACAGCGAGCTTGGGGACATCTGCAGCGCGCGCAAAAAGATCTGCCGGCCCGGAAAAAAGACTGAAGGTGACAAAAATGCCGACCGCGAGAAAGGCAACCAGCTTGACCAGGGACTCGAATGCAATCGCCGCCACCATACCTTCATGGCGTTCCGTTGCATCAATGTGCCGCGTTCCAAACAGTATCGTGAATGCCGCCAGCAGCAGCGCTACATAGAGCGCGGTATCTTCCCACAGTGCCAACTGATCCGATTCATACGGCATCACCAGATCGGGATAGTGCTGCAGCACGATGTAACTCGTGGACACGGCTTTTAGCTGTAGCGAGATATACGGCATGATGCCGACCACGGCGATGATGGTGACCAGGCCGGCGAGCAGGGTGCTCTTGCCGTAGCGCGACCCGATAAAGTCCGCAATCGACGTGATGCGCTGCGTCTTGGCAATGCGAATAATCTTTCGCATCACGAACCACCACAACACGGCCATCAAAGTCGGGCCGAGGTAAATCGGCAGAAAACCGACCCCTGCATGGGCGGCCCGACCAACGCTGCCGTAGAACGTCCAGGCGGTGCAGTAGACGGCAATCGATAGCGTATATATGTAGGGATTACTGATAATGCTGCGGCCAATATCGGCGCGCTTGTCCCCGTAATAGGCTATTGCGAATAACAGCCCCAGATAGCTGAACGCGAAAATTAGAATTATTTCACCCTGAAGCATCGCGGTCATCACTCTGTGGGGTTACGTGCGTTTGTGGCGCGCTTTTGATCTCTTCCCGGGCCTTTGACTCGGTAATGAGTCCTGCAAGCAGAATGACCCCGCCCCAGAAGACGAACAGATAGAAATAAAGTAGCGGAATCCCGAATACGAATCCGTCATCTGCAAAGATCGATAGCAACGGATAGTTCAGGGCCAGGATGCCGACGAGCGCTAATACCAAAAGCCGTTCATTGCGTTTTCTTATTGTCCGCATCAGTATTGATCCTCAATCTGATCTGTGCTCCGCGTAGTAAATTGTAATCCTGTCTAGAATTGCGTTTGCTGCTTGCGTACCTTCACTATGCTCTCCGATGCCTCGATCGCCTCGCCCAATGTCTGGATACCGCTGTCGCCCAGCAGTTCCAGTAGCCGCACGAAGACCTCTGCTGTGACCAGCGAGTCTCCGAGCGCGGAGTGGCGTCCGGTGACGTCTACGCCCAGGCGCTCGGCCATGGCATCGAGAGTATGATCGGGCATGTGCGGGTGCAGATATACGGACAAGAGCAGCACGTCAAGCACCGGGTTCTCGAACTGCACACCAGACTGGGCCTCCTTAAGCTTGAGGAATTTCATATCGAACGCGGCGTTGTGCGCTACCAGGACCGCATCGTCCACGAACTGCTTGAACTGCGGCAACACGACCTGGATAGGGGGCTTGTCTTCTACTTGCGCATCGGTGATACCGTGAAACCGTATGGAAGCTTTGGGGATCCGGCGCTGCGGATTTACCAGCCGGTCGAATACCTCGCCGCCCAGAATGCGGCGGTTTACGATTCGAACGCCGGCAATAGAGATAATCTCGTCGCCTTCTGACGGCCGTAGCCCGGTAGTTTCCGTATCGAATACGACATACTCGAGCGTCGACAATGGGCGGCTCATAAGTTTCTCGGATACGCGCGACGTTCCAGCTAGCTCGAAGTCGTAGAATTCCGGGCGCGCGGGTAGCTTTTCGCGCGGGGCCTGCCACTGCAGGTGCGAGGCGGGCAGCGGCAGCCGGATCAGCGCATAGCCCGAGCGTCTATGATCCTGGCTCCAGATCTCGCTGCCGTGTTGCTCGAGGACGTCGCGCACGCTGGGCGAGCCGACGGCTTCAGACAATATCCCGTCCGACCAGTCTGCCAGCTCCGCTGCCGGTATCGGTTCCCCGTTCCAGACGATATCGAGGTAGACACGCCGGTCGCCCAGCAGTGGCTCGATATCGAACGCGGTTACGCCGCTATGTTCCTGCACGCGGTGTAGTATGTAGTCGAGCAGTACTACAATGGTGTGACTATCAAGGCGCAACCACAATGGCGCGCCGGTCATGGTCACGGTAGGTCCGCCTTGCCTGCGCCAGCGCCGCGTCAGGCTGTCTATTAGATCGGCGGAGTAGATATCGGCCATCACCCATTCTCCGCCTATCAGCTTACGGCTGGCGCGGGCAAGCTCCTCGAGCTGGGTACTCAGCGCGGCACTTTCTTGCACGAGTACATGCTCAAAGGAGCTCCGCTCGGCCGCCTCCATATCGGGGTAAGCGACCAGATTCTCCGCCGCAGCGCGCAGGTTAGCCAGCGGCGCGCGCAAGCCCTGCAACGCACCGCGCAGCAACTCGTCTCGTGTACGCACCGCTTCCAGCCGCGCCGTGACGTCCTCGAACGCCAGCACAAATCCGCCGTCTCTAGGCGACTCGGCCGCAACGGATTGGGGCAACAGGCTCACGCGGCAACGGAACAAGGCACCGGTTTCGACGGCCGCGCAGATAAACTCGGCAAAGCCGTCATTGACATTGCGCGGTGCTTGCGCCGGTTGTCGCAGCAGCTCGAGCGCATGTTCGATCGGCGCTTTGGTAAACAGCGTGTACAGGGAGCGGCCCAGTCCCACCGTATGGCTGGCACCCAAGTTATGCAGTGCGGCGGGATTGTAAAGCAGGATCCGTGCATGGTTGTCGCAAACCATCACACCTTCGTGAATCTCTTGGAGTACTGTCTCCAGACGTGCCTTCTGTTCTTGTTCGCGTGCGGCACCCGTCTGCAGTGCCAGGCTCACCTCGTGTTTCGCCTTGTGCAGCTCGGTGCCGAGCGTATGAACAGACTCCGGGAGCTGCCCGAGCAAATGAAACGCGGGCAGCTCAAGCGTATGCGCGGCATGGGTGCGGGCGATGATGGTGGCTCCGCGTTGCACGGCGCCCAGGGCGCGCACGAGCGCAACATCAAGGAATGCCCATACCGCCGCCAACGCTGCAGTGAACACGAACGCGGCCGTACCGGCCACTAGAATAATGCGTTCACGATCGGCCGGGTATTCTGGTTGAACCAGAACCGTCCAGCCAACGGTGACCAGCAGCAATATCTCGAGGCTGACGACGGCGCCCAGCAGCACCCAGAGTTTGAAGCGTGTGCTCATTTCGCGGTTGGACGCGCAGTAAGCATCGAGCCGTTGGCACTCAGGAGGCCTTTCCGAGAATGGCCTCCACTTTTTCTACTACCTCTTGAGTAGCGAAGGGCTTCGTGACGTAATCATCCGCTCCCATGGCTAATCCTTTTTCGCGTTCCACGTCACGTCCCTTGGCCGTCAGCATGATGATAGGGATATCCTTCCAGCCGGGGTTAGAGCGAATGAGCTGACAAATCTCAAAGCCGTCGCGTTTTGGTATATTGACGTCCAACAGGATCAGGTCAGGCCGATCCTCTGTGATGGCCTCGAGCGCGGCGTCACCGTCGGTAGCGGTGCGCACGGCGTAACCCGCGCGTTTCATCAGGAACTCAAGCGACAGCACGATATTGGGTTCGTCGTCGACCAGCAGAATGCTCTTGGCCATGTTTGCTGCTCCAAGCACCAGAAAAATCAATACTAATTCGGGGCGCCGGATGCCTGCAAGGCGCGGCCGGCCCGGTGGTTGACGGCATGTTACCAAACGCCACAGAGACTGTTACAGACCGTAACGATTGGTATGCTTGCCCTCCCCCGCATATCACATACGCTGTTGTTTTGAAACATTGTTTCTCTTGGGCACAGATTTCGCAAGGCTCTTTCGAACTCCTCGAGAATCAGCCGGCGCCGGGGCTAGATGTTCCATACAAGCCGGAGTATGGTGCGGGTGCGAGGAGGATGTTACGGCTACGGATGGCGGCGCTATGAAAAACAACCCACTTTAAAGGGGGCTTATCTATGGATGCCAAAATAGTATGGCTGTTTATATTTGTTTTGCTGTACTGGGGCTATTGCATCTTTTGGGGTATTAAAGGTGCGCTTTCGGCCCGCACTGCCAGCGATTACTTCATAGCCGGTCGCAAGATCTCGCTATGGGTATTCGTGCTCGCGGCGACAGCAACGTCGTTCTCCGGATGGACCTTTATGGGTCACCCGGGATTGCTGTACCGGGATGGCTTTCAGTACGCCTACGCTTCGTTTTATGCGATCACGATTCCGTTTACCGGAGTCATGTTCCTGAAGCGCCAGTGGATCCTGGGCAAACGCTACGGCTTCGTCACGCCAGGCGAGATGCTGTCCACCTACTTTCAGGGTGATACGATCCGGTTGCTCACGGTGCTGGTCGCGCTGTGCTTCTCAATCCCGTACCTGGGATTGCAACTGCGCGCATCGGGCTTTCTGTTCAACGTATTGACCGACGGTCTACTTAGCGTTGATGTGGGTATGTGGCTGCTGTCGGCGATCGTGTTCCTGTACGTGGCATCGGGCGGTCTGCGCGCGGTGGCGTACGTGGATACGCTGCAATGTGTCCTGTTGGCGGCGGGCATCGTTATGATCGGCATCATTACGCTTTCTTTTGTCGGCGGTTTTGGCAAATTGAACGAAGGTATTGCCGCGCTTGCGTCCATTGACCCGAAAATAACGCCAGATGGTTACAGCCACTACATTGCCATCCCCGGCGTGATTCAGTGGGTGTCTACCGGCCCCAAGGCAGTCGGCGGGGCCTGGACCGGCATCATGGTCCTCACCTATATGTTCGCGCTGATGGGCATTCACTCCTCGCCGGCGTTCTCGATGTGGGCGTTCTCCAACAGCAGCCCCAAGCCGTTTGCGCCGCAGCAGGTGTGGGCCTCGTCGTTCGGTATCGGCCTGATCCTGTTCGTGTTCACCGCCTTCCAGGGTATGGGTGGTCATATGCTGGGCGGGGACCTCGCGTTCGCGGAAAAATTTCCTGATCTCACAAACAACGTGATGGGAGCAGGTTTGGGCGGTATCGACCTGATGAAGTCCGCCGGAAAACAGGGTATGTTGGTGCCACAGCTGATCGGTCTGGTGCAAGAAGCCGCACCGTGGCTCGCGGGTTTGCTGGCCGTATGCGCGCTGGCGGCCATGCAATCCACCGGTGCCGCCTATATGTCGACCGCCGGTGGCATGCTGATGCGCGACCTGCTCAAGCGCTATGTCATGCCGAACGCCAGTCATGGTCAGCAGAAGTTCTGGGGCCGCATCGGCGTGTTGGTGATCGTGCTGGCCGCGCTGGTGGTTGCCACGACGTCCAAGGATGCGCTCGTGCTGCTGGGCGGGTTGGCAGTGGCCTTCGGCTTCCAGATGTGGCCACCGCTGATGGCGGTGTGCTACTTCCCATGGTTTACCCGTCAGGGGATCACCTGGGGCCTGGCCGCCGGCATCCTTGGAGTAATCTGCACCGAGACGGTCGGTCAGGCGCTTGGCATCACCGCTTGGGGTCGCTGGCCGTTGACCATCCACTCCGCAGGTTGGGGAATCCTGTTAAATCTGGGTGTGGCGATCATCGTCTCGGCCATGACGCAGAACGCGCAGGACCTCAAGCATCGCATGACGTTCCACAACTTCCTGCGTGAGCACGCCAGTCTGCCGGCTGCCAAGCGAGGGCTGCTTCCGGCGGCCTGGATTATGGTGCTGGTGTGGTTCTTCTTCGGTATTGGCCCGGGTGTCGTCATTGGCAACACCATTTTCGGTGACCCGAACGGTGGTGTGGATGCCTGGGTGTTTGGCATGCCTTCGATCTGGGCCTGGCAGATCCTGTGGTGGGCCCTGGGCGTGTTCATGATGTGGTTCCTGGCATATAAGATGGAAATGTCCACCGTGCCCGATCGGGAAGTCGTGGCACTCCAGGACGACATCGGCGACATCCGCCTCGACCTCGACAGACCTTAGTAATCACGTTCTAGCACTATGGGGAGGGTCTCGACCCTCCCCGTTTTATGTAACATCTGGCGCCCGCCGTGGATCCCAGTGATCTGCGGCGGGTACCTTCTTTTCTTAATTCGCAAGACCTGTACAATGAATAACAGCCTTGCTGTGAGCGTTTGATTGTTGTCCGGTCTCGACGTGACCAGTGTTTGGTGTACTTTTCTGGTAAACGGGCCATGGTCTATTTCACGGTTTCGGTCCTGATACTTACGGCTCTGCTGTTCTTTCCCGTGAGCAAGCTTGTTTGGGTGCTGAGCGTTCGCCGTCTGGAACGAAGGCTGAAACGTAAGCTTTCGGAAGAGGAGATCGATGGACAGCTCAGGCGTGCGCGGCTAATAACCGTCATCCTCGCATTGCTATTCTCTTTCCTGTTTAGTGCCAACATAATCGGCATTCCCGCCAATGGATGACCGCATTTACCAGCTCCTCAAGGTCACGGCGATCGTTTTGACGCTCGCCTGGGTTGGTTGGTCGATCTATGACAGCTTCGTTGAGGACCGGACACCGGGCGAGCTGTCCTATCATTCTGCTAACAACTTGTTTGAAGATGGCGCCTATGACCGTGCTTTGCGGGAGTACGACAATGCGTTACGTATCGACCCGGGCAATATTTACGCCTTGCGCGGTCGCGCACGCAGCCTCATGCAGTTAGGTCGCTACCAGAAGGCGCTTGCCGCATTCGGCCGGGCGCTAGAGCGCGAACCCGATTTTGCGGCGACCTACGCTAACCGCGGGATCCTTTACGATCGCATGGGCGAGTACCAGAAGGCGATAGCGGATTATGAAAAGTCGCTGCAGCTAGATGAGAGTGTGGCTGAGGGGCCGCATTGGCTGACCCGCTTTCTACGCTTGCAGCCGGATAAGCCACCGAGCGTGGCGGACCGAGCCCGCTATCTGCGCGCGCAGCTCGCCAAGCCGAAGTCGGAGCGATTGTTGCGCCTGCCCGAGGCAGACACCGCGCAGCGGTCTTACAAGCAATAGTACTAAACCCGGGCTGGAGCGGGAGGATGTGGGATCGGGGCGGCAAGAAATTACGCCGGTCTCGGGGCGGCTCAGCCTTCCAGGTTCACAACAGCTTGAGAATATCGACCATGACAACGCGAATACAAAACAACAGTGCGATACAACCGAACAACAGATGACCCAGATCCGAGTCCCCGTTTTCATCGCGGTAAGTGATACCGTGATAGGCGATGGCGCCCGTAATTATGACGAACAGATAATCAAGCAAGTGTAGTAGCCGCTCCGTAAACGAGCCAGATGATACCGGATTAAACGTGAATTGGCTGCAGTTTCGTCGCACGGCCCACGTAGCCCCGGGCACTACTAATAGCACGGCGGAAACATACAGCGGGGGTAGGAGTACAGATCCACGGACAGCCGCGCAAGGACAATCATGACGACGAGGACCGTTACCAGGATGACGGCGAAGCGAATTCCCTTGGAGACCATGGCTGCTGTTGCAGGCGAGCGTTGAATCCCGAACCGCTCCGGGCTCAAGTGACCTTGCTCCTTGAGTTTTAGTGCCATGCGCGTGAATTGCCGTACCCAGGGCGGGACGATCGAGCCGAACATATATTTCACAAAAAAAGGTTCGATCTTGGCGTCGGTCGAATCTTCCCCGTGCCACCAGCTGTAAGCGAGATGGAAGACGTCGAACTCCCTGATCTCCAGGTGGGCGGCGACATCGAGCACCTCCTCGACGTCCGGCGGAATGTTCTCGTCGAAATACTTCTTGTTTTCAAACGCTCGTAGTTTGTCCCACAGCTTTTTCATCGCGTGTCCCGGAACTGGGTCGCTCGTCTCTCGTTGCGTTCGTGTCGCTCCGCCGGTGCCGGTGGTGTTGGGCGGTGTATCTTTAACTCATTTAATAGAATAGACAGCAAATCATACCGGAAAATTTCATCGGCCTGCATGAAAATCTACAAAGGTAAGTCCCGGCTGTGCTTCTGCATGACTAAGCACGTGCTGGAAAACCCAAAATGCCGGGGGCGCACGTCGACACAGCCATCACGCATTTTGTGGTGTGCAACAGCGAGCGTGCGACACGCTACGATTGCGTGGGAGCGTATGTTACGATGTGTAACGAGTGAAGCGGCCGATCGGTGCAAAGTCTGTATAAGTAGTTGATATTATTTGGTTAATTTTGTTAAGGGGTGGCGCGAAATTTGCAATAACCTCGACCGTGGTAGGCTTGGCCCAGCTACAGACGAAGTCGGGCCCTTGCCGAGGAGTACGGGATCGGCGGGGTGGCTGGGGGGCACCGTGGTCGAAATCAGCGGTCATTACATGACTAACCTATTACGCGCAATAACTGCCAATCCGGTATTCAAGTGGTTTATTTGGCTGCTGTTCGCGGCGTTATTTTACAAATCGGGCGAGACCTTTACGATATGGGTGATGGAGCCTGAGCACTTGCAAGGGGGTGCTGGGTGGATATGGATTACCCTGTTTCCGCTGCTGGTTCCCGTTTTCTTTGTCGTCAATCGGCGCCTGGGGTGTGCCAGTGGGTCTTGTCCCATAAGGAGCAGCCGCATAGTTACAGGCCGCTTTCCCGGGCACTAGCATATGAGGACAGGGCTCCTCCCGGTGCGGACCTGTTTTTGAGCCCTCGAGGCATCAGTGGGAGATTCCAGCTTCCCGCGGCTTCGCGAGGAAGATTGGAGCATAGGCGAGAGAGTCATAAATAAGGAGAGGAGCAGACGTCAGAAGAAGAACTGTAGGCCGTTCTCAAGACTGCCATCGGACTTACACGTATTCCGTCTCGGCACGCCGACTGCACGTGTAGCGCTGCGCATTGTGCCCTTAGAGAACGTCGAATGTTATCGTGATCGTCCAAGCGTGATCCGCATGTCGGTCAGAACCGGCAAGTGGAGCAACGGCCGAGTCTCTGAGGCAAAAAGTTGGCCTGGTTCTTCGCAACGTCGCGACAGATACATCGGTCAGCGAGTAACAATACATAACCCGGTATTGTCCTTCGCTATATCTATTAATGGAGGAGATTAAGCCATGGCGAAAAAAAACGTTGAGACTTCAGAAGCGCGAATTGCCGTGCACTGGCAGGAGGAAGGATATTATTATCCTTCTGCGAAATTTATTGCCCAGGCAAACATGACGGATGAGACTATTTACGATCGGTTCAGCCTGGAGAATTTTCCCGAATGTTTTAAGGAGTACGCAGACTTGCTGGATTGGTACAAGTATTGGGAAAAGACCCTGGACACCAGTAATCCACCCTTCTGGAATTGGTTTGTCGGTGGCGAGCTCAATGCTTGTTACAACTGTGTTGACAGACATCTGGCGAAGTACAAGAACAAGACGGCGATCCATTTCGTCCCCGAGCCTGAGGATGAACGAATAGAGCATGTGACCTTCCAGGAGCTTTTTGTGCGAGTCAACGAGTTTTCTGCGCTTTTGCGTGAGTTCGCCGGCCTAAAGAGGGGAGACCGTGTGACGTTGCAAATGCCGATGACGGCAGAGTTGCCCATCACGATGCTGGCCTGCGCCAGGCTCGGTGTGATTCATTCCGAGGTGTTCGCGGGTTTCAGCGGTAAGTCTTGCGCGGACCGCATAGTAGATTCCGGCAGCAGGGTGCTCATAACCATGGACGGGTACTACCGCACTGGCAAGCTCCTGGATCATAAAGAAAAGGCCGATATTGCTGTCGAGGAAGCCGAAAAAGAGGGCCACACGGTCGATAAGGTCCTCATATGGCAGCGCTACCCGGGGAAGCATTCCAGCGCCACGCCGCTGGTCAACGGCCGGGATTATGTTGTGAATGATCTGCTCAAAGACTTTCGTGGAAAACGTGTGGAGCCGGAGCGTATGCGCGCGGAAGAACCGCTCTTTCTCATGTACACCAGTGGCACCACGGGCAAACCAAAAGGTGCGCAGCACAGCACTGGCGGCTATCTTGCCTATGTGGCGGGGACGTCAAAGTTTATTCAGGACATTCATCCCGAAGATGTGTACTGGTGTATGGCAGATATCGGTTGGATCACGGGCCATTCCTACATCGTTTACGGTCCTTTGGCTGTGTGCGCATCTTCTGTT
>VRUB01000214.1 GCA_019456345.1 Nitrospira sp. | reverse complement strand
CTCCCTGGCCGGGGAAAACGACACTGTCGGTGCGCTGCAGGTCGTCGGGGTTTGATGTGACACGGACCTCAGCACCCGGCGCAACGTGCTCAATTGCCTTGTGCACCGAACGCAGATTCCCCATACCAAAATCTATGACCGTTATCTTTTTCATGCCGGTGGAGTCAAACCACGATAGTAAATGAGCAATTGGGGCACGCAGTGTAGGGCACTTGGAGCTCGCACCAAACATGCGGCAATATTGCGAAGCGCCCTACAGCCGCCCCTTGGTTGAGGGGATGACCTCTTTCATCCTGGGATCGGGTTCAAGCGCCATGCGCAGCGCACGTCCGAATGCCTTGAATATGGTCTCCGCTACATGATGCGAATTCTTGCCGCGCAAGTTATCGATATGCAAGGTGGCGCAGGCATGATTGCAAAATCCCTGAAAGAACTCGTGTATCAAATCAACGTCGAACTCGGCCACACGTGCTCGCGGAAAATCCACGCTGTACACCAGACCGGGACGCCCGGAGAAATCCACCACCACGCGGCTCAATGCTTCATCCAACGGGACATAGGCATAGCCATAACGGCGAATTCCCTTCTTCTCGCCGAGGGCCTTGGCCACTGCCTGACCCAGTGTAATGCCGATGTCCTCTACGGTGTGATGAGCGTCGACCTGCAGGTCGCCCTGGGCCGCGATCGTGATATCGATAAGACCATGGCGCGCCACCTGATCGAGCATATGCTCCAGGAATGGCAGCCCGGTTTTGAGCTTGGATTTACCGTCTCCGTCGAGATTGACGGTCACGGTAATCTGTGTCTCTTTGGTTGCACGCGAAATTTCGGCCGTTCGCCCGCTCACGGTTCCACCAAGCCAGTCCAAAGCGAAAGGGGATGCATGGTATCACAACCCGGCAGCGGCGAGCAGACTACTCCACCGCGTTGCATCCGTGTCTGGCGCGCCAGCGTGTGGCGCGCCCGAGTGGTGCTCTCGGCAGTCTCAGACATGAAGTGTGGTTCTGAGCGCATCGAGAAAGATCGCATTCTCCTGCGGGGTCCCGACGGTGACACGTAGGCAACTGCGCAAGACATCCTGTGCACCGCCGAATCTCTTTACCAGCACGCCGGCCGCGTGCAGCGCTTGCCACACGGCCGCGGCGTCTGCATTTTGAAGCTCAAACAAAATGAAGTTGGTCTCGCTGGGCCAAGCATGTACGCCGGGCAGCTCACTGAGCGCGAGAAATAGTCGCTCTCGTTCCGCGCGCACACCCGCCACCTGCTCATCGAGAAACCGGCCGTGTTCCAGTGCGAATCGCACGCTCGCTTGTGTAAGGCTGTTGATATTGTACGGCAGCCTGACCTTGTCAAACTCCTGCAGCCAGGCACGATCGCCGACCAGAAAACCCAGCCGCAAACCGGCTAATCCCAGCTTCGATAGCGTGCGCATCACCAATAGATTATCGAATTGGTCCACGCGGTCGATGAAGGTGGCATCAGTGAATGCGAAGTAAGCCTCATCGATAACAACGAGCCCCTCGGAGCGGCCGATAACAGTCTCGATGTGCGCGGACGCAAACGGCACACCCGTCGGGTTGTTCGGTGAGGCCAGAAACGTGACGGCCGGCGTGTGCCGCTCCAGTGCCGCGCACATTCCCGGTAAATCGAGCGCGAAATCGCGGCCCAACGGCACCCCGACAAACTCCATACCAAGATGCCGCGCAATCACCTCGTACATTACGAAGGTCGGCACCGGAGCCAACACGCGCGCACCGGGGCGCGCGAGCGCCAATAGGACCATCTGTATCAACTCGTCCGAGCCATTGCCGAGAAGCAACTCCATGCCCTGCGGGATCGCCATCACCTCCCGCAGGCACTGCCTGAGCGCGTTTGCGCTCGGGTCTGGATAGCGGTTCGGCTCGGTGCCGCGCAGAACCTCGAGCCAGCGTTTCTTGATCTCTGCCGGCCAGTCGCATGGGTTCTCCATCGCGTCGAGCTTGATAAGCCCGGTCGAATCGGGTACCGAGTAGGCTTTCGACTCAAGGATTTCGGGACGGACGAGTCGCTGGATTTTTTTCGGAATTCCCATCACAACAAGTCCTTACCCAGAGCATTAAGTACGTCCCGTTCGAGGCTCGCCGGTGTCGGCGACCGGTAAGCGGTGGAGCCCCGCCGCAGACCCGGGCACAGCCCCGCAAGGGGGGGCAGACAGGGCGAGGCGGGAGAAGACAACAGTCCGGTGGACGCTCGTCCCGGCGAACGGGCTTGCCAGGGACGCTGCGCTCCGGGCGTTGATGCCCGCCATCCGTGGCGTGCCCCCTGCGGGTCGGCGACGGCGGTCCAATTTCGCTCCCGGCGAGATTGTCGAGCGTTGCAGGGTGAGCCGGAAAAAGACAACAGTCCAGTGGACTGTTGTCCCGGCGAACGCCCAAGCCAGGAAGGCTTGGGCCGGTACGCAAGCGAAGCAGGGACAGCGAAGCGCAGGGGCACAGCGATGAAAGGCTCATCGCGAGGCTCCGGGGGGCGCCCAGCAAAGGCGAGGAGCACTACCGGGGTGAGGCGGGATAAGATGAAGGTCCAGCGGGCCTTCATCCCGCTGAACGGGTTCACCAGGGAGGGTGAACCCCGGGCTTTCAAGCGAACCGGGATGGGGTAGCGCAGAAAGTACCGTCCACGCAGCCGAGGATGCAAACCCCGGAGCCGGGTGCTGACGCCGGCGAGTGACAGTGTGTGAACTATTTTGTGCTCCGCGTAGTACAAGCCGCAATTGGCAATTCAGCAGACAGACACCATAACCATCTCTTCACCTTACCCCTTGCCACTTCCACTACTTGCTACTTTTTCTTGATCCTGTATTCCGCCGAACGGGCGTGGGCTGACAGTCCCTCGCCACGCGCCAGCACCGCCGCGGTCCGGGAAAGCCGTGCTGCACCTTCCTGACTACAAAACACCAGGCTTGTACGTTTCTGGAAATCGTACACACCAAGCGGGGAGCTGAATCGCGCTGTCCCAGAAGTTGGCAGTACATGATTCGGGCC
>VRUB01000040.1 GCA_019456345.1 Nitrospira sp. | reverse complement strand
TGCCCCGCCACTTCGTGCTTGCACTTCGCTCTCCCTCCTCATTCGGCTTGAGTAAGGGGGTTCAAAAGCAATGCTACTCCCTCCCCCGAAATGGGGGAGGGCTGGGGAGAGGGTCCTCGGCTTGACCAAGGGGGCCAAAAAAAAGCAACTCCCTCCCCCTGAATGGGGGAGGGCTGGGGAGAGGGTGCTTGACTCGGCGAAAGGTGCCTTAATCAACAAACACAGAAAGACCCGGTATTCCGTTGTTGTTATTATTTCAGGCGCTCGATGATTGCCTGTGTGAACTCGGCCGTGCTGCTTTGCCCGCCGAGATCCACGGTGCAGCGATCGCGCGATTGGATCACGTCGCGCAGTGCCCCGCGTATGCTTTCCGCCTTGTCACCCATGCTCATATGCTCGAGCATCAGCGCCGCTGCCAGAATCAACGCCGACGGATTGGCCACGTTCTTGCCCGCTATATCCGGCGCCGATCCGTGCACCGCCTCGAAAATTGCCGCGTCATTACCGATGTTGGCGCCCGGCGCCATGCCCAGACCGCCGATGAGCCCCGCACAGAGATCGGAGATGATGTCCCCAAACAGGTTAGTAGTGACAATGACATCAAACTGGTAGGGGTTCATCACCAGCTGCATGCAGGTATTGTCTACAATCATTTCGTTCGTAACGATCTCGGGATAATCGCCGGCGATCTCGCGTGCCACCGTTAGAAATAGCGCGGAGGTCACCTTGAGGATATTCGCCTTGTGCACGACGGTAACCCGCCTCCTGCGGTAGGCGCGCGCGGTCTCATAGGCGAAATGCAAGATGCGCGCGGCCCCGGCGTGTGTGACGACGCTGACCGACTCGGCACGCTTGCCATCGGCCGACAGCTCCTGGCGCTCTCCTGCGTACATGCCTTCGGTGTTCTCACGGACGGTGATTATGTCGATATTGTCGTAGCGCGCGGCGGTGCCCGGATAGGAAATGGCCGGGCGGAGGTTGGCGTACAGGTCGAACCGCTTGCGCAGCACGACGTTGAGCGAGGTGAACCCCTCCCCCACCGGCGTGGTCAACGGCCCTTTCAGCGCGACGCGGTTGGCCGCAACAAGCGCCTCGGTCTCGGGTGGCAGCAGCTCCTTGCCCTTCGCCAGCGCAGCGAGACCGGCATCGGCGAAAGCGTAGTCGAGGCCGCAGTCGAGCGCATCCAGCACCGCCAGCGCGGCCTGCATGATCTCCGGGCCGATACCGTCACCGGGAATGATCGTAATAGTCTTTCTTCTCATGGCTGCTTACCGTCCTCAATAAGACGAGAGCAGGCTGCCATAGCAGACATTTTTTGATTTGCACCAAGTATCTTGCAGCTTGTATCTGCCCTAAGTCCTCACGGCACCCTCCTCGACCGCCTCCAGGTCGAACGCAGCCGCCATCAATGCACGTGTGTACGGGGCACGCGGGTTGTCGAAGATCTCGTCGGCCGGCCTGTGCTCGACGACCTGACCATCTCTCATGACCATCACTTCATCACTCATCGCGCGGATCACCTTCAAATCATGGCTGATAAACAAGTAAGCAAGCTTGTGCCGCGCCTGCAGCTCCCGGAGCAGATCTACGATCTGTGCCTGCACCGACATGTCAAGCGCTGAGGTCGGCTCATCGAGGACGACGAAACGTGGTTTCAGGATCATGGCACGGGCGATGGCGATGCGCTGTCGTTGACCGCCTGAGAATTCGTGGGGGTAGCGATGGCGGGTGTCAGGGTCTAAATAGACCTCCTCAAGAGCCTCGATAATCATTTGCTCACGCTCTGCTTCGTCCTTACCCAAGCCATGCACACTGAGCCCTTCGCCGATGATCTGACCCACTGACATGCGTGGACTCAGGCTGCCGAAGGGATCCTGGAAAACGATCTGCATCTCGCGGCGCAGCGGGCGCAGCGACTTCCAACTCAGGCCCTGGATCACGCGTCCGTCAAACTCGATCGACCCTTTACTTTTCTCAAGCCGCAACAGGGCGAGGCCCAGTGTCGTTTTCCCGGAACCGCTCTCGCCGACCACGCCGACCGTGTGCCCCTGGCGCACTTTGACGCTGATGCCGTTGACTGCCTTGACATGGCCCACTGTTCGTCGCAGCACACCCGCTTTTACCGGGAACCAAACTTTTATGTCCTGTGCGGTCATAACCGGGGGAGCATCCGGCGGTGCGGCCACTGCACCACCTTTGGGCTCGGCTGCAAGCAGACGCTGCGTGTAAGGATGCTGCGGCCGCTCGAAGATTTCATCGACGGAGCCCGACTCCACCACCGACCCCGCATGCATGACATGGACTCGACTTGCCATCTTGCGCACGACGCTAAGGTCATGCGTGATAAACAACATCGCCATCCCTAGGCGCGCTTGCAGATCGCTAAGTAATTTAAGAATCTGTGCTTGGATTGTGACGTCCACTGCGGTAGTTGGCTCGTCGGCAATCAACAGGTCCGGCTCGTTCGCGAGCGCCATCGCGATCATCACGCGTTGGCGTTGACCGCCCGAGAGCTGGTGCGGATAGGACTTGAGACGCTGCTCTGGGTCGCGTATACGCACGAGATCAAGAAGCTCGAGTGTCCGCGCGCGCGCAGCGTTGCGCGACAGGCCTTTGTGCACCATCAAGACCTCATTGATCTGCTTCTCCACGATATGCAACGGATTCAATGAGGTCATCGGCTCCTGGAAGATCATCGAGACCTGGTCACCGCGCACCGCACGCAAGACATTCTCGTCAGCGCCGACGAGTTCGCGCCCGCGAAAACGGATCGAGCTGCCCGGCGTGTGTGCCGCAACGGGATAAGGCAGAAGTTGCAATACAGACAATGCGGTTACCGATTTTCCCGAACCGCTTTCCCCTACGAGGGCGACCGTCTCGCCTTGCTCGATGTCGAACGAAACATTCCTTACAGCCCTGACCGTGTTGCCGGGCTGGCGAAACTCGACACCGAGACGGGCTACCTGCAACAACGTTTCGGCCATTTACTCGACTCCCTCCGTCGCGGGTTCCGGCCTCGTGCTTGCCGAAACGGGTCCCGTATCCTCGGGCGGCGGTGCACCGGCGAACAGCTTGCGTGGATCGAACGCATCACGCACCGCCTCGCCAATGAACATCAGCAGACTGAGCATGGTTGCGATCACGAAAAATGCAGTAAGCCCCAGCCATGGTGCTTGCAGGTTGGCTATGGCTTGAGCGAGCACCTCGCCGAGCGAGGCCGAGCCCGGCGGCAGGCCGATCCCAAGAAAATCAAACCCGGTGAGTATCGTCACAGAACCCGCCAAGGTGAACGGCATGAGGGTAATGGTTGCAACCATCGCGTTCGGCAGTACGTGACGAAACATGATCATGGTGTCGCTGACGCCAAGTGCGCGCGCCGCACGAATAAAATCGAGATTGCGCGCGCGCAGAAACTCCGCGCGCACGACACCGACAAACCCCATCCAGCTAAAGAGCAGCAGCACCCCGAGTAACCACCAGAAGTTAGGCTCGACGATGCTGGCGAGAATGATCAACAGATAAAGAATGGGCATGCCTGACCAAATCTCCATGAAGCGCTGAAATAACAGATCCAGCCAGCCGCCAAAGTAGCCCTGCACCGCGCCCGCTGTCACACCGACAACAGCGCTGACAATGGTCAGTGCGAAACCAAAAAGCACCGAGATGCGGAAACCGTAAATCAGCCGCGCCACGACATCGCGCGCCTGATCATCGGTGCCGAGCCAATGTTCATTGTCAGGTGGC
Organism: Nitrospira sp.; assembly: GCA_019456345.1. Classification (GTDB taxonomy): domain Bacteria; phylum Pseudomonadota; class Gammaproteobacteria; order Acidiferrobacterales; family SPGG2; genus VRUB01. The sequence continues at coordinate 17,170 of VRUB01000040.1, read as the reverse complement.
GAGGGAGCAGGCGCGGGAAGGTCCCAGGCCACGGTGCGATGGTTGTAGCGTACGATCGGCCAGATCATCCAACCATTGTCATTAATTAGTCTGGCAACCAAAGGATCACGGTAATCCGCCTCGGTCAGAAACTCACCGCCGAAGGCCGTCTCCGGATAGGCCTGAAAGATCGGCATATAGACGTCGCCCTTGTAGTACGCCAAGAACGGTTTGTCGTTAGCCACAAACTCCGCAAACAGGGTGATGGTGAAAAGCACAAGAAAAATCCACAGCGACCAGTAGCCACGTTTGTTAGAGCGGAAATTGTGCAGCCGCCTCTCGGTAATCGACGAGATTTTCATTCCGAGAAACGTGCCGCGGGATCGCGCGGCGTTGTTTTCGATCTTACCCATCTATGCCTTCCGCGCCTCGAAATCGATACGCGGATCGATTACCGTATACATGAAATCGCCGACCAGGGTCATAAAAAGCCCGAGCAGCGAGAAAAAGTACAACGTGCCGAACATCAAAGGATAGTCGCGCGCAAAGACTGCCTCGAAGCCCAGCAGTCCAAGCCCATCGAGCGAAAAGATGATCTCGATGAACACCGTGCCTGTAAATAAGATACTGACGAACGCAGCCGGAAAGCCTGCAATCACCAGCAGCATGGCATTGCGGAAGACATGGCCATAGAGCACGCGACGCTCGGTCAAACCTTTGGCTCTGGCGGTGAGCACATATTGCTGGTGCAGCTGGTCGAGGAAGAAGTTCTTGGTAAGCATGGTCAACAGCGCGAAGCCGCCGATGACCATAGAGATGATAGGCAGCGTGATGTGCCAGAAGTAATCGGCAATGCAGGCGGGATTACGCAGGCAGCCTGTAAACCCGAGACCGAGGTACTCATCGGAAAGGAGGCCTCGCAAAGGGAACCAGCTGAGATAGCTACCCCCGACGAATATGATCAAGAGGAGCACAGCAAACAGGAAGCTCGGGATAGCGACGCCGATAACCAGAGCAAAGCTCGTCCCTACGTCGAAGCGACTGCCGTCGCGCACCGCCTTGGCGATGCCGAGCGGAATCGAGATGAGGTAGACGAGCAGCGTGGTCCACACCCCTAGCGAGATGGAGACGGGCATCTTCTCGAGCACAAGATCCACGACCTTGCGATCACGGAAAAAGCTCTCGCCAAAGTCAAACACGAGATAGTTGCGCAACATCTGGAAGAAACGCTCGTGCAGCGGCTTGTCGAAGCCGAAGCGCTTCTCGAGTTCCTTGATGAACTCCGGATCCAGTCCCTGTGCGCCGCGGTAGCGACTTTTCGTGCTTTCCCGCACTGCCGTGGTCTGCAGGATCTCGCCCGTACCCACCCGCGTGATGCGCTCGGTAATAGGCGCGCCTTCGCCGGTGAGCTGGGCGATGACTTGCTCGACCGGTCCACCGGGAGCCGCCTGGATCACGACGAAGTTGATCACCATGATCCCGAACAGTGTCGGAATGATGAGTAGCAAGCGCCTGATGATATAACCTGTCATGTCGCCCCCGTCCTCGGCCAGACACGGCGAAAAACGAAGAACCCGGCGAGTCCCAGGCCTACAATAACCGTAAGGGTGGTGCCGATACCGGGCATAGTGCGACCGCTGGCGTCAGCGACTTGTGGCCCGGCCTGGCGTTCGGCTTCCAGACGTGCCGCCTTCGCCGGGTCAAACCACCAGTAGTCGATCGAGGTGCCGGTTTTGGGTGTCACCTCCGGCCGCGAGAACTTGTCCCAGGAAAGAATCCGCTGCACCTGCAGATGCCAATTGGGCACGACGTAGTAACCGAATAGCAACACGCGATCGACGGCGCGGGTACGTGCGACCAAGCTCGTGCGATCAGGTGCGCTGATTACGAGCTCGACGAGCTCGTCGACAACCGGGTCCTTGATACCGGCATAGTTGCGCCCGGCCGGTGAGTCCGCGGCGGCGCTGCTCCAGAAGTTGCGTTGCTCGTTGCCGGGAGATTCAGATGCGGGCCAGACCGCGACGATCACGTCAAAGTCGAAGCTGCGCAAGCGGTTGATGTACTGCGACTGATCGACGAGACGCACGCGCGCATCAATACCAAGCCGCTTAAGATTGCGCACGTACGGCAAAACAATGCGCTCGAATGCCGGGCTCACCAGCAAGATTTCGAACTCGAATGGCCGGCCTGTGTGCACGTTCACAAGCCGCATGTTCTCTACTACCCAACCGGCCTCCTCGAGCAGCGCGAAGGCCTCGCGCAGGTTTTCTCGCGGCCAGCCACTGCCGTCTGTTGACGGTGCCTCGTACAGCCGGGTGAACACCTCGTCGGGAATACGGCCGCGGTAACGCTCGAGGATCTCGAGTTCCTCGCCCTGGGGCAGGCCGCTAGCGGCGAGCTCGGAGTTGGAAAAGTAGCTTTCAGTGCGGGTGTACTGACCAGAAAAGAGGTTCTTGTTGGTCCATTCGAAATCGAATGCATACGCAAGCGCCCGGCGTACACGCCTATCCTTGAAGATCTCGCGGCGCGTGTTAAACACGAACGCCTGCATACCCGTAGGGCTGAAATGACGGATCGCTTCTTTTTTCAACCAGCCCTTACGTACCGCGGGCACGTCATAGTCGAGCGCCCAGGCCTTTGCCTGGTTTTCGAATCGCAAGTCGATCTCGCCCGCTTTAAGCGCAATCCGGATAGCCGTATCGTTGTGATAGTAATCATAACGAATACGGTCGAAGTTGTTCTGACCCTTATTCACGGCCAGGTCCTCACCCCAGTAGTCTTTCACCCGCTCGGTGATCACATGGCGCCCCGCCTCGAACTCGGTGATGCGATAAGGTGCGCTGCCGAGCGGCGGCTCCAGCGTGGTGCGTTCAAAGTCGCGGGTCTCCCAGTAGTGCTTCGGCAGGATTGGAAGCTCACCGACGATTAACGGCAGCTCGCGGTTGCCTTTCTCAGAGAACGTGAACTTGACGCGTCGCGGGCCTACCTTCTCAGCGCCCTTAACGCTCGCATAGTAGAAGCGGTAGAACGGCTGGCCCTTGCTCTTCAGGGTATTGAACGACCAGATCACGTCCTCGACCGTGATTGGCGTATCGTCATGCCAACGTGCCTCCGGCCGCAAGGTAAAGATTACCCATGATCGATCGTCGGGCATTTCGATAGATTCTGCGATCAGGCCGTACATGCTAAAAGGCTCGTCCGCGCTTTTAGTTAGCAGCGTCTCGAACGAGGTCCCGGCACCGGCATTGCCTTTAGGAATGAAAGGGTTGAAGCTATCAAAGGTCCCTTGCACACTGAAGCGCAGTGTTCCGCCCTTTGGCGCATTCGGGTTCACATAGTCGAAATGCTGAAAGCCAGGGCCATACTTCGGCTTACCATGCATGGCAAGCGCGTGCGTAACCGTGGCCCCGACCGCTGGTGCATCAGTAAAGGCCCAAGCGCACAACGCAGTGAGAAAGATCGGACTTAACGTTTTAGAACTGAAGTGCATCTCTTCCCTTTCTGCGACCCGCGTTAACAACGTCGACGCGCCTAGTATAGTCCCGCCCCTCGCTGCTGGGATTGATTCCGGCTTGGAAGAACGCTCACTTTTTGTGTCGCCAACTACCAGAAAGTTCGCTCGAAGCTGTTGTCGTGAAGACTAAGATCACTCGAAGTCCGGGTCGATTGTCCTTCAACAAAACCTTTATATCGTGTAACTTAGCCACTGCGGCCACAAGGCTCAGGCCGAGGCCGCTGCCGGGTGTCGTCCGACTCGCGTCTAACCGGAAAAAACGCTCGAATACTTTCTCCCGCGCTTGTACCGGGATCCCGGGACCGCTATCGGCTACTGTGATCCGCCCGCCATTTGAATTAGTGTCTGTTGACACCTCAATCGTTCCGCCGGTGGGAGTATATTTGATCGCATTATCGATGACATTGGCGATCGCCTGAAACAGCAGATCGCGGTCACCACAGGCACGCAGATCGCCTGTGAGTCGCATCCTCAAGTGCTGGCGTTTTTCCTCGGCCAACGGTTCGTACAGATCAACCACATCGCGCATCATTGATGCCAGGTTCACGTCGGTAAATCCCGCACGGCCACTGCCAGATTCGATACGAGCTATGCGCAGCAGCGCATTAAACGTGGAGAGTAACCCATCTGCTTCCGAGACTGCTTGTTCAACAGTCTCACGTAGCTGCTCGGAGCCGGCTTTTTGCATTCTCAATAGTTCTAGTCGGTTTCGAAGACGCGCAAGCGGCGTTCTGAGATCGTGTGCGATGTTGTCCGATACGCGACGCACATTCTCCATAAGCGTTTCTATTCGGTCGAGCATACTATTTAGGTTGCCGGTGAGCCTGTCAAAATCATCACCGGTGCCTTTCGTCGGTATCCGGCGAGAAAGATCGCCGGTCATAATCTCCCGGCTAGTCGCACTAATCGTCTCAATTCGCCGCATCATACTCCTGGTCATCATTGAACCACCGGCGAGTGCGAGTATGGTCATGATAGCAAGACCCCATATGAGCGTCCTGACTATTAATTGTTGAATTGCCTCAAGCTCCTGCATGTCCCGGCCAACGAGTAAATTAAACCCTCCTCGTAACTGAAACGTTCGCGCGCGTGCCCGACGTACTTGACCGTTGTCCACTGCCTCTTCTTCCAGCCGGAAAATAACCCATCCATCCGGTGTTTCGGGTACCGCCGGCCAGCGATCGAGATTGCCGACCAAAGGCCTGAACCCTCTATCCGCCAGTAGGTAAATTGAAGAACCTGCCGGCTTTCGAGAGAGCCGTTCGGCAATCAGGTTAGTCAACCCCACGAGACCCCTGAGGCGATACCGCTCGGCCAATCCTGCGATCTCCGCCTCGATGATGGCGTCGGTTTGCCGCCCCATATAGGAGACGGTCGACCAGTAGATAAACCCGAGTAACAGCAACACAGAGGCGCCGAACAACGCCATGTAGATCAGCGCGAGCCGGAAGTTGGAGCTGCGTAACAGCTTACTCGGACGCACGGAGCGTGTATCCGGCACCGCGTATGGTGTGCAGCAACGGCTGCCCGAATTCCTTGTCGATCTTTCGCCGCAACCGACTGACGTGAACATCGATTACGTTCGTCTGTGGATCAAAATGATAATCCCAGACATTTTCCAGCAGCATGGTTCGTGTCACCACCTGACCGGCGTGTCGCATCAAGTACTCGAGCAGCCGGAACTCGCGTGGTTGCAGCTCGATTACCTGGCCAGCACGCTTGACCACGCGAGTGAGCAGATCCAGCTGCAGATCATCGACCCGCAGTGAGGTCTCGGCAGCCTCGGTGTCGGCGCGGCGCACCAGCGCTTCGAGGCGCGCCAGCAACTCTGAGAAAGCGAACGGCTTGACCAGGTAGTCGTCCCCGCCTGCGCGCAGCCCCTGCACCCGATCGTCGACCTCGCCGAGCGCGCTCAGAATCAGCACCGGCGTGTTGTTGCCCGACGTGCGCAGCGTTTGAATGATAGAAAGTCCATCAAGGCCGGGAAGCATACGGTCGACAATCGTGACATCGTAGCTTTGCTCCAATGCCATGAACAGCCCTTCCTTACCGTCCTGGGCATGGTCCACAACATGGCCTTGCTCTTTCAGGCCCTTGCGGATATAGGCGGCGGTGTCCGCATCGTCCTCGATCACCAGAATACGCATAGCAATCACACAATCCTAGGAAATTCCTGAAGCGGTTCGCCGGGCACTGACACCGGCGAGAGATAGTTGGTGAATTATTTTTGGCTCCGCGTTAATGATAACACGCGCTCGCGGGCAGGCCCGTGCCTTTCATGCGCGCGACCGGCGGCCTTCTCCCACATGCCGTAATTGATTTCGACCGCGAGCGCGGCCGTAAAAAAGGCCGCCCTTACGGGCGGCCGTCTGCGCCGTAAAGGCAGGACGTGGGTGTCACGCAAGACCGACGGCCACGAACTGCTTGTCATTATCGCGCTGAACCAGGAACAGCACCGCGTCGCGTTTGTCCGCTGTCGCTTTCTCGACCTCGCGCACGACCTCTTTCGGATCGGATACCTGTTTCTGGCCGACCATTACGATGATATCGCCGGGCCGCAACCCCTTCTTGGCGGCGGGACTGTCGGGGCGCACGCCCACAATCAGAACACCTTCGGTGTTTGCGGAAAGCCGGTAACGCTGCCGCATCTCCGGCGTTAATGCAGCCAGCGACAGGCCAATCTTGCCGGCCGAGCGCGCGCTGTCAGCACCGTCGTTGGCCGCGACGAGTTCATCGCTCGGCATCGCGGCAATAACCGCCTTCAGCGCGCGCTCCTTGCCGTCGCGCCATACCTTGATTCTGACCTTCGCGTCAGCCTTGGTTTCGGCAACCAGGCGTGGCAGGTCTTTCAAACGAGTTACTTCCTCACCGTTATACTCCACGATCAGGTCGCCCGGGCGTACCCCCGCTTTGGCGGCAGGACTGTCTGGCTGCACGGCTGCGACTAACGCGCCTTTCGTCTCCTTCAGGCCCAGACCTTTGGCAATGTCTTCCGTGACAACCTGGATCTGCACGCCGAGCCAGCCGCGTTCGACTTTCCCGGTCGCTCGAAGCTGATCGAGCACCAACCTGGCCATTTTGGACGGGATAGCAAAGCCTATGCCCACGTTGCCGCCGTTGGGTGAGAAGATCGCGGTGTTGATCCCGATCACACGGCCGGAGGTGTCGAACAACGGACCCCCGGAGTTACCACGGTTGATCGGGGCATCGATCTGGATATAGTCATCGAACGGGCCGGACTGAATGTCACGACCCCGTGCCGAGATAATACCGGTGGTCGCCGTGCCGCCGAGCCCGAACGGGTTACCAATGGCAATCACCCAGTCGCCCGCGCGCGCGCCATCGGAGTCGCCAAATTCTACGTAGGGTAGCGGCTTCTGCGACTCGACCTTGAGCAAGGCCAGATCCGTTTTGGTATCGCGTCCCTTGAGCGCCGCCGCCAGGCGTGTGCCATCATTGAGAATCACGGTAATCTGATCAGCACCTTCGACGACATGGTTGTTCGTAACCACGAAGCCCGTGGGATCAATGATGAAGCCCGAACCGAGCGCCTGCACATCCGGGGCGCCCTCGGCATTCGGCGGCCGCTGCTCGAAGAATCGGCGGAAGAACTCGTCCAAACCCGAACCCGGCGGGGCCTGGAAAGGCAGTTCCGGCCGATTAAAATGCGGACCCGGAGCGCCACCCATCATCGCCACTTTACCGCTCGTGGAGATGTTCACCACGGCCGGCCGCACTTGCTCGATCAGGTCGGCAAAGCTGCGCGCCATGAGCGTGGCATTTGTCCAAGCCGGTTCAGCCTTGGCCGGCTTCGGCGCTACCGCCGAAAACGCCGGGTCGATGACCTGAGAGGTCACCAGTGCGCCGGACATCGCCGCTGCGACCAGCGTAAGCGCGTACTTTACTTTCTTTCCCCTGCGGTGGGGTGGATTCGACCGTACAGTTGGTGTACTCATGAAACCTCCTTGGTAAGTTAGCCGTTTGGACCACACCAGGTATTCGCCTCGCTATCAAACACAGCGGGACAAAAACCATGTGGTGTGCGCCTGTTCAAGACTGTATACCGGCCAGACTTACCGGATGGTTTCCGTAAGATTAAGCTTTTGTAATGTTCGTATTACGACAAAACCGTCAAGCGCTGTTATGCACTTGAAAATCCACGTCGTCAGCGGGGATTAAGGTATGAACCATACGGCCACCGGGGATACCTTTATAATGATAATAATGTGCCTTTTCCCGTGCCCGCAACCGGGACTATGGTCACACGCAGGGCCTGTGTACAATCGACACGACCACCAGAGCGCCGAGCCCGGTTTCCGGAGCTTAGACCTCGCCAATCAGGCCGCTCTCAGTACTTGAACAGGCGCACCAATCGAATGACACACGCGGACGCCGCTACCGTAGCCAAGACTGACAAGCCGTCACTGGTTTCGGCGTTGCGCGCCTTCCTGCCGCGCGAGGCGGTGCTGCATCATGACGACGAGCTGCGTCCCTACGAGTGCGACGGGCTTTCCGCCTACCGCGCCGTCCCGCTGATGGTGGTCCTGCCCGAGACCACGGACCAGGTGCAGCGCATATTGCGCCTGTGTAGCGAGCGCAAGATCCCGGTAGTCGCGCGCGGCGCCGGTACCGGGCTGTCGGGCGGGGCGCTGCCCCTGCCCGACGGGATACTGTTGAGCCTCGCCAAGTTCAGCCGTATTCTCGAAATCGATCGAGTCAACCGCACGGCACGGGTCCAGCCGGGCGTGAGGAATCTCGCGATCTCGCAGGCAGTGGCGTCCGATGGGTTGTACTACGCGCCTGATCCCACGTCGCAGATCGCCTGCTCCATCGGTGGCAACGTCGCCGAAAACTCCGGCGGGATCCACTGCCTGAAATACGGGCTGACGGTGCACAACATATTAAGGCTCGAGGTCATCACAATGGACGGGGAGCGCGCCACCATCGGCGCCGACGCCCTCGACAGTCCCGGATACGATCTGCTGGCGCTGATGACTGGCTCGGAGGGCATGCTCGGCGTCATCGTCGAGGTAACCGTCAAGCTGTTACCGCAGCCAGAAACGGCGCAGCTGGTGATGGCGGCGTTCGATGACATCGAAAAAGCAGGTGATGCCGTCGCCCGAATCATCGGTGCCGGAATCATTCCCGCCGCCCTCGAGATGATGGACAACCCCGCGATCCGGGCGGCCGAGGAATTCGTGCACGCGAATTACCCGGTCGATGCCGCAGCCATTCTCCTCTGCGAGCTCGACGGTACCGCCGGGGAAGTCGCAGAACAGATTCAGCAAGTGGAAAAGGTACTCAAGGAACGCGGTGCCGGCGAGATCCGCAAGGCCAGGGACGAGCAAGAGCGCATAATTTTCTGGTCCGGCCGCAAGGCGGCATTCCCCGCGGTCGGCCGCATTAGCCCGGACTATTACTGCATGGATGGGACCATCCCGCGGCAGCGCCTGGCAGAGGTGTTGAAGAAGACGGCTGAGCTGTCCGAGAAGTACAAGTTGCGCGTGGCCAACGTATTTCATGCCGGCGACGGCAACTTGCACCCGTTGATACTCTACGATGCGAATAATCCCGGCGAGCTCAAACGCGCCGAGGAGCTGGGTGGCCAGATCCTGGAGCTCTGCGTCGCCGTCGGGGGCACGATTACCGGTGAGCACGGCGTAGGTATCGAGAAGATCAATCAGATGTGCGTCCAGTTCGACGAGCACGAACTCACCCAATTTCACGCGGTCAAGAGCGCGTTTGACCCCGACGGGCTGCTCAACCCCGGCAAGGCGGTGCCGACCCTGCGTCGCTGCGCCGAGTTCGGTGCCATGCATGTACACGGCGGCAAGCTCCCGCACCCGGACATACCACGGTTTTAAGAGGACTGAGGACTAGCAGGACTTGGGACTGGGCACTGTGGATCCCGCTTTCGTGTTTTTGCGCCGTTAGCCCTTAGTCCCTAGTCCTGAGTCGCGAAAGCGTCACTCCCTATTGCCACCGGCAAGTCTGGTGGCGTTTAGCTGATGGGAGTTGGGACGGCCCAAGTAGAAAAACGAAGCACAATTCTTGTATCTTGGATCTGTATTGCTGTGACTAAGCAGAACGATCTCTCAAAGGAAATACAAGATCGGGTGCGCCAGGCGGCTGCGGCTAGAACGGCCCTGCGCATTCGCGGCGGCGACACCAAGGCGTTCTACGGCAGGACGACAACCGGTGAGAAACTCGACGTTAGCGGTCATCGCGACATCGTCAGCTACGAGCCCACCGAGCTGGTGATCACGGCGCGCGCTGGCACGCCGTTGGACGAGGTCGAGGCGGCGCTCGCCGAGAAAGGGCAGGTGTTGCCGTTCGAGCCACCGCACTTTGGCAAAGCCGCGACCCTTGGCGGTGCGGTAGCGTGCGGGTTGTCGGGACCGAGCCGGCCTTACAGCGGTGCCGTACGAGACTTGGTCCTTGGTGTGGTGTGTGTCAACGGGCGCGGCGAGCGCCTGTCCTTCGGTGGCCAGGTCATGAAGAACGTCGCCGGCTACGACGTATCGCGCCTGATGGTCGGTGCCATGGGCACGCTCGGCGTGTTGCTCGAGGTCTCGCTGAAAGTTTTGCCAAGGCCGGCGACGACGGTGACGCTGGCGCTGGCAACGGATGCCGACCAGGCGATTACCACCATGAACGCCTGGGCCGCGCAGCCGCTGCCGATCTCGGCCACCTGCCACGACGGTGAGCTACTGCGCGTGCGACTCGCGGGCGCCGAGCAGGGTGTCACCGCGGCCCGGCAGAAACTGGGCGGCGAGGAAGTCCCCGACGGTGACACGTTCTGGGCCGAGCTGCGCGAGCACCGTCTGCCGCTGTTGTCCGAAGCAGCAACACTGTGGCGACTATCGGTTCCCGCAGCCGCCCCCGCATCGGCAGCGGAGGGAACATGGCTGCTGGACTGGGGCGGAGCTCAACGCTGGTTTGCGAGTGAGCTGCCGGCGGACACCATCCAACAGCAGGCAATAGCACTCGGTGGCCACGCCACCTTGTTTCGTGGCGGCGATCGTACGGGCGAGGTGTTTCATCCGCTTGCACCACCGATCGCCACGCTGCATCGCCGGCTGAAGCAGGCATTCGACCCGGATGGCATCCTCAATCCGGGGCGGATGTACCGGGAGTGGTAAAAGAGGTGAGAACTTTTGGGCTTAAGAGCTGGATCCTCGATCTGGGTGCGGTTTTCTGCTTCATCGAATGGGCCGCGTCAATCCTGAGTCCTTATTATTCATGCAAACAGCACTAGCCGACTTTATTAAGGATACGCCCGAGGGCCGGGAGGCGGACGCGATCCTGCGCGCCTGCGTGCATTGCGGCTTCTGCAACGCCACCTGCCCCACCTACCAGTTGCTGGGCGATGAGCTCGACGGCCCGCGTGGACGCATCTACCTTATCAAGCAGATCCTCGAGGGTGGCCCCGCCACTGCCCGCACCCAGCTGCATCTCGACCGCTGCCTGACGTGCCGCGCGTGCGAAACCACCTGCCCCTCCGGGGTGCGCTATGGGCGGCTGGCCGATATCGGCAGGCATGTGGTCGAGCAGCGCGTCCGGCGCCTATGGCACGAACGTTTGACACGCTGGTTGTTGCGCAGCGTGCTTCCTTACCGCTCGCGTTTTACGCCGTTGCTCATGCTCGGGCGTGCGGTGCGCCCCTTGCTCCCCGGAACGTTACGGCGAACAGTGCCGCCCGCACAGGCGGCGGGCTTCTGGCCCGCGCCGCGTCATCAGCGACGCATGCTGGTGCTGGAGGGCTGCGTGCAACCCGGCCTGGCGCCACGAATCAACGCCGCGACTGCGCGCGTGCTAGATCACCTGGGCATCAGCCTGGTGCGCGCGGATAGCGCCGGTTGCTGCGGGGCCGTGAGCCATCATCTCTCGGCACAAGATGAAGCCCTGGATTTCATGCGCCGTAACATCGACGCCTGGTGGCCGCACGTGGAGGCCGGGGTCGAGGCACTCGTGATGACGGCCAGTGGTTGTGGCGTGATGGTGAAGGAATACGGACAGCTGCTAAGCCACGACCCGCGTTACGCCGCCAAAGCCACTCGCATCGCAGAGTTGACGCGGGACATCGCCGAGATTCTAGCCGACACTGAGCTCTCGGTATTGCAGGCGCGCCCACGCAAGATCGCCTTCCAGTCGCCGTGCACGCTGCAGCACGGCCAGAAGCTCGGGGGAGTCGTCGAGCGCCTGTTACGTGGTCTGGGATTCGAGCTCACCCCGGTGCCGGACGCTCACCTGTGTTGCGGCTCTGCGGGCACCTACTCCATTCTGCAAGGACCGCTGTCGCAGCGCCTGCTGGCAAACAAGCTCGAGGCGTTGGAATCGGGTCGGCCCGAGCTGATCGCGACCGCCAACATCGGCTGCCTAGTGCACCTGCAAAGCCGCACCCGGCCCCGCGTGGTGCACTGGATCGAGCTGCTCGACAAGGCCTGAAAACCGCTCAATTTCCCGCGATAGCTGGGGCTAACGTGGTACCATGCGCAGGTGACCGGCTCCCTTCAGGGGCCAGGTAGATAATTCCAAAGCCCGCGCGTTCGCAGTCGGCTTCGGGCAGCGGCCCGTGTCCGCTGAACCTGCTCCAGGCCCAAAACAGATCGGACGGACGGGTATCGATTTCCTGAAAAACGGGAGGAGTAGCATGTCATTCAACACTCAAGTGGATGGGGTCGAGGTCACTGGCAAGGAGTTGCCGGCGCTTGAGCAGATTCTCACGCCGGAGGCCTTGCGCTTCGTCGCCGATTTGCATCGAACATTCAACCCGACCCGCAAAAATCTGCTCAAGCGCCGTCAGGAAATCCAGGTAGCGCTCGACGCGGGCGAGATGCCCGATTTTCCCAAGGAGATGGCGGAGGTTCGCCGCGGCGACTGGAAGGTAGCGCCCGCGCCGGCGGACCTGAGCGATCGTCGCGTCGAGATCACCGGCCCGGTGGAGCGCCGCATGATGATCAACGCGTTCAACTGCGGTGCCAAAGTATTCATGGCGGACTTCGAGGATGCGTTGTCGCCAACGTGGTCGAACCTCATCGAAGGACACGTGAACCTGAAAGATGCGGTACGCCGTACGCTCACGCTCACTACGGCTAAAGGCAAGCATTACAAGCTGAACGACGTTATTGCCACGTTGCTGGTACGGCCACGCGGCTGGCATCTGACAGAGGACCACGTGCTGATTGACGGCGATCCGATCTCGGCAAGCCTGTTCGATTTCGGCCTGTTCTTCTTTCACAACGCCAAGGAGTTGCTGGCGCGTGGCAGCGGACCTTACTTCTACCTCCCAAAGATAGAGAGCTATCTCGAGGCCCGATTGTGGAATGACGTGTTCAGTCACGCGCAGGACGCACTGGAGATCCCACGCGGCAGCATTCGCGCAACGGTCCTGATCGAGACCATCCTCGCGGCCTTCGACATGGCGGAGATCCTCTACGAGCTGCGCGACCACGGTTGCAGCCTGAACGCCGGTCGGTGGGACTACATCTTCAGCATCATCAAGAAGTTTTGCAAACGCAGCGACATGATCCTACCGGACCGCGCACAGGTGACCATGACTGTGCCTTTCATGCGCGCCTACACCGAGCTGTTGGTCAAGACTTGCCACACGCACGGGGCGCACGCCATTGGCGGCATGGCGGCATTCATCCCCAGCCGCAGGGACCCGACCGTCAACAAGATCGCCATCCCCAAGGTGCGCGAAGACAAGGAGCGCGAGTCCGGTGACGGACTCGATGGCACCTGGGTCGCGCACCCGGACCTGGTGCCGGTGGCCATGGAGGAGTTCGACAAGGTGCTGGGCGAGCGGCCCAACCAGCTCCAGCGCTTGCGTGAGGAAGTCAGCGTGCAAGCGCGCGAGCTGGCAGACTTCAAGATTCCCGGTGGCACGGTGACCGAGGGCGGCATGCGCAACAACATCAGCGTGGCCCTGCAGTACATGGATAACTGGTTGGATGGTCTGGGTGCGGTGGCGATCTTCAACCTGATGGAAGATGCGGCCACCGCCGAGATCTCACGCTCGCAATTATGGCAATGGGTGCACAACGGCGCGAAGCTCAATGACGGGCGCACGGTCACGGCCGAGATGTACAAGGAGTTTCGTGACGGCGAGCTCGAGAAGCTCGGCGGCATCAACGCGCACCATTACCGGGATGTGGTGGAGATCCTGGACCAGCTCGTGCTAAGCGGGAGCTTCACCGAGTTCTTGACCTGGCCGGCGTACAAGAAACTGGTCGAGCAGGAGTAGCTTTCATTTGCTGATCGACAGCCTATCTTGAACGCTAAAAATAATCCAATTCAGCCCGGTCCGCGTACGAGAAACCACTGAACCGGCAATAAGTAGCAAGTGACAAGCAGCAGGAAGAATCCGACAATCCTGACTTGCCACTTGCCACTTGCTACTCGTTACTGCGCTGCGTTCAGCAGCGCATGTACCTCATGCAGCAAACTGTCGGCGATGCCGAGCTCATCGAGGTGTGCGACTGTGTTGGCGATATAGTCTGTATTGGCGCCGCTCTTCCCGCGCGCGCGGCGTATCGTGACCGCCGCCTGCTCCGCACCAAGCTTGCCGACATACTGGGTGTGGGTGCGATCTACGATGAAGGTCAACGCCTTGACCTGGCGGCCGTTATCCAATCGAACGGGCACTAACACGGGGACGTAGACCCGCGTGACCATTTCGCGCTGATAAAGATAGTGCACGGTCGCGTCCTTGTGCGCTGGCACCACGCGAAAGGCACGGCCTACACACGACCCCCCGGTATCCAGCCCTACTACCAGGCCGGGATTAGCCTGCGTACCGCGATACACCCACGACCATACGCATAGTGCCCGATGATAACCGTGGATGCGCGCGGCCCGCACCTCGGCGTGGGGAAAACCCGGCTTCCACATCAGCGATCCATAGCCAAAGACCCACAGATCACCCCTCGGAAGCGTCAAAGCAGCGGTGGCTGTGCCGTGCGCTGCCGCGATCACAGCCGGGCGTCACGCCTCATCGGGTGGCGGCACTACGACAGCGTCGTAGTGGTGGCGCTTCGTGATCACGCCGCTGTGGAGAAAGACATCGAGCGCGACCTCGTAGGCCTCGTGCGTGATGCGAGGGTCCGGGTTCCAGCAGCCGAGGTGTTGGTAAAACTCAATGGTCCGCGTGAGCACGTCATGATCGATGCCCTTGAAGAAATCGGCTTCCGCCGTCGCAATGTCAGTGGCCGGGGTCTCATTGACGTATCGCCGCGCCCTACGGTAGGCGCGCATGAAGGCCTTGGCCATATCGGTGGCAAGCCAATCACGCGAGGCGGTCACACTGCTGAACGCCACCGGCCCGATTGCCTCGCCGACGGATGCGACCACATGGCCGACGCCATCGTGCTCGAGTTGCTGCGGTGCCGGTCCCTGTTGATGCACGTAATCACCCTGGCCTGCGCGAAACGCCTGGTCGATTTCGTCGACATTCCCGGCATCGACGCTGTCGATCTTCGCGTAATCCACACCCATCTTATGTACGGCGTACTTCAACATGGCCAGAGGTTGAGCCGCGTGGTCGATCAATACCTTCCCTGCAATCAACTTGTCCCACCTGAGGTCCGGATCCGGTTCGCGCGCCGCGATAAAAAACCCGTCCCGCTCGTTGATCTGGGCGAAGTGGACGAGGTCATTCGATCCCCCTCGCTCGAGCGCATTCCAGCCGTTGGAAACCGCTGACTGGCCGCAATGCACCGAGCCATCGCGGATACCGCTCTGGACGGACTTTTGCGGAGTCGCAATGGAATAGGTCGGCTCGAGCCCCTCTTCGTTTAGGAAACCACCGGTGATGGTAGAGATCAGGGGGCTGTAAAACGCGGAATGGCGTGTAACCATAATATTAATCTTTGCCAACGTGCACCTCTTTATTTAAGTATGGATTATTAAGGATAGGTACCGCTATGCATTGCGGCTCTGCAACATTAACTATTGTACCAGGTCGATTATCTAAAGATGATCGACCTCGCTGTTAAGGCCAAGAAATGACCGAGACAGGCGGGAAAGCAGCTACGATCCGACCAGTTCACCACTATTCAGAATCGCGCCTGTAGCCTGTAGACTCGTAGCTTGCAGCTTGGATCTGTCTCCTACATGACTGATTCCGACAAACGCGCGCACCACGACATGGGCGGCCTGCCGGCCGGGCCAGTGGATCGCAGCGAGCACGAGACGGTGTTCTGGGAGAAGCGCATCGACGCCATTATGACGCTGCTCACCGGCAAAGAACGGCGGTTGCTGTGCGTCGACGAGCTGCGCCGCGGCATCGAAAGCCTGGGCCCCGAGGCCTACGACAAGCTGAGCTACTACGAGCGCTGGATCGCGTCGATCGCCGGTACACTGGTGGAAAAGAGCGTCCTTACCCAGGAGGAGATCGACGCGCGCATCGAAGAGCTGCGGGCAAACCGGGACTCGTAGATATGACAGCGCGATTCACGCCGGGTGACCCGGTCACGGTCGAGAGCAGATACCCCACGGGGCATTGCCGCACGCCATATTACATCCGCGGCATGACCGGCGTCATCGAACGCATTTGCGGTCAGTTCCCCAATCCGGAGGATCTTGCTTACGGCCGTGATGGCCTGCCCCGGCGAGCGCTTTACCGGGTACGCTTTCGCCAGACGGAGATATGGCCGGATTATGCGGGGGCGCGAGATGATTCGGTAGACATCGAGATCTTTGAGCACTGGCTGCGGCCGCCCGCCAACGAGGACAAATGAGATGAGCGAGCATACACACGAACCCGGGGATCAACGGCACACCGCTGTCGAACAGGTGGAGCCGCACGGTTACTACCAGTACCTCGCCGACGCTGTGCGCGAGCTCCTGATCGAAAAGGATGTTTTCAGCGCAGACGACATGCGCCGCGCCATCGAGGCGATGGACGCACGCACCCCGGCCCAAGGCGCGCGCGTGATCGCGCGCACCTGGGTCGATCCCGCCTACAAGGCGCGACTGCTCGCCGACGGCAGCGCTGCCGTCGAGGAGCTCGGTATCGACATGGGCACAACGAAGCTGGTGGTCGTCGAAAACACACCAACGGTGCACAACATCATTGTGTGCACGCTGTGCTCGTGTTACCCGCGGATGCTGCTCGGTGTTCCGCCCTCGTGGTACAAGAGCAGGGAGTATCGTTCGCGCGTGGTGCGCGAACCGCGCGCGGTACTGGCCGAGTTCGGAACCAAGCTTTCCGACGACGTCGATGTGCGCGTGCACGACAGCACCGCCGACATGCGCTACCTCGTGCTGCCGATGCGACCCGCGGGCACTGGGGAGATGGGAGAGGAGGAGCTCGCGGCACTCGTGACCCGCGACACCATGGTCGGCGTCGCGCAAGTGCGCATGACCGCGTAGCTCACACGGAGCTAGTACTGGTCCTGAGATGTTAGCCTGTACTTCTCACCGGGTATCATCGCGAGCGCGCGGAGACGGCCGTGGGTAGAAGGCGCGAGAGAGAAAAGGCGCGCAGGCGTAGCTGACACTACGTTGAGCACATAACCGAGCGCGGCGCCGTCGACGCGGGTACGAGTCCGAGGATACAGGACGACTGCAGGGATACAGGACGACTGCAGGGATACAGGACGACTGCAGGGATGCAGGAGCTAGAGCAACGCAGGAGCGGTTGCCGAGCTAGAGCAACGCAGGAGCGGTTGC
>VRUB01000213.1 GCA_019456345.1 Nitrospira sp. | reverse complement strand
TCCTTTCTTTGGGCACGCAAAGAAAGGAACCCGTCGTACGGGGGCGGAACCCCGGTAGTAAATAACCGGCGGTAGGCGATACCGGAACCGTGCTTCCCAGGGGGCGAAAAACTTACCCTCTCACGGATCACGGAGACAGTGTGGGTTACCAGATTCTTAACTTGGTACCTATGCGTAGCGTGTCGCGTGGCCCGATGGAGTTCCAGCGGGCAAGCTGCTTGACATACACTCTGTACGTGCGTGCGATGCTCCACAAGGTATCACCTTGCCGCACGCGGTGGACAGCCCGTACCCGTCTGCGGGGGCGGGCAGCTTTTCGCGGAAATGGGCGCGTTATATGCGCGACCTGTTTACTCAATGGGCGACTCGACAGCGGGATAATCAGGTCTTGGCCCGGATGAATCAAGCTGCCGCGAATGCTGTTGGCTCGCCTGACGGCCGACACGCTCACACGGTTTCGCCGCGCTATCGCACTGAGGGTGTCACCGCGCTTTACGCGATGATGGCGCCATCTGATCCACGAGCCCGTGGGGAGTTCCTCGAGTGCTTGCAGAAGTGTGTCCCTTTTTTCGATCGGCACGAGCACCTGGTGCGGACCATTGGGGTCGCTGGCCCAACGGCTGAATCCGGGGTTGATATCGAAGAAATCGCCGACCGGCAGCTTGGCCAGCTCAGCTAGGACCTTGAGATCAATTTGAGAGCCGATGTCGACGCGTGCAAAGTAGGGCCGGTTCGCAATGGGTTCGAGCTCGATGCCATAGGCTTGTGGGTTGGACACGATGTTAACCATTGCCATCAGTTTTGGGACATAGTTGCGTGTCTCCGGCCTTAGGGCAGTCAAATACATGTAGTTCGTCGCCAGTCCTCTGCGTTGGTTGTTGCGTATGGCCCAATGGACCTTGCGTGCCCCGGCGTTGTAGGCGGCGAGGGCGAGCTGCCAATCACCGCCAAACTCCGTGTATAGCGTTTCAAGGTAATTCAGCGCGGCGGTGGTGGATGCCACGACGTCGCGCCGACCGTCATACCACCAGTTGATCTTGAGCCCGTAGCGTCGGGCGGTGGGTGCGATGAACTGCCATAGGCCGGACGCACGCGCATGTGAGTACGCATGCGGTTGGTAGGCGCTTTCAATGGCGGGGAGCAAGGCGATTTCCATAGGCATACCGCGTCGCTCCACCTCCTCTACGATGTGATACAGGTACAAGCGGGCGCGCTGCATCTTGCGCTGCATGTACTTTGGATTTCGAGTGAACCACCGCTCGTGGTAGGCCACCCTGGGGTCATTGAGCTTGGGAAGGCGAAAGCCCGCCCGGATCCGATCCCAGATATTGGCGGGCGGCATGGACGGCTCGGCGTCATCGTACACCGACAGTGCGTCGCTCGCCGACACGTCGGCAACGGGCTCATCGCCAAACGACTGCAGCACATCGTGCTGCGGCGCAACAACAATGACTTGGCCACCCAGCGCGAATACCGGATCGCCATTGGCTGCATTATCCACCGCTGGCCCGATGTTGTCGGGGTCCAAGGGCGTGCTGTTGGCGCTCGCTGCGGTTTCGAGGGGCGATTGGGGCGGAAATACGGGAACAGTGGGTAGCTCCGCGCCCGCCTCGGAAAACACAGAAGGAGTGTGTATTTTCCAGGAATTCGCCGGAGTTTCAGCAGGCACAACCGCCGCGCTCGCCGCCGCCGGCAGCTGAGCTGACCGCGACGCTGCTGGCGGAACACCGGCGCAAGCGGCCAGCAACGCTGGGGCCGCTAACAGGATGGCGAGTGATCGTAGCTTGCGTGCTGTCTGATTTCCCGTGTTAGTCCAATCCATTTATTCTTTTTGACTCAGTAAGATATACCTACAAATGTAGGTTCGGATAGGCAAGACGTCAAATGCCCCGGATAGGGCTCCAGGCTCGGCGTGGGATTATTTTGGCAATTTCTGGTGCCAGAAACCATCATTCCATTGTCGCCGACCAGCAAGCATCGACGGGTTCAAGGTCCCCAGACGGGCACCCCCATCACCGTGGCAGATGCCGCCCGTACGCGAATCTGGCCGTTTCAGGGCTTGTATGGCGTCTGCGCCCCGAAAACTTGCCAGCGAGCACTGAGGGCACGATAAGGCTGCCGTATTTCCGCGCGGGCGGAGGAACGCCCCCCGGGCCGGTCACGGCGAGCGGCGGTAGCCGCAAACGCACCCACAGGCGCCCGGGCGCACAGGTCGTCGCCCCAAAGCAGCCGGACACAGTTGTCGTTGAGCGCGCAGACGTGTAAAAGAAGGCCCATGAATGCATTTGTGAGAAGTGCCAGTCGCCCCGTCAATGCGTACGTGTGAGTCCGGCCCGCAATTGCGAGAACGCCTTTGCGCCTGGTTCGATTCCCCCCTCGGCCGCTCCCTGCAGGCGATCGAAACCAACCGGCTCCGATCAATACTCCCCAAACGCTACGGGACCGTGATACTGCAGCTCGGCGCGGTGGGCAAGATGAACATGATGGATAGCTCGCCCGCACCCACCCGCGTAGTCCTTGACCTGCTGCACCATGACGGTACCCCGACGGTACAGGGGCTCCCCGAGTCGTTGCCATTTGACACCCGCAGCGTCGATGTGGTGCTGTTGCCTCATACCCTCGATTTTGCCGGTGATCCGCATCAGGTGTTGCGTGAGGTGGATCGTGTGCTGGCGCCGGAGGGTCATGTGGTGGTTCTTGGCTTCAACCCTTTGAGTCTGTGGGGTGTCAGGCGCCTGCTATCCCGGGGCCAGGGACGCATACCGTGGTGCGGTAAGTTTCTGGGGCTCGCCCGGGTCAAGGACTGGTTCGCCCTGCTGGAGTATGAACTGACGGCTGGCCACATGTTGTATTATCGGCCGCCATTGCAAAACGAGGGGGTTATGGACCGTCTGTATTTCCTCGACAAGGTCGGGGATCGCTGGTGGCCCATGATGGGCGCAGTCTACGTCGTGGTCGCCAAGAAACGCGTGTTTGGTGTAACGCCGTTGTACGCGCGTTGGCGCACGCGGCCGGCGATCGGGCCTCGTCTATCTGAGCCTGTCGCGCGCGGCATGCAGCGGCATGGATAGAGTCGTCGTTCATACTGATGGAGCCT
>VRUB01000212.1 GCA_019456345.1 Nitrospira sp. | reverse complement strand
CGAGGTCTATTTAATCGATGTCGATACCCGCAAGGTCTACCGGGCGGAAGGTGCCAGGAAAAAGACAACACAGCTGGTCGACAAAGTGGTCTCGCAATTCCTGGACGACCACCCCAAAGTGGTGCCGTAAAGCGCGCAGGGAATCTTGTCCATGGGCACCGAACCATTAGACCGCAAGCTGGCCGCCATCCTTTACGCTGACGTCGCCGACTACAGTCGACTGACGGGGGAGGATGAGGAGCGCACCCATCGGGCACTGAGCGCCTATCTCGACGCCATCACCACCTCGATCGAACGCCACAACGGCGAAGTGCTGCACTACGCCGGCGATGCGGTGTTGGCGGAGTTCGTCAGCGTGGTGAACGCGCTCACCTGCGCCGTGGTTATCCAACGTGACCTGGCCGCCCGCAGCGAACACCTGCCGCACAAACGCAAGGTGCAGTTTCGCATCGGTATCAATCTCGGCGATGTCATCGTCGATCGCGATGAGATCTATGGCGATGGCGTCAACGTGGCCGCCCGACTTCAAAGCCTGGCGGAACCCGGTGGTATCTGTATATCCGAATCGGTGCACACCGCCATTGGCAACAAGCTGCCGCTGGCGTACGCGTTCATGGGCGAGCAGGCGGCCAAGAATATCAAGGAACCGGTACGCGCCTACCGGGTGAAGCTCGAAGAAGAAGCGGCGCCGGCAGCGGCGGCACCAACAAGCGTGCAATCGAATCGGCGACTCGTGATCGCGGTCGCTAGCGCCCTCGTGCTTGTGGCCATCATAGGTGGGGTTATCTGGCTAACGCCGTGGGCGCCGAGGAGCGGACCGGCGCCCGAAGAACACGTGGCACTTGCGCTGCCCGACAAGCCCTCTATTGCGGTGCTGCCGTTTGCCAACATGAGTGGTGATCCGGAGCAGGAGTACTTCGCCGATGGCATCGCAGACGACCTCATCACCGATCTCTCCAAGGTATCCGGCCTGTTCGTCATTGCCCGCAACTCGGTGTTCACCTACAAGGGCAAGTCGGTGAAGGTACAACAGGTGGCCGAAGAATTAGGGGTGCGCTACGTGCTCGAAGGCAGCGTGCGCCGCGCCGGTGACCAGGTGCGCATCAACGCCCAGCTCATCGACGCCACCACCGGCGGCCATGTATGGGCCGAGCGCTATGACGGTAAGTTGGATAACGTGTTCGCGATGCAAGACGAGGTCACGAAGAAAATAGTGGCCGCACTCGCAGTCAACCTCACGAGCGAGGAGGCCGCGGTTCAGTCGCGGGTCGAAACGAAAAACGCCAAGGCCTACGATGCCTTCCTGCAAGGTTGGGAACACTACCGTCGGGGCACGCCAGAGGATTTCGCCAAGGCTGTTTCTTATTTCGAGCAGGCCATTCAAAGGGACGCTAGCTATAGCCGCGCTCATTCGGCGCTGGCGGCGGTGTATTGGAACAGCGTCTGGAATGGGTGGTGGACCCAGAGCCTTGGCCTCACCTCTAGCCCCGCCTACGAGCAAACGCGGCTGTATCTGCAAAAGGCGAAGAAAGAGCCCTCGGCCCTTACGCACCAAGTGGCGTCTGAAATCGCGGCGCATTTTCGACGCTCGCCCACCAAGGCCTTGGCCGAGGCGGAGCAGGCCATGGCGTTGGACGCCAACGACCCCGCCGGCTACCTGGCCATGGCCAATGCCTTACTCAAGGCCGCCAAACCGGCGGCGGCGGTTGAGCGCGTGCGCACCGCCATGCGTCTGGATCCGCACTACCCGGCTTCCTACCTGACGCGACTCGGTCAGGCCCAGTTGGCCCTGAGTCAATTCCAAGTTGCGGCGGCGACATTGGAAAGAGCGGCCAGTCGTAATCCCGACAATGACTGGACCTATGTCTATCTCGCCGCCGCCTACGGTCAACTGGGCCGCCGGCAGGAAGCGGACACGGCGCTGAACCGGGCCAATGGCCTCAGAGCGAAGGCGGGCTGGGGTGCGCTCACATTAGAAACGGCCGATCACCATCTGTTTAGGTGGGTCGGTGACCTCGATCCGGTGCGTGAGGGGCTGCGTAAAGCGGGCGTTGAATCTGGTGCCGATTGGAATGCGCTGGTGACGACAGGGAAGTCGGGGCTCGACGTCGAGGGCGCGGCCACGATAGATGTTTCAACCGCCAAAACGCTGCACGAACGTGGTGTGCCTTTTATCGATGTGTACAAACTCTGGCCGCAGGGCCATATTCCCGGTGCTTACTTCTTGGAGCTATGGACCGAGGAATTCAACGAAGTGCGACTTGCGGAAACCGTGGACAAGGCGCGAGACGTGGTCATTTACAGCAGCAGTGGCGGCGGAGAGGGCCGGCAGGCCGCTGACGCGTGCGCCAAGGCAGTGACGTGGGGATTTGGAAAGGTCTACTACCTCAGAGATGGATTCGCCGGCTGGAAAGGGGCTGGGTATCGCGTCCAAGTCCCCTCGGGGTAAGGCATTACGTCTTAGGGTTTACGAATCAAGGCTCACGGATTCTTAGCTAACGAAGTTCACCCATTCACCCTCACCACGAAGTTGGGGAGGGCCAGGGAGGGCACTACACGTCGAGATTGCTAACGCTTAGTGCGTTTCGCTCGATGAAGTCACGGCGGGGCTCCACTTGATCACCCATCAAGGTGGTAAACATCTCGTCGGCCGCCACCCCGTCTTCGATATTTACCTTGAGCAGTCGGCGCGTCTGCGGATCCATGGTGGTCTCCCACAACTGCTCCGGGTTCATTTCGCCCAGCCCCTTGTAGCGCTGGATAGTCTGTCCCCGGCGCGCCTCGGCCAATAGCCACTCTAGGGCAGCATCGAAGTTGGCCACGGCTTCTTGCGTGTCGCCGCGCTGGACGATGGCGCCCGAGACGAAACGCTCGATCTTCTCGCCGAGGCTGCGCATGCTGCGGTATTCGCCGGACGCGACGAATTCGGCGTCGATACGGCTATGCCTAACCGCGCCGTGCTCGCTGCGCGAAATAAGAATCTCGTGGACATCACCGTGTGAGCCTATTCCCAGAGTCACATCGTAACGCGTGGCTCCGTTGTGCTCTGCCGATAGCTTCTTTTGTAGTTCTACCACAAAGGCCTCGGTCTTCTTGGCGCTCTTGAGCAATTCCTTGG
>VRUB01000211.1 GCA_019456345.1 Nitrospira sp. | reverse complement strand
ACGCATCACGCAACAGCACCATCGCACGATCCTGCTCGCCGAGGAGCGAGGCAATACAAGCTTGCCAGTACGTGTCGCGACCAAAGTTGGCGTCTCACTCTCGAGTCAATGCCCGCAGCAGGGCCCCCGCCGCTTCCTCATAGCCCTGTTGCCCCTCCACGTACGGCGTCCAGTACCGTTCCACCGCATCCCGGAGTTCCGGCCATGCGCGGTCGAAGAGTCCGGTCGAATAGATGTACGGCTCGTAGTCGACGCCGAGTTCCTCTTTGAGGATGTTGCGTACGGTCATCCCCGTCGTATAGAACAGCACCACGTGCCACAGATCCCGATGCGGAGTAGTGCCGAGCTCGGCGGCGGCGGCAACCAAGGCCTCGCTGATTGGGCCGCGCCGGGGGCCAATCAACGTATGGGACGCCTCGTGAAACACCATTTCCAGACCACCATGTGCCTTATAGTCCTCGTCGAACGTACTCACGAGAATGTGGTCGGGGTTCGTGACGGTATTCGCGCCTTGGCGGCTGACGTACGAGACCAGGTCTACGCGGATGGGTGTTTCTTCCCAATCAACTCGGTACAGTTCTTCGAGTCTCGACGCGATCCGCGCCTCGAAGCGTTTCACCAACTCGGCTGTGCTCGTTGCCCATACACGGTTTCTTTCGTCTTGCGCATCCCACACGCAGGTCCGATAAACCTGCTCCGCGTCCTGCATCGCCCGATCCGCCCAGTCGGGCATGGTCATCCCGTGGCCGGGA
Source organism: Nitrospira sp. (assembly GCA_019456345.1). Taxonomy (GTDB): domain Bacteria; phylum Pseudomonadota; class Gammaproteobacteria; order Acidiferrobacterales; family SPGG2; genus VRUB01. The sequence continues at coordinate 2,371 of VRUB01000211.1, read as the reverse complement.
AGGCCGGACAGCACGAACCGGATATCGATCATGGGGCGGTCGAAGGCGCCCAACTGGGCGAGCGAATCAACGTAGACGTCTACCGAACGCAACCACCGCTCTCGAGCTACCGCCGGTACCGTCCCCGAGCATCTTTCGAGGGTACTGACGCCGCGCGATGTGTCTCGACGGGCAACGAAGTAGAGGTGGTCGTGGAGATTCATGCGGAAGTCGCTGCGGAAATGAAAGCGATTCGTGGTAGCCACGACCGTCGCTTTCCCAATCTGCTCGGGGTCACCTCCCTGGGCTCCGGCACCCTGAGACAGGCACGCCATGACCAGCCAGGTGGCCGGCGTCCACCAGACGATTCGCTTATTCGTGGACATTGACAGTCCCTCCATGGCACGGATGCATTCGACGCGGTTGGCCGTCGCGCCGGCTCAAGTTGATTACGCTATCTCACCGTGTCAACGTCGTCTTGAACAAAACGGTGGTCCGGCCGCACTCTACTCTGTACGAAGACTCGTCATCGGATCCACTCGCATCGCCCGGCGCGCGGGGATGTAGCAGGCGACACAGGCTACTACAGCAAGCGCAATCGGCACCGCTGCGAACGTAGTTGGATCGGTGGGGCTCACATCGTACAGCAAGGATGCCAATAGTCGCGTAACGACCAAGGCGCCCGCCACTCCGACACCCACCCCGATAACTGCCAATTGCAGTCCGTCTTTCAGGACTTCACGGAGTAAGACGCTGTGGCTGGCTCCCAGTGCGTGCCGCACTCCCATTTCGTGTTTGCGCTGCGCGACGGTGCAGGACATCACTCCGTAGATCCCGACGGCGGCGAGGATCAGGGCCAGCGACGCGAAAGCGGTGACCAGCAGCATGTTGAAACGGGGTGATGCCACTGTCTCGCTGACGATCTGCTCCATTGTCGCAATGTCTTGGAGGGGAATGTACGGATCGAGCTCCCAAACCAGATTGCGGACAACCGGAATCAGCGGTGTGGGGTCGTCAGCCGTGCGAACCAGCAGCATCATCCCGGCTGTCTGGAATTGATCGAACGGCACGTACATGGTCGGTTGCGGAATCGATCCGGCCTCTGGCGTGAGATCTTCGACCATGCCGACCAGACGCATGATTGAGCCTGCCATGTCGACCATTTGATTCACCGGATTTAGACCCGGGTCCACAAGCCTTCGCGCAAACGTTTCGTTGACGATAGCAACGAGCTCTCCGTTCTCGTCGTCACTTTCGGTGAACGGCCTTCCCGCCGCGAAGTCGATGCCGGCAGCCTCAAAGAAGCCGGGCGACGCGATCTTTACCATCGTCCTTGGGTGAGCACCCGTCGGTTCGGGCGTACCCTGCACACGTACTGCAATTCGAAAGCCGAGCGGATCCATGGGGCTGGTACTCGACATGGCGGCGGCCTGAACGCCAGGAAACTGGCGTACTCGCGAGAGCAGTTGGTTGAAGAACTCCCGCGCGCCGGTTTCGTTGCGCTCTGATTGATGCACGGGCACCGTCAGCACGTGCTCGGTAACGAAGCCACGATCGAGACGGAGCTGGCGATTGAAAGTGGTGATGAGCAAGCCAGCTCCAATCACCAATACCGTGGAAATTGCGATCTCCGAGACGACAAGTGCTCGCTGTACTCTTCGCTTGCCGGAGCCTGCACCGGTTCGGCTGCCTTCGCGGAGGCGGCTCAGAAACGTCGGTCGGGACGTGTGCAATGCAGGGAAGAGTCCGAACGCGACGCCGGCGACGATCGTGACAAGGGCCATGACCGCGACGACCCGGCCGTCGAGCGCTACCTCGAGGATTCTTGGCGTGTCGCTCGGGCTCATCGCCACGATCAATTTGAGCGCCCAGCTACCGACTACGAGGCCCGCTACGCCACCTACTGCAGCCAGAACGAGACTCTCGGTCAAGAACTGCCTCATGAGGCGAGCCCGACCAGCTCCGAGTGCCACGCGTATTGCCGTCTCTTGCTCGCGAGCCGTCGCGCTTGCCAGTAACAGGTTGGCGATGTTAGCGCATGCGATGAGCAACACCAGGCCAACGGCGGCGAGAAGTACAGCCAAGGGAGCACGCACATCCCGCACCAACATCGCGTGTAGGGGCTGGACCCATGCGGTGACGTTCTCGTTGTCTGCGTTCAACTCCTCGACGCGCGCCGCGATCTGCTCGACATCTGCCGTCGCTTGGCCGATCGAGACGCCCGCGGCTAGGCGTGCGACCACGTGCCGTTCGCGATCGTCGTCTTGATATTCCGTGTTGGTGAACGCGCGCCACATGTCCGTGCCGTGGGGGTAGTCGAACCACTGCGGCATGACTGCAACCACCGTGTAGCTGTCGTCCTCCAGTTGAATCGACCGACCCAGAAGACCCG
>VRUB01000003.1 GCA_019456345.1 Nitrospira sp. | reverse complement strand
TGTTGGAACGCAGTGCCCGCGAGCACCACACCGTGTTAAAGGTCATCAAGAAGCATCCCCGTGGCGGGAGCTGGTCCGAGCACAAGCAATGGATGCGGGAACTGGAACACCGTTCACAATACCCTTCGAGGCGCAAGCAGCCCCGTCGCAAGTAGTGCAGCAGCAACACTTGGTGGTGGGTTCTCAAGCGCCCGAAGCACCGGCACCGCCTGCAGCTTTCATCGCAGCGCTCACCACACGCTTGATGAACGGCACTGCGGCCCACGTCGTTTGCTCGCGCTGGTCGCGGTGCGGCGTGTGGCCGCAATCGGACAGCATCACCACCTCGACCGGCCCAGCGATCTGCGAGGTAATCGCGTCGACCTGTTTTTTCGTACCATATTCGTCACCCTCTCCCTGGATAATCATGACTGGGCATTTGATCTGTGGCAGGTATTCCGCGATGTTCCAGTCGCGAAACTCGGGGCTTAGCCAAGTGTCGTACCAGCCCCAGAAAACCGCATTCGTCTGATCACCATGGAAACGCGCAAGCTTTTGCGCGAGATCGGTGCTGCGGTAGGTCTCGCCGGCGCGCCGGATCCCGTCAAGCGTTACGTCCGCAACGAAGACATGAGGGGCTTCAAGAATCAGCCCGCGTGCCGCGGATGTGTCGCTACCGGCGTAGATGAGCGCGAGTGAGGCGCCGTCACTGTGGCCGATGAGGATAGGCTGGCTGATTTCCATCGCCTGCAGAACTGCCGGAAGCACGGTCAATGCTTCGTCATGAAGATATCGCGAGGTGCGCGGGCGTGCCAAAGGCGTCGAATCGCCATAACCGCTACGGCTGTAGATGAACGCACCGCAACCGGTGTGCGCCGCCAGCTGTGGTGGAAAGTCTTTCCACATGCCAAGGCACCCGAGCCCTTCGTGCAGAAACACCAAGGTTGGTGACTCAGCGGGTCCCGGGCCGATCCATTCATACTCGAGACGCTGCTTTCCTACGGTCAGGTAAGGCATACGCTAAGGCCTTGCAGTCGGTATCGGGGGCTCCTGCGCGGCGCCGTTAACAGGCTTCAGCCGGCCGTCTACCAAGGCGGGTACAATGTCGAACACGTCTACGCGGGCGGCAAAGCGGACCTCTTCGGCCAAGCCGTCGGCTTTCATGATGCGGCCAATGCGAGAATTTTGCAGGCATTCGAGTGCATCGCCGCTGCGGTAGAGCCTGAGCGCCGCCTGAGTGGTGTCGGTCAATGCCCAACGTTGTTCGAGCCCGGCCACAAGTCGGTCCGCCAGCAACCCGGCCCCGTACAGGTCCTCCAGTGTCAAAGCGCTGCGCGAACCGGCGCACAGAATAAGTACGGTCTCCTCGGAGTGGGTCGCGCAGATATGGCGTGCCACCGCGTCGCCGTTGAGCAGCGCCGCGGCGTAAACATGGGGCGCGCTTGCGGCCTGCAGCAGCGCCACCGTGCCGTTGGTGGTCGCGTAGATCACCCGTTTGTCGCTGACGTCATGCGCGAGCAACGCCAGCGGGGCGTAGTGCGCGAAACCGGGGATGCGCTTGCGATGCCACTCGCCTGCCAGGACGTAACGGCCGTCAGCGCACTTCAATGTCTCCGCGCGCGCGGCGGCCTCATCCATGGCAGGCGTCACGTTCGCTGCCCCGTGCTGCAAGGCCGCGATCATGGTGGAGGTGGCAAACAGCACATCCAGTACGACCACCACCTTGTCGGATAAGCGCTGCGGGTCGAGCTCTTCTTTGTGCGTTAGAACGTGTAGCTTCTGCATTCCAACCGTGCGGGTCGTGAAGTGGACGTTGTTACTACGCGGAGCACGCACTACCTCACACGCTGGCTGCCGTCGGTGTCAGCACCCGGCGCCGGGTTTCACCGGTTTCCGCCCGTGCTGCGTCGGAGCCAGAGTCTTAAGAAGGCAGGAAATCTATTGGGTAGGTGACTACCATGGTCTCCACGTCTTTGTTGCCGAAATCAAAAAGCATAACCCGTGTAACGATCTTTCGCTCGAGTTTGGGATCGCCGAGCTCGCTAGACACGATCTCGCAGGCCGTGACCTTTCCGGAGGGCTTGATGGTTATTTTCAGAACGACCTTGCCTTCCAGCGTAGGATCCTTGCGCAGCGCACGATTATAAATCGTGTAAATGGCCGATTTATTTCTGTCGAAGACCAGCTGTATTTCTTCGATGGTACGTGATGCCTTGCGCCGGTTTCGGCTGCGCGATGCGCGTGCTTGTTGGGTGCGGCTAATCGGACTGTTGACCTTGGTGCTTGTCCGCCCGGAAAGGGTGCTGCCGCCGGTATCGCGGCTGAGATCCGACGTGTTAATCCCGCCGCTTGTTTTGGCTGCGTTCGCGACGATCACGAAACGCTCCGGCTTTGGCGCTGTCTCACCGGATCCCCGTTGCAATCGCCTGTCTTTTTTCAACCCCGCCACAACCGAGTTATCACGCAACGCCGCGAGCTCATCCTTGAACGCAAGCAGACCGGCACGCTCGACTTTCTTGCGGGCTGTTCGTACGTCCTGCACCGTCTTCTCCGGTTTCATTTGCTTTTTCAGCTTGGGCGGCTTTTTTGTTTTTTGCTGTTTCGGCGCGAGCACCGGTGCCTCGACCGGGGGAGGGGACTTGGCTTTCTTGCGCTCGAGAACCAGCTTGGCCATCCGGGGCGGCAAGGTTTCGGCCTTCTCACGATCGACTTCCGGGACCGGCAGAAACGGCACGATGAGCGCGAGCACAAGACAAAGGCCAAAGACCCATTGGACGATCTTCCGAAAACGGCGTTTTTCCTCCTGCGATACCAACCACGGGAGATAAGGTGAGTGGTAGGAGAGTTGCGCAACCGTCACCGTCTTAGTCTCCCTGGCGCGTTTTCTTCAGAACTGCGAGCGAAATGGTTGTGTAGTTAGCACGCGTGCAGGTAACCATTACCTTCTTCAGAAGCTTAAAGGGAATCTCTTTGTCCCCCATAATGGTGATTGCACGCCGGGTGGATGATTCGCGCTTGCCCCGAGAACGCTTGGAAAGATAATCCAACTCTGCTTTTAACGGCTCGATCACCAGCGACGGGGAATCAATAATGGCGGCTACAGATACGATCCTTTTACCTCGGATCAGGATGTCCTGATCAGTGACCATTATCACCAGGGTCTCTTCCGGCCTCTTGGTGGCGACGGATTCCGGCAACTTCAAGCTCTTGGTTGTGGGCAGCACCTGTACCTCGCCCGAGTTCACCAGCAAGAAGAACACGAGTATCGTAAAGATGTCCATCAGCGCCACCATGTTAAAGCCGGTAAATGGCTTTCTACGGTCATGGTGACGTTGCATTCTTATGGCTCTGCGCGACAGCTTCATGGTTCGTTACCGCTTGCGTCGTTTGCGGGCAGTGGCGGCCATCGGCGCATCACCAATGGATATGTCGGGAAACAGCTCGGCCTGTACGAGCGACTCATCCTGCAGTACCTCCACGAGCCGCACGGCATCCATTACCTGTACCAGGGAGTCATAAGAAGTCGTCGCTTCCGCCAAGATCATCGCATTGTCCTTGTCGGGAAACTGCGCCTTGATCTGTTGCAGGAGCTGCGACAACGATTCCAGATCATAGGCGCCGCCGTTGTTTTTGATGCGCCTTATCAATCCGCTATTTCGGTCACCCACCACCAACGCATCCTTGCGCAGGATGATTTCCAGCTCCAGGTCTTTTTTCGAACTCAGCTCGCCTGAGGACGCCGGCGGCAGATTCAGTTCCATTATCGTGATGGGTGAGAACACCGCAGTGATCAGCAGGAACGGCACGAGTATCACCATGAGATTCATAAAGGCGGTGATATTTAACTCCGTCGTGTCGTTTTTCAGTCGCCGCCTGCGGTATCTCATGATTAGGCTCCGCTTGCCTTCTTCTGCTCCGTGAGCATGTTTATGAACTTGACCGATGCCATCTCCAGGCTATCGACCAACGTGGTGGTCTTGGACTGTAGGACCGAGTAGATGAGCAGCAGCGGGATTGCCGCCATCAGGCCGAATGCCGTGGTATTCATCGCAACCGAGATGCTTGCCGACAAAAGATCTGCCTTTTCTGCGGGATCCGCGTGTGAGACGGCGGTAAAGGCGCTGATAAGACCGACGATGGTGCCGAGTAGCCCCAGCAACGTCGCAATATTCGCGAACGTGGCGATATAGTGCGTACGTTTTTCCAGAGACGGCACGACTTCCATTAGACCTTCTTCCATGGCAGTTTCGATATCATCGCGCCGCCGCGCCGTTGTGGTGCGTGAAAGGCCATAGTTCATGATCTTTCCGATAGCTGCCTTGGATTCTGTGGATACGGCAAGCGCCCTTTTATATTCTCCTGCCTTAATCAGCGGCATAAGCTCGTGCCAGGTTTTTTTGTTTACGCTGGTCGAACGGCTCAAATGGAAATAACGTTCAATAGCGATGCTTATACCTAATGCGAGCACAATCATGATCGGATACATGAATATGCCGCCGTCTTGAAAGAAACGGACTATCGTGCCGTAAGTTTCCATAGTAACCTCCAAACAGAATTCTAAAGCGATAAATGACAGGGAATTTATTTCTTTAACACCGAGTCGGTTGAGGTGTGGGTATTGGCAATAATGTCGTGATACTCGATTTGTCTGAGAAAAACATCGCGGTCCACAGCGCTGAGGGCCTCATTAACCAGCCTTCCAACGGGATTTCCCATCAGGTTGTCCGCGTTCGGTCGCTTCCAGGGAACGATGTACAGAACCTTTGGCAGCTCTCGGTTTCCGATAATCGAGGTTCCCGGCAGCTCCACACGATCCTGCGCGTGCACATTTGTCATTGCAAGCGCGTACAAGAGCAGGGGCACAGTGACAAGGTGCTTCATCATGGTTACCTCCCCGCAGTCTTTTGATGGCGCTTCATACGTCTTCTTAGATCCACCACCCATTTGGCCACGCCGGGATCGGGCGTGCTCACCAGCTTTTGATACAGCTCGTAATGTTTCAGTGCCTTCTTGGCGTTCAACAGGTACAAGTCGTAGAGAATGCCCAGATTGAGGTACGCATAGGCATAAGAAGGATCAATCTTGAGGGCGTTTTCGTATGCTTCGCGCGCCTCACTGAAGCGCCCATTTTCGCGCATCACAATGCCAAGGTGGTTGTAAGCGTCTGCCCGCTCCGGATTGATCGCGATAGCCTGGTGGAACGCTTGCTCTGCCTCACGATCCCGCCCAGTTCGGTGATAAATGATGCCCAGGTTCACATGAGGTCCGGCGAACTGGCTGTAGCTCCGTGTCATCGCCAGCAGTATTTGTTCTGCCTGCGCGTTGCGTTTTGCCTTTATTGCTGCCAGCGCGCGTTCGTGCTCTCTCATAGCCAGCGGGTCGATAGTCGATGTTTTGCCCGCGCTGGACGCACCTGCCGCTGTCGCAGCGGGTTGCGATTCGACCGGACGCTGTGCGGGCACGGTACAACCGGAAAGCCAGGCCACGCACACAACCAGCGAAAATACCAGGGCGCTATTTGATCGCATCGCTCACGGCCTCGCTTTTTTCAAACTTTGCATACTGTACCGGGTGCAGATTGCGCAACTGCTCGAAGCTCTTTCTTACCCATTCGTCGTAAACGTTGTCGGTAACGCGCTGCACGTTTATCTCGTGAATTTCGATTGCCTTCTCCTCGAACGGATAGGCTTGCTCCTCAAGCAACACGTCGTACTGTTCGAGCTCCTGAGGAGACAACCCACGTGGCCGCTCTGAAGTCAGCAGATCCCGGCTCAGGCTGTGGTAGACCTCGGCGATGCGATAGGTCGCTGCCGTTGTAAACTCGGCAACGCCGTAATCGGCCGCGCGCCCGTACTCCTTCAGCGCTACCTGCATCTTCTGCTTCTTGGCCTTGAGACTTTGCCGCAGCGGAATCACCAGACGTACCTTCCGAAACTGCTGGTGCGCGCGTTCCGCGAGCAAAAACGTGGCTTTTGCCGCCAAATAGTTGGTGCGATCGGTCTGTGCCCGTCCACCGGCATCTGCCGCCGCAACGATCTTGCCTAGCCAATAATAGTAGTCTGCGCGACGCCCGCCCTTGGCATAGAGCTGCGCGAGCCGGTAGCGTGCCTCCATGGCGCGCTCGAAGGAGCCCGGAAACAGGGCGACGTAGCGTTTGTATACAGCGGCTGCGGATTCGTTGCGCGCGTCCTTTTCATACAGCTCGGCGGCCTGCCAGAGAGCTTCCTGCTGTACCCGTGGGTCTTGCCGGCGCTGCGCGATTTCCTCGAACGCCGCCGCTGCGCGCGACCATTGCCGGCCTTCCATGTAGGCCGCCGCCAGCTTTTCAGGGACATCGCGTTGCAGTGAGTGGTTTGGAAATTCTCTGCGAAATCCCTCAAGCACCTTCACTGCACCACGCCAGTCCTTCAAGGCGATGAGGCCCGCGGCCGCGTCGTACTCGGCGGTGGGCGTTATCGCTGAGGTTGGTGCGATGTTCTTCACCCGAAGAAAATGCGTCACAGCACCGCGCAGGTCGCCAGTGGCGCGTTGTTGCTCTCCTTGCTTGTAAACAGATGAGGCCAGACGCTCGACCAGTGCGGGACGTTGCGGATCACCGCCCGGTGTGAGACGCAACACCGCCTTGTAGGCCGCTTCAGCTTGCCGGTAAGACCCCTTGTCAAAGTCGACATGGGCAACAACGGTCCAGGCTGTGCGGCGCAGTGCTGGCTGTGGCTTCATGGCAATAACACGGCGCGCGGCTTGGGCTGCTGGCTCCGGTTGCTTCAAGGCAAACAGGTCTTCCGCAGCCTTGGTTAGAACGGCGGCTGCCCGCTTGTCGCGAGGGAAGGCATTCCCGAAGCGCAACGCACTCGCGATGGTACGTTGCTGGTACTCTTGTTGCTTGCGGCCGCGTAGCTGCTGTTCGCGTTTCTTGTGGACGAGCAACGCAGCGTAACCCGCTTCGGCGCTATCGGCATGCGGTGGAAACTCGTAGGCCGTTTTTTCATACTGGATCGCTGCTTCGGCGTACCGTTTTCCCTCCGACAGCGTCTCCGCTAACAAGAAGATCATTCTGGGCGCGCGCGCGTCGTCTGGAAACTCGTCCACGAACTCTGCGTACCAGCGGGCGGCCAGATCGTAATCTGTAGTTTTTCCGGTGCGTTGCGCCCGCGCGTGGAAATGACGCGCAAGATCTTCGATATTGCTCTTCAGATGCGGTGCAATCGATACGTGGGTGTCATCGTCGTGCATGGCCCAGAATTTGGTGCCGACACCATAGCGGACGACATAATCCTCCTTGGCCGTGATCAGCAGTGTCGGAAAACCCGCCTGCGTATAGGCCTCGATGACCTTCAACTGGAAGCTCGGTGCACGGCGGTCGTTCGCATGCTGCTTGATAAACTCGATAAAGACATTGGCCGCATCCTGGTAACGTTCTTGCGCGATATACAGGCGGCCTAGGTTGTTGTAGACCGGGGCCTCGTAGGGGCGTGTGCCGTTTTTTTTGAAATACTTGGTAATTGATTTCTCGCCGCCAAGATAAGAGAAGCTCAAGCTAATTACCCGGAATGTGTCATTATTGAGCTCCCTTTCGGCTCGCGGTTTCGGCGCAGCTGTGGATCGCCCCGATTTGTTCTTGCTGAAATTGCGGTCAAGCAGGCTGAAAAACGATTTAAGCGCTGAATCGTAACGTGATTGTTTGAATTGTGACCACCCGCCCTTGTACAGCGCTCTCTCGAAATATAGTGACGTGTCGCCAATTTTCAGAACGGCGCGATACGCGCGTTCGGCTTTACGGTATGACTTCATTACAAAAAGGAGCTCACCGCGCCGAAACTGAACCTCGTCAATGAACTTCACGTTCGGATACAACGTAACCAGCTGATTCAGGGTGCGGAGAGCTTGAGGGTAGTTCCCGCTCTGCTCATAGGCGTGGGCAAGCTGGTATAACACGTGATCGTTCCCCGCGTAACTCGGATGAGTCCGGAGCAGCTCTCGATAAGTTTCGATAGCCTTGGCGTAATCGGCCGGTTTGAGCACATCTTTATTTTTCGTATCTGTTTCGAGTTTTCTTACCTCCTCGAGATAGGCAGCTTCAGACCGCTCCAACTCCAGGTCCGCCAGCCGTCGCATCGCCTCGGCCCGCAGCAGGTCGTTCTCTTCCTTATGCAAGAACTCGCGGTAACTCTCGATCGCCTTCGCTCGCCCGGTTTGCTCCGGGGCCTGTCTTTGTACTTGAATTTCCTGCTCCTCGATGCTTTTGATTGTGTTATCGGTCGGCGCCGAGACACACCCCGTTAAAACGAGACCAAGAATCAGTGCGGTGTAACAGCGAGTTGACATCGTGCTTACTGGGCGCGATTTGATGCGCGATCGTAAATTTGCGCGATGCCGAATCGCGCCTGCGTGACGTAGGCCCGCAGGCGCTGTTTCTGGCGCTCGAGCTCCTGTGCCGCGCGGTCCTGCAGGTATTGCTCGTGGGCGCCCACGGCGCGAGCGACTTCCGCTTTGAGCTGGGATACGCGGGCGCGAAGCTCGCTGAGACGCGTGACCGCGGCTTCGCGGCTTTCATCCTCTCGCTGTGGTGCATTTTGCGAGACGGAGATGCGCGAGCCCGCGGCGGCAATTGCCGCAGCGGGCGCGCTGCTGGTGGCATTGGTTTGCCACAAGCTTGGCTTGTAGCCACGGCTGAATTGCCAATGTCGCGAGTCGATTAACCGTCCGCAATTTTCCTGGTCATCGGCCAGAGTTGCATTGCCGGGCGCTTTCGCAAGCTCTTGCTCAACGGTTGCTATCGCCCTCGCGAGGTCTTGCTCGTTGCTGCCAGCCAGTGCCGCAGACCAGCAATCCAGGTGCCGTGCCAGAGTCTGCATGTGACGATAGTTCTTAAGTGCTTCATGAAAGTCGTTACTCGCGAACAGCCGGATGAGATAGCGGTTTTCCGGCGTGTCGGGCAATATTTGCTCTGGCGAGATCCGCTCCGTCAAAGTGGGTTGACTTCGCGGAACGACGCTTGCCAGGCGCTTGCCTGTACGCAAATCCTCGACCGTTTGTCGCAGTCGCTCGATCTCGGCGTTGTACACGGCTATGGCGTTCTCGTAGTTCTGTAATGCCTGTTTATAGGCTTCGAGCTCAGCCAAGGCGTACGGTACCGCCAGCAGGCCCTCTTGCACTGCGACGTCGACCCCGTTTCTTTTCTGCAGCTCCATCCACGGCACCAGGGACTGTTTGTGCTTGCCCCTGGCGGACAGCGCCCAACCGAGCCCGAGCAACGCTTTGTTGGAAAACGGTCCGCTGAGGCGCACCTCGCGGAAGTAGGATTTCGCCTTACCGGGGTCGGGCAGGCCGAGGAACGCGAAACCCAGCGCCAGGTTCGCCTTGTCTCGCAGCGCCAGCATTTCGTCATTCCTGGCGCGCATGCGCGCGATCTTCCCCAATAGCGCCACGCCCTCCTGGGTGCGCCCGATCTGTATTAGGCCCACACCCATGTTGTAGCGCGCATAGGTGGCCCGTCCCGATTTGCCTCGCAGCTGACTCAGCACGGCTACGGCCTCGCCCGGGCGGTTTCGTTTCATAAGAACCAGAGCCAGAAGCGCTTGCTGTTGATCCTTGATATCCGCCGGTAGCGGGTCTTGCATACGCAGTAACTCATCTTGTGCCCGTTTGACATCGCCGCGCTGGTACCACCTCTTCGCGAGATAAAAGCGAGCACGCGCAGCTACATCGGGCGGTGTACCCTGGTCCATCAAACGCGCAAACGTCCGCGCGGCTTGGCGGTGGAGCCCGTAAGCAAGATACAGATCGCCCAGTAGCCACTGCGACTCGTGCTGGTGTTGCGACAAGTTATTTGTTGCTTGTGCCGCCAGCAGGCCAGTCACCGTCGAAAAATATTTTTGCTGATAAACATTGAACAATACCGTCCCAAAATAGGGATCCTTCACGTGCCGTGCCTGACGGTCCGCTACCGTCATCGGCAGGTGGAGCTCGGGTTGTCGCTTGCCTGCGGGTTTTACGATAGTCATTTCGACGAACTTCGGGCCGTTCCTTTTGTAAAAGATCATCGAGCCGCTTTGCCGGTAATCTTTACCGCTCGCAACTTTGCCGCTGACAGATGCATTGAGCTCGTGCTCACCAATGGCCAGATTCCCCACGTAGATCCGTTGCACCCCGCCGCGAACGAGTGCGGAGGTCTCGCGCTCGGTATATCGGTGACTCGCTACCACCTCGTTGTCAATCGTGATTTCAACGGATTTCAGCTGGAATGACTGGTTTGCATCCACCGACAAGAACACGGCGACTCGCGTCGCAGCGGGGTAGCGCAGCTCCTCTCCGAGGATTAGCAGATCCCGGTTGAGCTTGAAGACCTCCTGCTTCAGCGACTGCGCCGCGTGGTCGAGCTGGCGGAGCTGTATTTGTGGAGTGAGCGCATGCACCTCACCACCCAGCATTACCAGGAATGCTGTTACCCACGCTGACAATAGGCGTTTATTTACCACCGGCCCCTCGGCTCACCCGCTATCTACCTTACTTAGTGTAGCGTGCGTCGGGCGCGTGTCAGCACGAGGCCGCGCACGGTTCGGACCGACGGGGCCGCCACGGCAATGCGCGGAAAGACAATCGGTTTTCGACCCGCTACCCGCCCCGGCACTCCCGGCCCGATGGGCCGGGCAACGGCGCAGACAGGGGCTCGACTACCTGCGTATGCTCATGACAGCCTGCTGGCAGGCATCGCGCCGATGCGGCATTGCCAGGCGTCCGGGCTGGCCTGAGGGCCGAGCTAGGGCCGTCCGGCGGCAGGGTCCGTGGGTGCGCGGCTGGGTAGCTAGGGTTAGTTCGGCGAATCCGACAGCGAACGTGCGCGCTCACGCAGCACAGTCTTCTGGACCTTGCCGGTGGAGGTCTTGGGTAGCTCGCAGAACACGACCTTCCTCGGTGCCTTGAAGTGAGCCAAGTTGTTGCGGCAGAAACCGATGATGTCGGCTTCCCCGACATCGCTGGCGTGCGGCTTGAGCGTTACGAAGGCGCAAGGTATTTCACCCCAGTATTCATCCGGCTGCGCCACGACAGCGACCTCCATGACGGCCGGGTGTTTGTAAAGCACTTCTTCCACCTCGAGGCTCGAGATGTTTTCACCGCCAGAAATGATGATGTCCTTGGCGCGATCCTTGATCTCGACGTAACCGTCCGAATGTACGACCGCTAGATCCCCGGTGTGGAACCAGCCGTCGGCGAAGGCTTCGTCCGTGGTTTTCGGGTTCTTGAGATATCCCTTCATGACCGTGTTGCCTTTGAGCCAAATCTCACCGATGACCTGGCCGTCGGTGGGAACGTCGGATCGGGTTTCACGATTCACCACCCGGACGTCTTCCAAAGTGGAGTAGCCTACGCCCTGACGGGCGACCATGTCCGCTTGCTTTGCCTTGTCGAGGGTATCCCAATCGTCCTGCCAGGCGCACAGGGTTGCCGGCCCAAAGCTCTCCGTGAGCCCATAGAGATGGATGACGTGAAAACCCATTGCCTCCATTTTGCTGATAACAGTACTTGGCGGCGCAGCGCCGCCGGTGACGGCCTCGACGACCTGGGGAAATGTTTTCTTGGCTTCTTCAGGCGCGTTGATCAGCGCATTGAGCACGATGGGGGCGCCGCACATATGGGTGACGCCGTTCGCCGCGATGGATGCGAACACGAGCGCCGGATCGACCTGGCGCAAGCACACGTGTGTGCCGCCGACGGCGGTAACGGCCCAGGTGTAGGTCCAGCCATTACAGTGAAACATCGGTAAAGTCCACAGGTACACGGAATCGGCGCGCAGCCCCAATGCCAGGATGTTGCCGAGTGCATTCAGATAGGCCCCTCTATGGTGATACACGACTCCCTTGGGGTTACCGGTGGTGCCCGAAGTGTAGTTGAGCGAAATCGCCTGCCACTCGTCCCGCGGAAGCTGCCAACTGTAATCCGGATCGCCCTCGTCAAGAAACGCATCGTAGTCTTTCTCGCCGATTGCCGAGCCCGCCTCACTGAGTGGATCATTGATATCAATCACGGTCGGCGGATTGTCCAGCTGCGACGTGGCCTTGCCGATAACGTCGGCGAACTGACGGTCGGCAATCAGCAATTTTGCCTCGCCATGTTTCAAAATGAACGCTATGGTGTTCGGATCGAGCCGAATGTTCAGCGCGTTCAAGACGGCCCCGCACATCGGCACCCCATAGTGCGCTTCCAGCAGTGCGGGCACGTTCGGTGCCATTACCGCGACCGTATCGCCGAGGCCGATGCCGCGACCGGCGAGTGCTGACGCCAGACACCGGCAGCGCGCGTAAAAAGTCGCGTAGTCGAATCGTGTGCCCCCGTGAATCACGGCAGTCTTCGCGGGATAGACTGCGGCCGAGCGCGCGAGGAAGCTTAGCGGCGTTAGCGGCGTAAAGTTCGCCGCATTCTTTACGAGGTGCTGATCGAACGTGTTCATAGCGAATTCCTTCGCATCATTAGATCTGCTCAACGAGATCTGCTCAACGCCAAGGTGCAAAGACGAAGAGTCTTAAGCCGCTATCGTCAAATCACAAAAACTCTGCATCCTTTGCGCCTTTGCGTTGAGTGTTGCCGGGCTACTCATCGCCAAACCCCGCCGCCTTAAGGTACTTCGGGTTACTGACCCGCAGGCGTGCGCATACCCACTCGAGCAGCATCAGGCGCAGTCGATCGCCAGGCTCACCATCAAATTTTCCGCAGCGAATCTCATCCGCCAGGCGCGCACGCAAAGCGGCAAGCTGCTCGGCGCCCTCGGTACCGGCCTGCGTCATACTCTGCTCGCCGTAGAGCTGCGCAAACATGTCCGATTCTACGTCCAGGACCGCGCTCCCGATTTCAGCCTCACGCGCGGCGATGCCCATGGCGCTGGCGACCATGAGTGCAGGGTACTTTTGCTCGGCGGGTAGCTGCGCCGCCAGCTCGCTTAACAACGTCTCGCGTGCCGCTTGGAGCAGCTCTGCGCCTGTCGGGCGGTCAGGCATGCGCGCTCTCCCGTCTCTCGATGTGATCGATCTGCATGAGCATATCGAGTTCCATCTCCGGCACCATGCGGCCCGTCAGCGCCAGCTCCAATGACGATTGCTCCCCCGAATGATGACGCTCGGCTTGCTGCAGCGCAATGATCGCCCAGCGCACGGCCGCCATGACCTCCCAGTAGGCGACCCGAGTGGGATCAACTGCAGCGCCGGCGACGCGTTCATATCCGCGATAAAAGGCGGCGCGACTACCCATGCCACCGGCCTCTTTGTCCCAGGCGCCGAAGCGCCAGCAGCGTGCGCAAAACCATCCGAGGTCCTCGTACGGGTCGCTCCACGTTGCGAACTCCCAGTCAAGAATTCCCGTAAGCCGGGCTCCGTCGACCATATAGTTGCCGGTGCGGTAGTCACAATGACATAACATTGGCTCGCAAGGCGGCGGCGCGTGGCGCTCGAGCCAGCGCAGACCCCATTCGAGCGCGGGCTGGCATGAGGGCAATGCATCCAGATACTGACGGTAAAGCGCCACACGTGTGAGCGCGGCGGCGTGGTGCGGTATCGG
The DNA here is from genome assembly GCA_019456345.1 of Nitrospira sp. Taxonomy (GTDB): domain Bacteria; phylum Pseudomonadota; class Gammaproteobacteria; order Acidiferrobacterales; family SPGG2; genus VRUB01. The sequence goes on along the minus strand of VRUB01000003.1, from coordinate 32,919 downwards.
CAGAAAGGCGAGCGCGGCAACAGGGGGTTTGATGCGATGCAGCCGCGCCAATTCTTCCCCAAGCCGTTCGACCAGCGCCTCGCGCGCCTCGTCACTCAGTGGCCCACGTACGAGATCCCGCGCGGCGGCCAAGCCCGGAACTTTCTCCATAAGAAGAAAGGCCTTGCCGGTTACCGAGCTGTCCTCACAAAGCCACAGCGGCTCGGGCACGCTCACCCCCGCCGCGAACGCTGCCTGCAGTACGGCAAACTCCTGCGCTCGTGACAAGCTCGCGCCCACCTGCGATGGCGAGTCCGTGCGGAGCACCAGCGACCGGTTCCCCGCGAACTCACCGCCGCTGATCTCGAGCTCGAGCGCATAGTTCTCCTGGATGGCGCCGCCGTGCAACGGCCTGAGCTCCAGCACGTTTACGGAACGAGCGCCGGCGGCGCGCGCGACGAACTTCGCAATTGCTGCGCGCATCTCGTTCTCATTCAGCCCCATGACCAGAAATCTGTTCCCGACTGAAGAAGATTGCGTGACAGTACCATCTTGTGGACCTCAGACGCGCCATCGACGAGGCGTGCCTGACGTGCATAGCGATACATCCACTCCAGTATGGTGTCTTTGGAATAACCTTTGGCACCACACAGCTGGATTGCGGTGTCAATGGCCTTGTGCAAGGTATCGGCCACCAGGACTTTCGCCATCGACACCTCTTTGCGCGCGAAGTCCCCCTGGTCGAGTTTCCACGCGGCGTGCATTGTCAGCAGCCGCCCGATTTGCACGTCCATCGCGGCCTCGCCGAGCATCCACTGCACCGCTTCATGCTCGGCAAGCGTGCTGCCAAACGCTTCGCGTTCACGCACGTAGTGCGTCGCAATTTCCAACGCACGCCGGGCCATTCCCAACCAGCGCATACAGTGGGTCAATCGTGCCGTACCCAGACGTATCTGGGCGACCTTGAGACCGTCGCCGACTCCCATGAGTCGATTTTCATCGGCTATCTCGAGCCCGTCGAACTTCAGCTCGCAGTGACCGCCGTGTTCCTCTGGGCCCATGATCGGGATGCGCCGCACGATGTCCCAGCCGGGATCATCACGATGAAAGAAAAACGCGGTAAGCCCTCTGCGAGGATCATCCGACGTGCGAGCCACAAGGATCAGGTGCGCGGCGGTTTCGGCGCCGGTAATGAACCACTTATGACCATTGATAATCCACTTGTCTCCCTTCCTGGTGGCCGTCGTGCGCATCATGCCGGCTGGATCCGAGCCGCCACCGGGATGAGGTTCTGTCATCACGATGGCCGAGCGCGCTTCGCCATCGATGATAGGTTGCAGCCAGCGATCCTTTTGCGCGACGGTGCCGACCTTATTAAGCAGTATCATGTTGCCGTCGTCGGGCGCGGCGCAATTGAACACGACCGGTCCGAAGATCGAGCGGCCCATTTCCTCATAACATGCCGCCATCCCGACCATGCTGAGCCCTTGACCCCCACGCTCACTGGGCATTTGCAAACACCACAAGCCTTCGGATCTGGCTTTCACGCGCAACGGCTGCAGACGCGAGTCGCTGATATTTTCGCCTCGATTGTAGGCGTCGCGGTCGGATTCGAGCGGTATAATGTGCTTGTCAACGAACGCGCGAACGCGTTGCCGATAATCCTCTATCTCTGGGCCCAGTGTGAAATCCATGGCTGTCCTTAATTTAGAGAGTGGATTGTAGATGCCCGCCGTCGACGACGATCGTGCTGCCTGTCATGTACCGTGAGGCGTCGGACGCCAACAGCAACAATGCACCATCGAGATCTTCGGGTTTGCCCAACCGGCGCTGCGGAATGCGCTTGATCATGGCCTGGCCCGTGGGAGTTGCGAAGAACTCACGGTTAAGCTCCGTCTCCACATAGCCCGGGGCTATAGCGTTCACGCGAATACCATGACGCGCCCACTCGAGCGCCAGCACTCGCGTCAGGTGCATGAGTCCTGCTTTTGACGCCGCGTAGGGCGCCGTGTGGCCGGCAACGCGCACCGCGAGAATCGATGCGATATTAATGATACTGCCGCCAACACCGGCAGCAACCAGCCGCCGCGCTGCTTCCTGCGCGACCAGCCAGGCACCCTTCAGATTGGTGTTCACAACCCGGTCCCAATCGCGTTCTTTGACTTCCAATGCAGCATCGGCGCTGATCACGCCGGCATTGTTCACGACCACGGTCACCGGGCCCAGCTTATCCTGTGCTGTTGCGAATGCCTCAGCCACGCTCTCGGCCTCGGTCACGTCCATGGAAAGCGCCAGCGCGTGGCCGCCCTCGGATTCGATCTGCGCGGCCAGCGCTTGCAGCCGCTGCCTGCGACGCGCGGCCACTACGACCCTGGCCCCGGCGCTGGCGAGCGTCTGCGCGAAGTGGCGACCGAGACCACTCGATGCTCCGGTAACCAGCGCTACTTCCCCGGAAAGATCAAACGATGTACTCATACGGTGTCCGCTTGAACAACTCAACGCAAAGGCGCAAAGACGCAAAGGGTTCTTTAGATTGGAAAAACTTCGGGCTCCCCGCGCCTTGGCGTTGGTTTTTGTTTGGTCTGTTTATGGTTCTTGCCCTAACTTCTGCACGATTGTCCGCAATGCGTTGTAGCCATCTACCAGACGCGGTGAAGGTCGCCCCAGATGACCCTCAGGTACACAATAGATGTGCTGGCGAGCCAGCGCTTTCATACCTTGCCATGCCTTATTGCGATAAATGACCTCCGGTCGATATTTCTCCGGTGGTACACCGCACCAGGAAATGACAATCGCGTCGGGATCGAGCGTACGTACCTCGGCGTCTTCTAACGGCATGCTCTTAACGTCACGGTCCGCCAGCGGGTTGTCGGCACCCGCTGCGGTCAGCAGGCCATTGACCCAGCTATGCCTGCCGGGAGCAATAACGGGCTTGGGCCACCACTGCACCAGTATGTTGGGCCGGTGGCGAGGCGCGTGCCCATCGCGTGGCACCATGCGGCGACGCATGTCGTCCACCACTGCCTGCCCGTTTTCCGGCACACCGAGGAGCTGCGCGATCTGACGGATGTCGCGGTGCACATCCTCCAGCGAAACCGGTTCGGGGGCGTGATAGGGCAAACCCGCCTGTGCCAGCGCGCCTACCACCTGCTCGTGCCCCGGAACGGTGAGCGAGGCCAGCACCAGATCGGGCCGCAGCTTCTTGACCTTCTCGACATCTATGCCGAGATCGGGGCCCACGCGGGGCAGGCGCTGAACTACCTCTTCGGGAAAGTCAGAGTGATCGTCGACGCCCACCAGGAGCCCGGCACAGCCGAGTGCACAGACAATCTCAGTATTGGAGCAGTTCAGGGATACCACGCGCATAGGACGGATAAGCGTAACAAGATCCGCAAGCCAGGAACACCGGCCTTCGGCATGAGAACCTCGCCGCTGCCTTGCAACCGGTCGTAAAAAGATTACAGTGCATTTATGGAGGCCCGCAACGCTACAGGGCAGGCGCGAGCGCGAAGGGCGCTGATATTCTGGAGTAGCGGAAAAGACAGTGCTTACGCCTTGTACACCTTGCGTCAGCAAGGGGACGTGGAGGTCGTGGGGCTGCTGACAACCGTGAACCGCCCGCCCAACCGCGTGGCCGTGCACGCGGTGCCGGAATCGCTGTTGGCGGTGCAGGCGGACGCCTGCGGCCTTACCGTAAAACGAGTGGTCATTCCGGATCCGTGTTCGAACGAGCACTACGAGGCGGCAGTCGGCGCAGCGCTGAAGGACGCAAAGTCTGCCGGCATCGACGCCGTTGTGTTCGGCGATCTGTTTCTCGAAGACATTCGCGCCTATCGTGAGTCACTGCTCGCGGGCACCGGCATCGAGCCGCTCTTTCCGTTATGGGGGCGCGACACGCAGGCGCTTGCGGAAGAAATGGTAGCGGCCGGCTTGCGCGCGCGTATCATCTGCGTCGATGTAAAATCTCTTCCGAGGTCCTTTGCCGGGCGCGTGTACGATGCCAAGCTGCTTGCCGATCTACCAGCTAGCGTCGACCCCTGTGGGGAAAATGGAGAGTTCCATACATTTGCCTACGCCGGACCGATGTTTCGTCACGCCATAGCCGTACGCATGGGAGCGATCAGCGAGCGCGACGGTTTCGTATATGCTGACACGAGCCCTGAGTCATAGCATTGCGCCCGATGAACCTCGCCCACGTTGAGTCGGCCGTACGCTCCGCGGGATTCACAACCCGCGGCGCATTTTACCCCACGCCGGCGGACGCGGTGCTGTCAATGCCGGACGGTGGCACGGTTGCCACCGTAGTTCTTGTCGGCAACGCCGGCGATTCGATGTGGCACGCATTCCAGCGTGCTCGCCGGCAGTCTGGGACAACGCTTTCGTTGGATGCCTGGACGCGCAAGGTGCTGACGGTGCTCGCGCGTACGTGCGACGCGCATGCGTTGTTTCCGTTTGATGGGCCGCCGTATCTCCCGTTTCAACGCTGGGCCCAGCGCGCCGAGCCGGTCATGCCCTCACCGATCGGACCCTTGATCCATCCAGACTACGGCTTGTGGCACGCGTATCGCGGGGCACTCGCTTTTGCCCGATCGATTGAATTCCCGCAAGTCGCTGCACACCCCAGTCCGTGTGAAAGCTGTGCGAGCCGGCCGTGTTTGACTGCCTGTCCGGTGGCAGCGTTGTCGCCGGGTCGCTACGACGTGAAGACATGCCGCGACCACATTGGGCGCCAGGCAGGTGCCGACTGTCTGCAGCAAGGCTGTCTGGCGCGGCGCGCCTGCCCGATCGGCCGTACATACATGTACTCCCCCGGGCAAATGCGATTTCATATGGAGGCGTTCTTGCGGAATGCGAGAAAGGCGGTAGGCAGTGATTCGTGACTGGTGACTGGTAGGTGGAGATCTCTTATGATCAGTGCAGGCGCTGCTGGTCACGACTCACGGTTGACCGATCACGAGTCACCAATTACAAACTACGGAGACATTATGCGTACTGACTCGGAGTGTATCTTTTGCAAGATTGTCACGGGGGATGTCCCGTGTTTCAAATTGTACGAGGATGACCAGACCATCGCATTCATGGACATCAACCCTGCGAACGAGGGTCACACGCTGGTCATTCCAAAAGAACATTGGGAAGATGTTTATGCCATTTCGCCGGAGCTGCTAGCGGCAACCGTACAGACAGTACAAAAGATAGCCCGAGTCGTGAACCAGACCCTGAACCCGGATGGAATAAACTTGGTGCAGGCGAATGGAAAGGGCGCCGCCCAATCCGTGCAGCATTTTCACATGCACATTCTGCCGCGCCGCGTGGGCGATGAGGTGAAGCTCAATTGGGGTCTGCATCCTGGCGATATGGATGCCGTAAAGGATGTGTGCGAGCGGGTGAAACGGAATTTGCCTGTCTGAGACTGGTCGATATTATTAATACGTTAACAAAATACGTGTCGAAGAATACCCCTATAGAGGATCAGAACGAGGCAGGTGTGCTACCGCCGCTTAATTTCGCTCCACGTCCCTGTTCCGCTCGAATCGATGGTGTCGCGTTCCATCCCTGCGCTTCGCGGTCCGTGCTCCGCTTGGGTACCGGCCCGAGCCCTCCTGGCTCGGGCGTTCGCCGGGGCGACGATTCACTGGATCGTCGCCTGTTTCCGGCTCACCCTTGTTCCGCGCGTCACCAACGACGCGTTGGCAGCACACCTGCCTCGTTGGTAACGGTGAGGGGCAAGACGGAGGGTGGAATGAGCGCAGCCGAATCCACCCTACCATTGACGGGTTGCAACTTAAATCCGAAAGAACCTTCTCTGTTCTAGGTAGCATGACGATCACACTATAACCAGCGGCTCACCGAAGCCCAGCTCGCGCCGCAGCACCCCGATGATCTCGCCATGGGTTGCTCCCGCCGCGGCGGCATCCACCACATGCTTGAAAACGTTTTGATTTTCGCTGTTGGCGGCCGCCACCAGCGCATCCAGCGCCGCGTGTACGCTTGCGCGATCGCGCGCGGCTTTGAAGGCTTTGAGACGCGCGAGCTGCGCTTCAATCGCGGCTGGTTCGGGTCGCTCAAGCGGCGCGTGTCGCGCGGAGTCCTCGTCGGCCTGAAAGGCATTGACGCCCACGATTTTCTGTTCCCCGCGTTCTACTCGTTCCTGGAAGGCCAGTGCGGATGCACCGATCATGTTCTGCACGAGCCCGCTTTCGACGGCACTGTACATACCGCCGGTATCATCGATTTGGACGATAATCTTCTCGATCTCTTGTTCCATCTGGTTGGTCAGCGTCTCCATATAATAAGAGCCACCCAACGGGTCGATGACGTCGGCAAGGCGCGCCTCGTCGCGCAGGATGTTCTGTGTGCTCACCGCCACACGAGCGGCCTCGGCAACCGGCGTGCTGAACACCTCATCGTAGGCGTCCGTGTGCAAGGACTGCAGCCCCCCGAGCAAACCCGCCATCGCCTGCACGGTGACGCGAGTAATATTATTCAGGGGCTGTTGCCGCGTGAGGTCAACGCCTGATGTCTGTGCGTGGAACTTGAAATGCCAGGAACGCGAGTCCGTGGCGCCCAAGCGGTCGCGCGTGAGCCGTGACCACACGCGTCGCCCCGCCCGTAACTTCGCGATTTCTTCGAAGAAGCTTATCGATAGGTCGAAGAAAAATGTGAAACGCGGCAAGAAGCTGTCAGGCGCCATGCCGCGCGCCATGCAGTCCTCCGCGTACTGAATCGCCGTGCATAGCGTAAATGCCATGGCCTGAGCGGGTGTGGCGCCCGCTTGCTGCATATGCTGGCCCACGACCGACACCGGATTCCAGTTTGGCACATGCTTGTTGGTGAACTGGAGATGGTCGACCAGAATGCGCCGTGATCCGGCCAGCGCGATGCGGAAAAACATGTGATTGGCGACAAAGTGGGATATGTAATCGCTCTGATTGGAGGTACCGGTGATCCTGGACCAGGGGATTCCACGGCGTTTGGCGACAGCAAGCAGGAAGGCGAGCAGGGTAAACGGAAGCGGATCGTTGAGTGCTGTGGAGATCTTATCGATCGGAATATCGCGCAAACAGATGTCCATATCCTGGACCGAATTCACGATGGTGCCACAGGTACCTAAGATCAGCGGATCCACTTCGTCTATGTCCACGCCGCGATAGACCGAGTTACAAGGAATCAGGCTGATGGCCGAGGCACCGGCGGCAAGCATACCTTTCAGGCGAGCGTTATAGTCTTCCGGTACCCCGAGACCGACCAGCTGGCGCTGGCTCCAGGGGCGGCCGCGATGCATGGTTGCATAAATGCCGCGGGTCATCGGCGCCTGGCCGGGAAACCCCAGGTCCTCCACATAGCGATGGCTATCCCAGTCGTCAGGCGTGTACAGCGGCTTAATATCAATGCCGGAACGGTTGTAGATTCTGTCGCGATCGCCAATCTGTGCGGCATATTGTTGTCGCCACGTTGCGTGGGCCCGCTCAAACCCGGGCAGCGCTAGCTGCATCGGTTGCTGGTTCATCATGTTCTCCTTCATGTTGTCCCTGATGCGGCGCGTGCATCGGCGCTCAAGCGAGATATCTCGGATACGATTTCTTCGCGCGGGCTACCGGGGTGAAATATCTTGCTTATCCCCGCGGCCAGCAGCGAGGCTTCGTCCTCATCGGGCACAATGCCGCCGACGACCACCTTGATATGTGCCAGGCCGGCATCGCGCAGGGCCGCCATCAGCTTCGGCACCAGCAGGTGATCGGTTGCGAGCGAGCTGACGCCGATCACATCAAGATCCTCCTGTATCGCCAGCTCGACCACGGCGGGAATCTCTTGCCACGGGCCGGTGTAGACGACTTCCATGCCCGCGTCGCGCAGGTACGCCGCGATAATGCGGCTCCCACGATCATGACCGTCCAGACCAATCTTGGTGACCAGGACCTTGGGCGGGCGCTCATCGGCATCGAACGGGTGGTTCATGCTCATCGCTGCTGCGCTTGAATTCCGTGCAGTACTTGCAGGAAACGTTTCGCGATGGTGCGCGGCGAGTCGCCACCGCGCCGGTACCACACCTGCGACCAGTTCAGCGCCCCGAGCAGCAGCAAGCGCAGGTAATGCCGGTCGACGTAAGCGGGTAAATCGAGGGCCGCCACCAGGTCTTTGAAGCGCTCTTCGTACTGGTCGCGCAAGGCCGCGAGTCGTACCCTTACCGCAGGGGCGTCATCAGGCAGGACCCGGATGACGACCTGCGCGTAGTCGCTGTGGTCAAGCACGGTTTGCAGATGAGCGATGCAGGCCGCCTCCAGTTGCTGCCACGGCTCTTTTTTGCCCGCCACGGCGGCATCGAGGCGTTCGGCTATGCGCGACACGCCTTCGCGATAGACCGTGACCAGTAGCTCGTCTTTCGAGGCGAAATGGTAGTAAATAGAGCCAGGCAACATGCCTACGGCGCTCGCGATGTCGCGCATGGAGGTGGCGTGATAACCGTGTTGACGAAACAAGCGCGCGGCCGTGTCGAGCAGTTGCTGTCGCCGGTTGTCCTGGCGCGGCGCGGGGGTGGTGGAATGAGCTGCCATAGCAATATAGAAAACAAACGACTGTTTGTTTTAACACGATGAGGTGGGTGCAGTCAATCCGTTGATGTAGGGGCCCACTGGAGTTCATGCGGGCATGCCACGGCGCGGTGACCGTCAAAAAACGCCGTGTAGCTATTGCAAAGTCATCCTAAATCGGGAAGATTGCAACGTTTGTGTACTGCCGTCTGAATGCTTGGTCGATTCGGCCGTCTTTAAAGGTGCAATGACATGAGCGACTCGCTAAAAAGCCATGCGGTCCGCCCGGCTGCCATGCCGACGCGCGGACTGGACACGTTTCCGAGGCTGCTCCTGGATCGCGCACAGCGCCTGGGCGCAAAACCCGCCATCCGCGAGAAGGACTACGGCATCTGGCAGACGTGGAGCTGGCGCGAGGTCGCGCAGGAGGTGCGCGCGCTTGCGTGCGGCCTGGCTGCCATAGGTTTCAAACGCGGGGATAAGCTTGCCATTATTGGCGACAATCGCCCGCGTCTGTACTGGGGCATGTGTGCCGCCCAGTGCCTGGGCGGGATCCCGGTGCCGATGTATCAGGACTCGGTCGCGCAAGAGCTCCAGTTTGTGATGGAACATGCGGAGGCGCGGTTTGCGCTGGCCGAGGACCAGGAGCAAGTCGACAAGCTGTTGGAGATCAAGGATCGGTGCCCGAAACTGGAGCTGATTATCTACGATAATGCGCGCGGGTTGCGTAACTACACGCAGGAGAATTTGTACGATTTCGAGGAAGTTCAGAAGCTGGGACGTGAGTTCGACGCAAGTAACCCCGGCTTTTTCATGGATCAGGTCGATACCGGCCGGGGAGACGATGTCTCGGTTATCTTGTACACCTCAGGCACGACCGGTAATCCCAAAGGCGTCATTCTGACGCACGACAACGTCATCATCTCGGCGCGCAACGGCATCAAGTTCGACAATCTGCATGAAGATGACGAGGTGCTGGCGTATCTACCCATGGCGTGGGTTGGCGACCATGTATATTCATACGGTGAGTCTTACGTGGGCGGGTTCTGTATCAGCTGCCCCGAGAGCAGCGCGACCGTGTTGATGGATCTGTGCGAGGTGGGGCCGACCTTTTTCTTTGCGCCGCCGCGCATCTACGAAAACATTCTCACGACCGTGATGATCCGGATGGAGGATGCTGGCTGGCTGAAACGTAAGCTGTTTCACTACTTCATGACGGTGGCGCGGCGCAGCGGCGCGCCCATCCTCGATGGCAAAACGGTACCCCTCAAAGACCGATTGCTTTATGCGCTTGGCAACGTGTTTGTGTACGCGCCGCTGCGCAATACCTTAGGTTTCTCTCGTATACGCCTGGCGTACACGGCGGGCGAGGCAATCGGCCCGGACATCTTCGATTTCTATAGATCGCTCGGGATCAACGTGAAGCAACTCTACGGCCAGACGGAAGCGTCCGTGTTTGTCACGATGCAGCCAGATGCGCAGGTCAAGCTCGACACCGTGGGCACTCCGGCCCCAGAGGTAGAGATCAAGATTGCCGACAACGGCGAGGTGTTGTACCGCAGCCCAGGCGTCTTTCAGGAGTATTACAAGGACAGCGAAGCTACGGCCGCGACCAAGACGCCGGATGGCTGGGTCCACACCGGCGATGCCGGATTCTTCGACGACGACGGCCAGCTCAAGATCATTGATAGGGCAAAAGATGTCGGCAAGCTCAATGATGGCTCGATGTTCGCGCCCAAATACCTCGAGAATAAGCTCAAGTTCTTTCCGTATATCAAGGAGGCCGTCGCATTTGGTGGCGACCGCGATTACACGACGGCGTTGCTCAATATTGATTTAGAGGCGGTAGCGAACTGGGCGGAGCGGCGCAGTATTCCCTACGGCAGTTACCAGGAGCTTGCTGCGCGCAAGGAGGTATACGAGTTGATCCAGGGCTGTGTCGAGCAAGTCAACCGCGATCTCGCCAAGGACGCACAGCTTGCAACTTCTCAGATCAAGCGTTTCTTGATCTTGCACAAAGAATTGGATGCAGACGATGGCGAGCTGACTCGCACGCGCAAGGTACGCCGCAGCTTCGTCGCACAGAAGTACGACAAGCTGGTCGATGCGCTCTACTCGGGCGAGGCGCGCTGCAAAATCAAGACCGAAGTAACGTTCGAGGACGGGCGCAAGGGTTCCGTCAGCGCTGACCTCGAGCTTCGCAACGTGCCTGCGGTCCAGCCAGTTGCCGCGGTGAACTAGCGGAGCTTGGAGTGGCACATGGCAGACAATTTGGGGGGGTGTTGTTAAGCGTGGAGGATATCAGCCTCTCCTTCGGAGGTGTGCGGGCGCTGGAGAATGTCAGCTTCGACGTCCGCGAGCGCGAGATCCGGGCCATTATCGGCCCCAACGGCGCCGGCAAGAGCTCCATGCTCAACGTGGTCAACGGCTTTTACCACCCGCAGGACGGGGTCATTACGTACAAGGGCAAGACGCGCAAGCAGATGCGCACGCACGAGGCGGCGGCGCAGGGGATTGCGCGCACATTCCAGAACATCGCCCTGTTCAAGGGTATGAGCACGCTCGACAATATTATGACTGGGCGTAATCTCAAGATGCGCAAGAATTTCCTGCTGCAGGCGTGGCACCTGGGGCCCGCGCGCAGGGAAGAGATCGCGAACCGCGAGAGTGTCGAGCGCATCATCGATTTCCTGGAGATCCAGGCCATTCGCAAGACGCCGGTGGGGCGGTTGCCGTACGGCCTGCAAAAGCGGGTCGAGCTCGGGCGCGCGCTCGCCGCCGAGCCCGAGCTGTTGTTGCTCGATGAACCCATGGCCGGCATGAACACGGAGGAGAAAGAAGACATGTGTCGCTTCATCCTCGACGTTAACGACGAGTTCGGCACCACTATTGTCCTCATCGAGCATGACATGAGCGTTGTCATGGATATATCGGACCGAGTGGTGGTGTTGAACTATGGGCGTAAGATCGCCGACGGCACGCCGGATGAAGTGCGCGCTAACCAGGAGGTCATTGATGCCTACCTGGGTGTGGCCCGCAATTAGGGTTTGTAAGCAATAGACTTAAGCTCAGGCATAAAAGCCCATGGAGATTTTATACTCGATCGTTGTTGCACCGTTCGTGGATATGTGGACCTCCCCGGTATTCTTCTCCGAGGTCGTCATCAGCGGTGTGTTGACCGGTGTGATGTACTCGCTGGTCGCGCTGGGATTCGTGTTGATATTCAAGGCCTCCGGCGTGTTCAATTTCGCCCAGGGAGCAATGGTTCTGTTCGCCGCATTGACGCTGGTCGGTCTGATGGAGCACGGTGTGCCGGTGTGGCTGGCCCTGATTCTGACGATGCTCGTTATGGTCGCGCTTGCCATCGCCATTGAGCGTTTGATGCTCAGACCGCTGGTTAATCAGGAGCACATTATCCTCTTCATGGCGACCATCGGACTCACGTTCTTTCTCGAAGGGCTGGGTGAGTTGATGTGGGGCAGCAATGTGAAGATGTTGGATGTGGGTATCCCCAGCGAATCATTCGAGGTGGGCGGCATATTGCTGAACGAGTTCGACCTGTATGCCGCCGCGATCGGGGCGGCGCTAGTCACCGTGCTGGCGGTATTTTTCCACAAGACATCAGTGGGTCGGGCGCTGCGCGCCGTAGCTGATGATCATCAGGCGGCATTGTCCGTGGGCATCCCGTTGAAAACCATCTGGATTATCGTGTGGTCCGTGGCAGGCATCGTCGCGATGGTGGCCGGTATTATGTGGGGCGCCAAGAGCGGAGTGCAGTTCTCGTTGTCACTGATCGCGCTCAAGGCGTTGCCGGTGCTGATTCTCGGCGGCTTCACATCGGTCCCGGGAGCCATCGTCGGCGGACTGATCATTGGCGTGGGCGAAAAGGTTGCAGAAATCTACTGGGGCCCGCTGGTCGGTGGCGCCATCGAGAACTGGTTTGCATACATGCTGGCGCTGGCGTTCCTGTTGTTCCGACCGCAGGGATTGTTTGGAGAAAGAATCATTGAAAGGGTGTAATTGGTAACTGGTTATCAGGACTGGGACTGAGATCTCAGGACGTAGGGAAACCACGTCGAGACACGCAACTTACAATACTCAGTCCTCAGCCCCTAAGTCCTTAGTCTTAGGGTAACGATTCGCGACTAACGACTGACGAAACTATGTTCTACAGAGAATCCGGGCAGTTCAAATCGAGCTATGTCGCCGATCAGGCGATATTCCCGATCGCGCAAGATCGTTGGTTCATCTTCGCGGTTCTTGCGGTCGCCTACCTGGTCGTGCCTATTGTTGCGAACGAGTACTGGTTGCAAGCCGTGATCATTCCGTTCCTGGTGTTCGCGATGGCAGCGATCGGGCTCAATCTGCTCACCGGCTATGCGGGGCAGCTGAGCCTCGGCACTGGCGCGTTCATGGCGGTGGGTGCCTATGCCACCTACAAGCTCGTCACGATGTTTCCGGAGTTGAATGTGATCGCCGCCTTTCTGATATCAGGTCTGATCGCCGCCGGCGTGGGCGTTGTCTTCGGCATTCCGAGCCTGCGCATCAAAGGTTTTTACCTGGCGGTGGCAACGCTGGCGGCACAGTTCTTCCTGAGCTGGCTGTTCAACAAGGTCGGCTGGTTCTATAACTACAATCCATCCGGAACCATCACCGCGCCGCCCCGTATGATGGCCGGCATCATGGTGACAGGCCCGGAGGCTACCGCGGCTGTGCGCTATCTGGTGGCACTCACGCTCGTGGCGGTCTTCGCGCTGGCCGCTAAAAACCTGGTGCGCGGGCGCATCGGACGGTCCTGGATGGCCATCCGCGACATGGATATCGCGGCCGAGATCATCGGGATTCGTCCGTTCCAGACCAAGCTGCTGGCCTTCGCGATCTCCTCGTTCTACTGTGGCGTGGCAGGCGCAATGACCCTGTTTCTGTGGCTCGGCAGCGCCGAGACCGAGGCGTTCAATATCGATGTGTCGTTCCAGGTACTGTTCATGGTCATTATCGGGGGGCTGGGCAGCATCCTCGGCTCGTTTCTGGGAGCCGCGTTCATCACTCTGGTACCGGTTTTTCTCACGAACGCGCCGCAGATGTTCGGTATCACCATGGCCACCGACCTGCAAAAGCACCTGGAGGTGATGATCTTCGGCGGGCTGATCATCTATTTTCTGATCGTCGAGCCCCATGGTTTTGCACGTCTGTGGCAGATCGCCAAGGAGAAACTCAGGCGCTGGCCATTCCCCTACTAGCATCATGGGGGTTTCATTTTGCCAGATCTTTGCCCGGGGGCGGGACCGTGCTAGAGTTTCTCGCTCACCGCAAATTTATCAACCATCAATGGCACTAGGTAGGAGGGGAATATGAGACTCGAAAAACTGGTTATCGCCGGCCTAGGCGCGCTGATCGCCGTGACAGGCGTGTTTTCGGCGGAGGCTGTTGCTCAGAACGAGCAATTCATCCCGATGCTCGTCTACCGCACCGGTCCCTATGCCCCGAGCGGTATCCCGGTCGCCAACGGCTTCCGTGATTACTATACGCTCGTCAACAAGCGCGACGGCGGCATCAACGGGGTGAAGGTCACCTTCGAGGAGTGCGAGACCAAGTACAACACCAAGCTCGGGGTCGAATGCTACGAGAAGCTCAAAAACAAGGGTCCGACCGGCGCGGCGCTGGTCAATCCGTTCTCCACGGGCATCACCTACCAGCTGATCCCGAAGGCGCCGGTCGACAAGGTTCCGATACTGTCCATGGGCTATGGCCGCACCGCCGCCGCTGACGGGCGCGTGTTCCCTTGGATCTTCAACTTCCCGACCAGCTACTGGAGCCAGGCTTCAGGCTTCATCAATTACGTCGCCCAGCAGGAAGGCGGCTTGGACAAGCTTAAGGGTATGAAGATCGCCCATGTCTACCACAATAGCGCCTACGGCAAGGAGGCGAATCCCACTCTGCAGGTATTGGCTGAGAAGTACGGCTACAAGCTAACCATGCTGGCTGTCGACCACCCGGGTCAGGAGCAGAAGGCGACGTGGCTGCAGATCCGCAGGCTCAAACCCGATTGGGTCTTCATGTCAGGATGGGGAGTCATGAATCAGGTCGCCGTGAAGGAGGCGGCTGCCATCAACTATCCTATGGACCACTTCGTCGGTAACTGGTGGTCCGGAAGCGATGCGGATGTGATCCCCGCCGGCAAGGGCGCCATTGGCTACAAGTCCACGGCATTTCACTTTGCGGGTACGGGCTTCCCAGTGCACAAAGACATCATCAAGCATGTCTACGATGGTGACGTGGCTCAAGCCAATAGGAACAACTTTGGTGAAGTGCTCTACAATCGCACTCTGGTCAACGCCATGTTCGGTATCGAGGCGATCCGCACGGCGATGCAGAAGTACGGCAACAAGCCGATGACCGGCGAGCAGGTCCGGTGGGGGCTCGAGCACCTGCACATCACCGAGGGACGCCTGAAGGCGCTCGGCATGGGCGGTTTCACGCGGGGTTTCGAGGTGACGTGCGCGGACCACGAGACTGGCGGCCCCATCATTGTCCAGCAGTGGGACGGCAAGAAGTGGAACATGGTTAGTGATTGGGTTCCAACGATGCGCGACGTCGTACGGCCCATGATCGAGAAAGCAGCGGCGGCCTACGCCAAGGAAAATAATATCACGCCGCGCAAGTGCATGGGTTGACACATAAGTGACGGCCGACGGTTCGTCACTGCTTGTCGTCAACAACATCGAGGTGATCTATGACCACGTCATCTTGGTGTTGAAAGGTGTTTCGCTGGAGGTGCCCGAGGGGGGCATTGTCGCCCTCCTTGGGGCCAACGGCGCCGGCAAGACTACTACACTCAAGGCCATCTCCAATCTGCTCAAGGCCGAGCGCGGCGAGGTCACCAAAGGTTCCATCGAGTACCAGGGTGAGCGGGTAGACAGGCTCTTGCCGTCCGACCTCGTCAAGCGCGGGGTGATTCAGGTCATGGAGGGGCGACGCTGCTTCGAGCACCTGACGGTCGAGGAAAATCTACTGACTGGCGCCCACGCCCGCACCGATGGCCGCGATCGCGTTGCCCAGGATTTGGAGATGGTCTACAGTTACTTTCCGCGTCTCAAGGAGCGGCGAACGGGTCAGGCTGGATACATCTCCGGCGGCGAGCAGCAGATGACGGCGCTCGGCCGGGCACTGATGTCGCGGCCCAGGATGATATTGCTCGACGAGCCGTCCATGGGCCTCGCCCCGCAGCTCGTTGGGGAGATCTTCGATATCGTCAAGCGCCTCAACGAGAGCGAGAACGTGAGCTTTCTGCTAGCCGAGCAGAACACCAACATGGCCTTGCACTACGCGCAGTATGGCTACATCCTGGAAAATGGGCGCGTGGTACTCGACGGCGAGGCCAAGGACCTGGCGAAAAACGAGGACGTCAAGGAGTTCTACCTTGGAGTGAGTGGGGAGAAGCGCAAGAGCTTTCGCGACTTCAAGCACTATCGGCGGCGCAAGCGGTGGTTGGCATGAGAGCAGTAGCAAGTTGCGAGTGACAAGTTGCAAGGAGGCGGCCAGCAATCAAGGCGTCATCCGAATGCAGGCGGAGCTAGCCCGCTATGGCGGTTGGTCAGGAATACTTCGACGAGCTTGAGACCCGCGACCCGCAGGAGCGCCAGCGCGCGCAGTTTGAGGCGCTGCCACAGCAGATCGCGCACGCACAGAAAAATGCCCCGGCCTTCGCCAGGATTCTCGCCGGCACCAACAGTGCCGACATTACGAGTGCTGCTGCGCTCGCGGAGCTGCCGGTCACGCGAAGATCGGAGCTGACCGAGCTGCAACGCCGTGAACCCCCTTTCGGCGGATTCGCCACGGTAAAAAGGGGTGAGAGCGCGAATATATTCTCTTCACCCGGTCCGATCTACGAACCCGAGACCCATCGGCGGGATTACTGGCGCCTGGCGCGAGCGCTCTTTGCCGCCGGTTTTCGTAAAGGCGACCTGGTACACAACAGCTTTGCCTATCATTTAACACCCGCCGGTTCGATGGTGGAGACGGCGGCGCATGCACTGGGTTGTGCGGTCTTTCCCGGCGGAGTCGGGCAGACCGAGCTACAGGTGCAAGCCATTGCGGATCTGCGCCCGGATGGTTATGTCGGTACGCCCTCTTTCCTCAAAATCCTCCTGGGCAGGGCCGGCGAGCTGGGAGCCGATACCTCCAGCCTGCGTAAGGCCGCTGTTTCCGGCGAGGCATTTCCGCCGAGCTTGCACGCGGATCTCAAGAGCTGCGGTGTGGAGGCGCTACAGTGCTATGTCACGGCCGATCTGGGCCTGATCGCTTATGAGTCGTCCGCCAGGGAAGGGCTTATCATCGATGAAGGCGTAATCGTCGAGATCGTGCGCCCCGGCACCGGCGATCCCGTGGAGGACGGCGAGATCGGCGAGGTGGTGGTCACGACCTTCAACCCCGATTACCCGCTGGTCCGCTTCGCCACCGGCGATCTTTCGGCGGCCATGCCGGGGATAAGCCCGTGCGGTCGCACCAATGCCCGCATCAAAGGATGGCTTGGACGTGCGGATCAGACGACCAAGGTGCGCGGCATGTTCGTCACGCCCTCGCAAGTGGCCGCGGTGGTGAAACGGCACTCGCAGATCAAGAACGGGCGCCTGGTCGTCGATCGCGATGCGATGAATGACATCATGACGTTCCACTGCGAGGTCGAAGGCGGGGGCAGCCAGGATCTTGCCGACGCCATTGCCGAGAGCATTCGCGAGGTCTGCAAGCTGCGCGGCGAGATCGTATTCGCCAGTCCGGGCAGCCTGGCGAACGATGGGAAAGTCATCGACGACATCCGCAAGTACGAGTAGCCGAAGACCTTGAGGCGTTGACCTCGCACAAAGCCCAACCGCTCGATTCATGCTGCGCTCGACGGGCGTGCGTCGGCCGAGCCTGTGCGGGTGCCGACCGCCTGTAGGGCGATCGGTTCGCAATGCCAAACAGTGATTGAACCATGGAAAAGCTGCAGACGTACCTTTATCGCGAGATACCGATCACGCGGGCCATGGGCATCCGCGTCGGGCGATACGATGATAGCGGGCTGATTTTGACGGCACCGCTGTCGGCCAATATCAACGACAAGACAACGGCGTTTGCCGGCAGCCTGGCAACGCTGCTGACGCTCAGTGGCTGGGCGCTTACCCACCTCGTTGTGCAGGCGCTTGGGCGCCAGGGCGACGTGGTGATCAGCGACGGGCGCATCCGCTACTTGATGCCCGTGCACCAGGACCTCGAGGCTGTTTGCGCCATGCCCACTGAGCCCGTGCTGCGCGAGTTCAAGACCAAGTTACTTACCAGCGGCAAGGCGCGCTGGGAGCTGCACTCCGATATCCGTGTCAACGACAGGCCCGCGGTGACATTTTCCGCGACCTACATTGCGCGTGTGCTGCCCGGATAGCCTGTGAGCTGGCGGCGTGTGCGCGCTTTGTGGCAATGCACGCGGTTGCCCGTACCGGATTTTTGCATTAGGCTGGATTTCATCGTGCTGGATACGTGCCTGGACGATGCCGCGCAGACTTAAAGACCAGTGCCCATCTTGTGTGGAGATTCATGATGATTGATATCCCGACGTTGCGCCGGATCCTGCAACAGAACCGTGTTATTGCCGTAGTGGGTCTTTCGGCCAACTGGTACCGTCCGAGCTATTTTGCAGCGAAGTATCTGCAGGAGCACGGCTACAGGATCATCCCGGTCAATCCACGTTACGAGGAGATCCTTGGTGAGAAATGCTATCCGACGTTGCGTGATATTCCAGAGCCCGTAGATGTTGTGCAAATCTTTCAACGCGCCGACCAGGTACTGCCATTCGGAGAGGATGCGATCGATATCGGCGCCAAGGTTGTCTGGATGCAGCTTGGTATTGTCAACGAGGAAGCGGCGGAGCGTGCGCGGCAGGCCGGTTTGGACGTGGTGATGGATCGCTGCATGAAGATCGAGCATGCACGGCTGTTCGGAGGCCTCAATTTTGTCGGTGTGAATACCGGGGTAATCTCTTCAAAGCGGACGAAAGTGATTTCTAATTAATCGAAGAAGAGCGACATCATGCCGCCGATGCCGACTCGCGGCTCCAGAGTGTCGCCTTTTTCCGCCCGCGCCACGAGCCGCTCGACGCGACATCTCTGTCTGCGTCCCGAATGGGTTTCCCCGGTGCGCCGGCGGGGCTTCACTAGCAGGGTGCTGAAAAAGTCCGTCCCTGGCTTTTTCCGCTCGTAGAGCAAAAAGGGCGGTTTTTGCTCTGCTCCACTTTTCAAACACGTAAGTGTTTGAAAAGTGTGCGGTGCTTCCTTGCGCCGCTCTAGCAGGCTGCTGAAAATAGTTTTTCAGCAGCCTGCTAGTCGCCTTTCGTCGACATCGACGACTGCAATGGGGCGTAAACTCTAGTGCTCCGAGCGGTCTTTGAGAAACGAGGTGAGTAAGATGGCCGATAGAGAGTTCGGATTTGAAACATTATGTCTGCATGCAGGGCAGTTGCCTGATCCCGCGACGGCGGCCCGTGCGGTGCCGATATATCAGTCCGCCGCTTACGTGTTCGACAGTACAGATCACGCCGCCAGCCTGTTCAATCTTCAGACGTTCGGCAATATCTACAGCCGTCTGATGAACCCGACCAGTGCGGTCTTTGAAGAACGCATGGCCGCGTTAGAGGGCGGACGTGCGGCCGTCGCAGTGGCCTCGGGTATGGCGGCCCAGATGGTGGCATTGTTGACATTGTTGGAGAACGGCGACGAGCTGGTTTCGGCAAGTACGCTTTATGGCGGTACCGTCACGCAGTTCGACGTGACCTTCGCGAGGATGGGCATCAAGACGACATTTGTAAATTCCGACGAACCCGAGAGCTTCCGGCGAGCGATCACACCTCGAACTAAGATGCTGTTCGCGGAAACCATTGGCAACCCGCTTAACAACATCCTTGATATCGAGGCGGTTGCGACCATCGCTCGCGAGGCCGGGATCCCGCTGGTCATAGACAACACGCTCGCCTCGCCTTATCTGTGCAGACCGATGGAGTATGGTGCGGACATCGTGGTGCACTCGGCGACTAAGTTTATTTGCGGGCACGGCACGTCTATTGGCGGTGTGCTGGTCGAGTCCGGGAAGTTTCCGTGGGACAACGGCAAGTTTCCGACGATGATGGAGCCATCCAAGGGTTATCATGGAGTGCGCTTCTACGAGACCTTTGGCGATTTCGGATACACGATGAAGGCTCGATGCGAAACGCTGCGCACGCTCGGTCCTACGTTGAGTCCGTTCAACGCGTTTCTGTTCTTGCAGGGTTTGGAGACCCTTCATGTGCGCATGGACCGGCATTGTGCCAATGCGATCGGTGTGGCGAAGTTTTTGTGCGAGCATCCGGGTGTGGCCTGGGTGAAATACGCTGGGCTCGCAGACCACCCGCAGCATGCGCTCGCGCAACGATATCTGCCGAAGGGCGCCGGTTCTGTGCTCACTTTCGGTGTCAAGGGCGGTCAGGAAGCGGGTGTGAAGTTCATCGAGGGCGTACAGTTCCTGAGTCATGTCGCCAACGTCGGCGATGCCAAAACACTGGTGATTCATCCCGCCTCGACCATTCATCGCCAGCTGTCCGAGGAGGAGCAGATTGCTGCGGGTGTGACTCCTGATATGATTCGAATCTCCGTAGGGCTCGAGACGCTGGACGACATTTTATGGGATATCGATCAGGCGTTGGAGAAATCGCAAAAAAGTAGGAAGTAACAAGTTGCAAGTGGCAACTAGTAAGTAACGAGCTGCGAGTTGCAGTAGCAAGTGACAAGTAAGAAGTACCAACTAGCAAGCTGTAAGCGGTAAGGACATTTGTTGACTGCGTACTTTACGAACCGGGCCCTTAGATGTGTAGCCTTGCTACTTGCCACTTCACACTTGCTACTCTCGGTTTAGCGCTATGAGCCTCATTAGTGCCAATCTTCGAGATTTCGACGCCATCTGTGCTTCGTTTAAGTGGAACATTCCCGAGTACTCCAACATCGCCCACGACGTGTGTGACAGGCACACGCGCCATGCCGACGACGTTGCCCTGTTTTATGAGCATGCGGACGGCAAAGAGCAAACGTTCACGTTCGGCCAGATCAAGTCGCTGTCGAATCGGTTCGCCAATGCCCTGCTGGCGCTTGGAGTCAGCCGCGGCGACCGGGTAGCGATTATCCTGTCGCAGCGCGCCGAGACCGCCATCTCTCACCTCGCGGCCTACAAGATCGGCGCTGTCGCCTTGCCCTTGTCGATCCTGTTTGGGCCGGATGCGGTCGAATATCGGTTGCGGGACAGCGGCGTGAAAGCGGTAGTCACGGACAATGATCACTTGCCCATGCTGCAAGCGATGAAGCCTGTTCTGCCTGAGCTTCAGACAGTCATCGGATGCGATGATGAAGCCGAAGGCGAGCTGGCATTCTGGCCACTGCTCGAGCAGGCATCGGATGCGTTGAAAATAGTTGCGACACGTGCCGACGACCCGGCGCTCTTGATCTATACGTCGGGGACCACCGGCCCACCCAAGGGCGCGCTGATTGCACATCGCTCGCTGCTTGGTAACTTGACTGGGTTCGAGTTATCACAGAATTTTTTTCCGCGTGACGATGATGTGTTCTGGACTCCCGCTGACTGGGCCTGGACCGGCGGGTTGCTGGATGGACTTTTGCCAACGTGGTACTACGCGAAACCGATCGTCGCCTATGAGGGTGGAAAATTTGATCCCGAGAAGGCATGTCATCTAATGCATAAGTATGCTGTGACGAACGCCTTTATCCCCCCTACCGCCCTGAAGATGATGCGGCAGGTCGACAATATCGGGAATCGTTTTAGACTCGGGGTTCGTGGCATCATGTCCGCGGGCGAGGCCGTCGGGGAGGAGCTTTATCGCTGGACCGCCGAAGCGTTGGCGGTAAAAGTCAATGAAATGTGGGGCCAGACAGAATTCAATTACTTGGTCGGTAACTGTTCCGAGATCATGCCCGTCAGGCCAGGCTCGATGGGCAAGCCGTATCCAGGCCATACCGTGGACGTGATCGGCGAGGACGGACAGCCGATGCGGGCAGGCGAGACTGGAGAGCTTGCCGCGCGCTCGGGGGACCCTGTGATGTTTCTCGGTTATTGGGGCAATGAAGACGCCACACGCGAGAAATTCATCGGTGAGTGGTTTTGTACGGGTGACGTCGGTGTACGCGATGAAGACGGATACTTGTGGTTCGTGGGGCGCAAGGACGACGTGATTTCAAGTGCCGGTTATCGCATCGGACCCGGTGAGATCGAAGATTGTTTACTCAAACACCCTGCCGTCGTGCAGGCCGCCGCAATCGGTAGCCCGGACGAGTTGCGCGGCAACATCGTGAAGGCATTTATCGTACTCGCCAAAGGCTACAGGCCATCGGACGACCTCAAGAAAGAGATTCAGGACTCGGTACGCACGCGACTGGCCGCCTACGAGTATCCTCGGGAGATCGAGTTTATCGACGAGGTACCGATGACCACCACCGGCAAGGTCAGGCGCGTGGAGTTGCGGGAACGGGAGCTTACCAGGAAAGGTCTGAAAACTTGAAGAAGTAGTGTGTGGGACCGGGCGCGGTCGACTCTTTAACCGCATAGGGTTTACCCGGATGTCACTGTGGAGGGAGTCGCCTACCGGCGAATATACTAGCCGGGTCTCGTCCCGGCAGACGAGGAACTTTGGTTTCGGCCAAAGTTCCCAAAGCCATCTGCACCTGCGCCATCGCCGGCAAGAACGGCGGGTGCCCTTCACGCCTCACAGAATTAACCCCCTCGCTACTTGTTACTTGCCACTTGCAACTGAAGTCACCCTTCACCACTCACGCTTCACGGACCATGGTCCCCCGTCCTCAGTCCCAGGTCCTTGCTGTATAAGCTCCTTGCCACTTGGTAGTTGTAACTTGCTACTGTAGTTATCCCTCCCGCCACACCCAATTCCCTCCCCCAGATTGGGGGAGGGTTAGGGAGGGGGTGGATCACGGATTAGGGAATAATCAACCGACTGCCGACTTTGAGCTGAGTGGTGCTCATGTTGTTGGCGAAGCGTAATGCATCAACGCGGATTCCATAGATCCGGGCGATCGCCGACAGAGTGTCCCCGGGCTGCACGATATGCACACGCGGACCGTTGTCTACGACCTGTTGGCGTTGAGCACGAAACTTGCTGCGGGAGACGTAGCGCTTGATGCCGTCAAAAATTCCCTGCGCCAGCTTGCGTTGATATGACCGGCTGCGAAGCTTTTTCTCTTCGCTGGGGTTTGAGATATAGCCCGTTTCGATCAGTATCGATGGCACATCGGGTGCCTTCAGCACCGCAAACCCGGCCTGCTGCACCACCCGGGTATGAATCGGCGCGTAGCGACGCAACCCGTACAGCACATCCGCGCCGAGCTGCAAGCTGTCGCTGATGGTGGCGGTCTGCGAGAGATCCAACAGAACCTTCGCCAGCAGATCATCCTTGTCACTGAGGCGAACTCCGCCGATGAGATCAGAGGCATTTTCCCTGTCGGCAACGATCCTTGCGAGTGCACTGGTGGCGCCGCGCTCGGAGAGCGCGTAGACCGAGGTGCCTCGTGCGCGCCCGCCCGGCAAGGCATCGGCGTGGATGGACACGAACAGCTCAGCCTCGTAGCGGCGTGCTTTCTGGAACCGCTTGGCTAGTTTCACATAGTAGTCACCATCGCGAATCATAACCGGCTGCATCCCGGGGGCGGCGGCTATGAGCTTCTTGAGTGCGCGCGCGATACCCAGCACAATGTGCTTTTCGCGGGTCCGGTATCGCCGACCGATCGCCCCCGGATCCTCACCACCGTGGCCGGCATCGATAGCGATTACAATGCTCTTCCGCGTGGGCTTGACGCGGCGCGGCTGTACCGGCTGTTCCTGAATGAACGTGCTGACGTCGTAGAGATCGATCACCAGCCGGTGTCCGTACTGCTGATTCGGTTGCAATACGAACGTGCGCGGCCGTGTGGGACGTTTGAGATCCAGCACCACCCGCAACGTGTCTCGCTGCTGTGATCCCGTACGCACGCCGGCAAGGAACGGCCCGCTGAAGTCCAGTCGAGGCAGCGCACCCTGTAACTCCCCATTCTGCATGTCGATGACGATCCGGTCGGGATTGGTGAGCGTAAATAACCGGTGCTCCAACGGCGCGCTCAGATCGAATACAAGCCGGGTGTGGTCGGGTGCCCGCCACACGCGCAGATTCTTCACGGAGACGGCCCCCGCTTGGCCCAGTGTGAGAATCAGGCCAAGCAGGAGGAGGAGGAAAAAACGCGCGGTCCTCATGTCAGACCGCTGAGTAGTTCGGTGCCTCGATCGGAATACGATTCAAGCTCCACGGTGCGCGTATCGTCAACATTCTGAATCGTTACGTCAAGATCCGGGGACGGCAATTTTTCTACGCCGCGCTCAGCCCACTCCACCAGGCATACGCTCTCACTTTCAAGATAATCGCGAAATCCGAGAAATTCCAGCTCCTCGGGGTCAGAAACGCGATAGAGATCGATATGGTAAACGATGAGTCCATCGAACGAGTACGGCTCCACCAGTGTAAACGTGGGGCTCTTGACCAGGCCGCCATGCCCCAGTGCGCGCAGGATGCCGCGCACCAGGGTGGTCTTGCCGGTGCCGAGCGCCCCGTGCAGGTAGAGCAGATGGACCTGGTCGATTCGGCGCGCAAGCCGCGCGCCCAAGGCCTCCATCTCGGCGACGCTGGGGACCGCCAGCTTAACCCTCATCGCCGCTGAGCTCGTTCAATCGGCTGCGCACAAAAAGCATCAGGTCCGATGCCATAAGGCCGATCTCACCGCCCTGGCGCGCAGCATCGTCACCGGCGACGGCGTGCACCCACACACCGAGGCGCGCTGCGTCCGGTGCCGTCAGGCCCTGCCCCATCAATGCCGCCACCACGCCCGTAAGAATGTCCCCCATGCCCCCGCTCGCCATGCCCGGGTTGCCGGCATCACACAGCCACGCTTGCGCCTCGCCGCTGTGCCCGATCAGTGTCCCCGAGCCTTTCAGCACACAGACGCCACCCAGGCGCTGCACCAGCGCCTGCAGCGCATCGAAGCGCTGGTCCTGCACCTGTGCGGTCGTGATACCGAGCAAGCGTGCGGCCTCACCTGGGTGCGGCGTCAGCACCCAATCGTCGCGCTTGAGCGGTTCCGCCGCCAGCAGGTTCAATGCGTCCGCGTCCACTACCTTCGGCAGCGATGATTCCAACGCCGCCGCCAGTAGCTCGCGGCCCCACGGCCCCTGCCCCAGTCCGGGGCCGATCGCCAGTATGTCGGCGCGTTGCACGGCCGCGCGCAGCGCGCGCGCATCGCTCACGGCTTGGACCAGCAGCTCCGGGCAGCCGCTATTGATCTGGGCCGCGTGGGCCGGGTGGGTGAGCACCGTGACCAGACCGGCACCGGCACGGTAGGCGGCCGCTCCGGCCAGGCGGGCGGCGCCGGGCATGCCCTCGTCGCCCCCGATCACGGCAACGTGCCCAAGCGCACCTTTATGCGCACTGCGCGCCCGGCGCGGAAGCAGGTCTGCGAGTACGCCCGGCGTTATCCGCCGCGCCGCCAGCGTAACGCCCGCGTAGATCTCCGCCGGAACGCCGAGGTCAGCGAACACGATCTCGCCGCAATAGTCACGCCCGTGACCGGTAAAAAGACCGGCCTTGAGCCCTATGAAAGTAATGGTGGCCTGTGCCCGTACCGCCACGCCCAGCACACGACCGGAATCGGCATGCAGGCCCGATGGAATGTCGACGGCCAGCACCGGTACTGCCGCCGTTGTATTTATGACGTCTATGGCCTCGCGCCACGTATCGCGCACCGTGCGCTCCAGGCCAGTGCC
Source organism: Nitrospira sp. (assembly GCA_019456345.1). Lineage (GTDB taxonomy): Bacteria > Pseudomonadota > Gammaproteobacteria > Acidiferrobacterales > SPGG2 > VRUB01. The sequence continues at coordinate 7,543 of VRUB01000003.1, read as the reverse complement.
AAACAGTGCGTCCACAATTACGTCGGCATCCGCCAACCGCTCGGGCCCGAACGGTGCTACCCTGACCCCGCTTGCCTCCAGCGCCTCGCGCGCTTGCAGCGCGTCACCTTGCAGACGCGCCCGATCGCCCAGCGCCAGCACCATTGCGTCCATTCCTGCTTCGCGCGCAAGCCGGGTAATCACGTAACCATCACCGCCGTTGTTACCGGGCCCACAGACGACGGCAATGCGTTGCGCCCGTGGCCAGCGGCTGCGCAAGAGCTCGAACGCCGCCTGCCCGGCGCGCTGCATCAAGGTGTATCCCGCTATGCCGTGCCTTTCTATAGCGATGCGGTCAAGCGCGCGGCTCTGCTCGGCGAAATACAATGGTTCAGGTAGATTCATACAACTCTCAGCCCTATTGTCAGCGTATTCTAACCGCGGAGTACGCAGTGGACATAGGTAATAGTAGCGAGTTTCGAGTAGCTAGGAATGCATGGGTACGCTACGATGTGTCCGTGTATTCCTCGCTACTCGCTACCCGCCACTCGCTACGGGTCAAGTAACCCACAGGCCTGGATGGATAACGCACATACACAGTCCATCGACTTGAATCGCCTTGCCCGTGATATCAAACACTGGGGGCAGGAACTCGGATTTCAGCAAATCGGGGTCAGCGATCGACACCTGGGTGAGGCCGAGGCACGCCTGCTCGAATGGCTCGCTGGCGGGCGCCATGGCGAGATGCACTACATGGCTGCACACGGTACCCGGCGCAGCCGGCCCCACGCCTTGTTGCCGGAAACCGTGCGTGTGATCTGTGCGCGCATGGATTACTACCCGGCAGAGGCCGCCGACACACAGGCGGTGCTCGATAATCCGTCCCTGGGCTTTATCTCACGCTACGCGCTTGGGCGCGATTATCACAAGGTCGTGCGTAAGCGCCTGGACCAACTTGCCGTGCGGATAGAGCGGGCCGTTGGCCCGCATCGCTACCGCGTGTTTAGCGACAGCGCGCCGGTGCTGGAGAAACCGCTGGCACAGAAGGCCGGGCTCGGCTGGATCGGCAAACACACGAATGTGCTCAGCCGCACGGCTGGTTCATGGTTTTTTCTCGGTGAGATCTATACCGATCTGCCGCTACCGGTGGACCGGCCATCGCAAAACCATTGCGGTAGCTGCCAGGCATGCATTGATGTCTGCCCCACCCGGGCGATCGTCGCCCCTTATCAGCTCGATGCGCGCCGCTGCATCTCCTATCTGACCATCGAGCTGCGCGGCCCGATCCCGTTGGCGCTGCGACCATTAATAGGTAACCGCATCTTCGGGTGCGACGACTGCCAGCTCGTGTGTCCGTGGAATCGTTTTGCCCGACCGACCGCGGAGCCTGATTTCGCCGTGCGCCAGGATCTCGATGGGGCCAAGCTGGTGGACTTGTTCTCCTGGAGCGAGGCCGAGTTCGACGAGCGCACGCGCGGTTCGGCCATTCGCCGCACCGGTTACGAGGGCTGGTTGCGGAACATCGCAGTGGCCTTGGGCAACGCCCCGATGAGCGCCGCCGTAATCGCCGCCCTTCAGACGCGTCTCACGCACCCCTCCGCGCTGGTGCGCGAGCACGTGCACTGGGCGCTGGCACAACACCATCAACCCGGCGATCGTGATTCCCCCGAGCCGGCCCACGACTGAGCGCTTGCGCGCCCACCCGCGCCGCCGCCAAAACCGACGATTGTCGATTGGAGCTCCTGCTTCAGGATCGACACCACCCGGTCCACGGCGCGGCGCCGCGCCGTGCGTCGTTGCTGCGCCGAGACCTTCACCGTCCAGCGCTGGACGCCACGCACACGCGCACTCGTCTGCTCCACGAGCTTGATCTCCAGTGTACCCTTGAGCCACAGCCAACCGTCGCGCTCGCCCAGATCATCCATCTGCAAGGTGGCCGCCAGCACATAATCCGCCTGTGCGCCCTGCACCAGCGTAAATCCCGCCGCCGCGATGGCACCCGACAAGGCGGTCCCCAGCCCACCAATCGGATCGGCCTGCACCTCGGGCACGAGCTGTAGCTGCGGCAACAGCTTTTCAAACTCGCGTTGCAAGTCGCTCAGCTCCCAGCGCGGTGCCATGCCGCGCCCGGCGGGATCGACGATGCGGAGCGAGTCTTGCAGGGCCTGGCGCTCGTGCTGGGCCGTGAGCGCGCGCTCGGCAGCGCCAAGCCGCAGCAGCACGTCCCTGCGCGTATGCACCTGGGCCAAATAGTCGCGCGTCGCCGCATCCAGATGCGCCATCCGTTGTTCGAGTCGGGCGCTGGCCCGTGCCCGCGGGAGCACGGCGAGTGCATAGTGCACTTGCGTGTGCGGATCCAGCCAGAACTCTTTCACTTCTACGCCTTCGAGAATCCGATCGGTCCCGGCGACGACGGTACGGGTCACCTTTCCTCGCTGCTCGCGTTGCGTCTTGCCGCGTTCGGTACGGCTTACAATCGTCTGCGTGTCCACGCTCTCATCGCTGATCCGGACGTGGAAGATTTTGGCCAGCTCCGCTCGTGCCCGATCGGCGGCCTTGCTTTCACTGGGTCCCTGTCCCCGCGCTACAAGGAAACGGGTATCGGGATAACGCGCGCTGCTGCCCGCGGTCCAGTCGGGTCGGGCCGGCTTACCGGCACACCCTGCCAGCAGCAACCAGGCGCCTAATACGATTGTCAGTGCGGTCCTCATCGTGCTTACTCGAAAAACAAATGCTGCGGCACAATCCAGTGATGTGATAGAAAGGTCATACGATCCTTATTAATAGTGACGTTGCGGAACTCGCGCCTAGCGATAACCGCGTGACGGCGATCGAGAATCTCCAGCTCGATGTTATGCTTACCGGGCGCCAGCGGAATGCGCGCCAGGAATATGTTGCTTGGGAGCGTAATCCAGCTGCGTGTATCGGCGCGTTCCGTCACCAACCCGCCCAACTCTGCCAGCACGCCGAGCAGCCAGTTATCCTGGTGCTTGAGCGTGTATGCTACGGTGCCCTTGATGCTCGCGCGCGCGATCGCTCTCGCCCGGATCCCTGGCAGCTTCGTTTTGAGGGTCCTGATCGCGATGGCCCTGATGTCCTCCACCTCCTCCATCGGTATAACCTCACCGTCGACCCGGATACGCGCGGCGACCGCGGGCGCTACGCGCGACTGATAATAAGGTAAGGAGACCTTCACCAGCGTATGGGTCGGCGGCACCAGCACGAAGATCGAGTTCTCGCGTTTCACGGGCGCCAGGCCCTTGCTCAACACGAAAATGAGCTCGCCCTTCCCTTCGCGTATCTCCATGTCTTGACCGCGTTCCATGCCGAATTCGGTCTCGTAACGTTCCATCTCCGCCGTTAGCCCCACCCTCTCGCTCAGCCGCAGCAAGTCTTGCTTGAGGCTGTGCGGCACAGGAACGCCGTACTCCTTCTTATACACGCGGTATGCGACATAGGCCTGGCGGTACTCGATCATGGCATCGCTCCACTCTCGCTGCCCCTCGTAGATCATCCCCGCCAGATACCTGGCAAACGCATCCTCCGTGTACTTGTTCTTTTCGATTCTCTTCCCAAGCTGGCGAAGCTTCAGGTCAATATGCAGCGCCTCCACGCGTGCCGCGTCGGCTTGCCCAAGCGCCAGGTAATTCAGCGCTTCAAAAACGTGCATCAATACCTGCTCAAACTCCTCGCCGACGTACTGCCGGGTGAGGTCATTGATAATGACCGATCCGATCTGCTCCGTAACACTGACGCCGTAAAGTTTGTCGATGCGCTGCTTGGCCTGCTCGAAGATGTCGTTGCTCGCGACAAAATCGCCTTGCATGCGTAACAGCATGGCCTTGTTCAGCAGATACAAAACCTGGTCGCGGCGTGCCCACTGCCGGCTTTGCTGCTCTAACGATTTGAGGGCGCGCTCGGGCTTTTGGGCAGCGAGGTGACGTTCAAGCGTGTAGGAGCTGTTACTGCCGGTGGCGCAGGCCCCGGCCAGCAGGGCAATGCCCACAGCAAACAGTATCCGGTCAACGCAGTTTGTACGCGATGGACGGAAAAGCTCGAACACGTAATAACGCAGGGGATGGCGCACACCGGCGTGCGCTTCAAAATCGCAGCTTGCTACGCTTGACCAGCTTTTTGATCTTCTTCTGCCCGACCCACACCTTGCGGTTATCGGCCAGGCTGACCAGGGTCATATCGACCTGGTAGTAGCGTACCTGCTTGGTACCGGAGACATCGACGATGGTATTGATGGTTCCTTGAAGCATAAAATCCGCCCCGAGCTCCTGGCCCATCGGATTGCGCGTCGCCTCAGCTGCATGCAGGTCCTGGTCCTTGCGCTCCGCTCGCACCGAGCCTCGTTCCGTCGGCGACGCCACGAACTGCACCTTATTCGACCTGATCATCGCTCGCTCGATGTCGGCGACGAACGTGTTCAGGTTGATGTGCTCGTGGCTCAGGTTACGCATGCCGCCCACGATCAGCGCCGGCTGCGCCCGGTTCTTGCGCGTGAAATCGCGCAGCCACGGCTGGGAGAGCACATCCTCGATCATCTCCTCGGATACAAGCCGCGAGTCGGTATCGTTCCAGGCACCGCTCAGATCCTTGACCTTCTCGGTGTCCATCCGTTGGACGGAGGTTCCGCAGCCGGCCATCACAAGGACCACCAGCACAGCCACGAGGCGGAGACCGGGCGTCCGGGCGGGCTTCATCGGGATTGCTCGGAGAACTTGTCGAAAACGACATCGGCGTTCTGCTCGATGTAATCGCGCAAACCGTCATTCATGTCGCGGAATGTCTTGACCGTCTGCTTCACGTGACGCACATCCAGCTCGGCCAGCGAGTACATCGTCTTATTTTTCTTGTGGCGCCAGCGGCCGATGATCTTGGCGCCCGAGAGATTGGTCCTTGTGACATTGTTGATCTCGCGCGACACCTCCTGTTCGCTGATCCGCTGGCCGTCGACGTCGCTCGCGGTGGAGTAATCCTTGGATACGACCTCCATGTACGAGGACAGGATGCGTGCGACCTCAGCGCGCGCACGATTGTCCGCCGTGTCCTTCTGCAGCGATATATCCCCTATGTCGGGGGCGATGCCAACGCCGTGAAACAGGCGTCCGTTCTTATCGTTGAGGGTGTTGGTGCCCTTGTTAACCCAACTGGGCGCCCCCTTGATATGAAGATTGCTCTTCACCGTGGTCTTGCCGGCACAGGCCGCAAGAAAAAGCGCAGCTATCAGTACAATCGCCGCGCGCATCGTGGTCTCTGTCCGCCCCATGGCTACCTCCGGATTCCAATCACATGCCAGAATGGCAATAAAAATAGTATACCTCAGTGGGCATAAGCATCTACTGCCGCCCACGCGGTGCCGTTTCCGTCGTTAAGCAGTTGTTTGGAAAGTCCTTTCCGGGCGGGCCGGGCCACGGCCGTGCGGCGCCAACCGGGGGGTGGCTACGTCACCCTAGTCCAGGCGCAGGAAGTGCTTGCGGTAGTACCTGAGCTCCTCGATCGACTCGCGAATGTCATCAAGCGCTTTGTGGGTATTCTTTTTGACCATCCCGGCGTAAATCTCGGGTTTCCAACGCCGGGCCAGCTCCTTGATCGTGCTCACGTCCAGATTGCGGTAGTGAAACCATGCCTCGAAATCGGGCATCCAGCGCGCCAGAAACCGGCGGTCCTGGCAAATGCTGTTGCCACACATGGGCGACCGGCCCTTCGGCACATACTGTTGCAGGAACTCGAGCACTTGCCGTTCGACATCGCTTTCAGTCAAGCTGGATGCGCGCACGCGCTCGCACAGCCCGGTTTCGGCATGGGTGCGGGTATTCCACTCATCCATGCCGTCGAGTACCGCCGCCGGCTGATGCACCACCAGCACCGGCCCCTCGGCGAGCGTATTGAGCTCACTGTCGGTGACGATTGTGGCCGCCTCCAGAATCCGGTCCGACTGCGTGTCCAACCCTGACATCTCCAGGTCAATCCAGATCAAAGCATTGGGGTCCTGGCCCCCGGGAGGTACTTGCGCCATCCGTTATCTCCAGTTCTAATCTTAAACGTATGCGGTTGTGCCCGGCCCATGATATCACCGTGAGGGCAGCAATGGCTTGACCGTCTTGTATTTGGGCGGGTTCGCGCTGACCGCCCTTACCGGGCCGAGGGTGGCGCGGCGGCCAATTGAGCATGTGCGAGTCACGGTAACGCCGTACCCAACGCCATACAATCAAGATAGCACCGTTGGCACCCGCGAAAACGGACAGGTAACACGAGGAGGCGATCATGACAGAACTGGTCAGCAAGACCTGCAAGCCCTGTGAAGGCGGCACCAAGCCGCTGACGCCGCAAGCGGCCCAAGCATTGCTGCAACAGACCCCGGGGTGGGAGATCAGTGAAGGTGGTGGCGAGATCGCTCGCACCTACGAGTTCAAGAATTACTATCAGACCATGGCCTTCGTCAATGCGCTGGCGTGGGTCGCGCACCGCGAAGATCACCACCCCGACATCGAGGTCGGCTACAAGCGCTGCCGTGTGCGCTACAGTACGCACGCCATCGGCGGATTGTCGGAGAACGACTTCATCTGTGCGGCGAAGTTCAACGCGCTTATTGGCGCCTGACATTATCCGTGAATCGTGAGCGGTGATCGGTAATAAAGCGGTAGCTAGTAGCGAGTGGCTAGTAGCGAGGAGAAACGGCAAAGACCAAACACGAAGTGGCGGGGTTTTGTCGGTTTTTTGCCCTTTTGGTCAAGCCGAGCCCCGATTGCAGACGAAGAGCGGGCCCGCCCGGCAGATTAGGACTCCGCTGGCACGTCGTCCGGCGGCAATGCTGATGGTTGCACCGGCCGATAGACTACGGCCATGATGATCGCCGCGATAGTCAGCTCCAGGATACCGCCACCCACCCATGCGAGCAGCAGTTCATAAGGAACGGGCTGAAACGCGTACATGATGACGTTGGTGGCCGTGAACACCAGGCCAATAAACACACCATAACGCAGCCCTCGCATCAGGCCTTTGCTTTCATAGCCGAGCGTGAAGGTGAAACAAAAGAGCACGGCAAACATAAGCTGGCCCAGCACCAGCCAGGGTATACGCCCCGCCATATCCGCCGGGGTGCGCCATAGCGGCGGACTGTGTGCATACAGATCTTCCAGCACGATGCCGTGGAACACCCATTCATGGGCGAATACGTAGGCGGACACTATGATGCAACCGGCGAGAAAGCGTTTTACGTTCATACGCTGCTTACTGTGCCGGTGCCGCAGTCCCAGGCCAACCGGCGTGACAACACCACAGCGACCCGCCGCTCAAACAGCATGTCCGGGTGGGTCAGCCGATAGCCGGAATACTCGGCGGCGTGCCCGCGGAAGTGGTCCGCGGGGCTCATGGTGTGTGTGCGTCCAAGCAATTCATTACGAGACCGGGGTCATCCCTGATGCGCAACGGACCGCGTATACCGTTGCGGCGTTCTCTTAGCTTAGCCAGTGATTCGGGCGAGCGTAGGGCGCAGCGGGCTGCACGCCCGCAAATGAGAACTTTTCTATTTTATTTCAATATCTTACGGACGTTG
>VRUB01000039.1 GCA_019456345.1 Nitrospira sp. | reverse complement strand
CCATGGTTACCGCGTCTCCTGCTCTGCGGAGCGGTGTTCGTCGACTGTGATGCCGAACAGTTCCGGCCACTTCCCCTGCGCCCAGCCGAGGATGCCTTGCTGGAAGAAGACGATGTTGACGATGATCAGGGCGCCGAGTGCGACCCATTGCCAACCGAGCATATAGGTCCAGGTCGCTTCTTTGATGACATGGAACAAGGTAGCGCCGAGGACGGGTCCCCACAGCGTGCCTTTGCCTCCAAGAAGCACCATCACCACCATGAAGATACCGAAGGTGATTACCGGAAAAGCTACCTCTAGCGGCTCGACGAAACCGATCATATTGCCAAAAATGGCACCCGAGATGCCCAAGAAAAATGCCGCCACCGACCAGCCGATGGTCTTATAGCGCAATGTGTGGATGCCCATGCCTTCGGCCTTCTCCTCGTCGTCGCGGATGGCGTTAATGGCAAGGCCGAAACGCTGCGAGTAGAGCCATTTAAGGAACGCAAACGTGAGAACGGCGGACACAAAGCTGAGGTAATAGAAGAGCTGCGCGCGCTCGTCGGGTTCGCCCGGATGGACCGGCAAGGCGATGCCACCGCCAGCGCCAACCCATTCCCATGTGCCGACGAGTTCGCCGGCGGCCAAGGCAACGCCCAGGGTGCCGATGGCGAAGTACGGGCCGCGCAGGCCGAACACGATGCGCCCGAAAATAACGGCAAATATCACGCAGCCGACGGCCGCCGCGCCGATACCGACGGCCAGGCCGGTGAAATACTGCTCCGGCGTAAAATCGATCTTGATCGCGCCATAATGGGCAGTGTACTCCCCCACATCGTAATACAACCCAATCTGCACGATGGCGGAGATGTACATGCCGGCACCGAAGAAGACGATGTTGCCAAGCGAGTTATAGCCCATCTGCCCGCCCAGGGTGTCCCAGGTGAGGGCGAACAAGATAAAGATCCACAGGACGGCGAACTGAAACATGAAGTTGGGAAACAGGAAGGGCGCGGCGCCCCCAACGAGGAGAATAGCGCCGTAACCCGCGAGCTTTATAGCGTGTGCGTGACGGAGAAAATGCTCATAGGGCGTTACTCTCATGTGATGCACATCGTGTCCAATCGGTTGGCTTTCATATCACTGCCTGCCGCTGCCGGCTTTGCTGAATCTGGCGCACGATCAACACAAGCACGAGCATGCTTACCACCATTGCCTGCTGGTATTCCGCGCCGAGCACGAAACCGCCGTACTGCTCGATGACACCCAACCCCAGTCCCGCTATGATAACGCCGGGGAGGTTACCCAATCCGGCCGCCGTGACGATGACGAAGCAGCGGATCGAGTAGGCCAGCCCAAAGAACGGCTGGATGACCCAGATCATCGAAATCAGCACGCCGGCGGCGCCGCAGATGGCGGCGTTCAGTGCAAAGGTGAAGGCATAGACATTCTCGGTATCGATCCCCATGACCTTCGCAGCGCGCGGGTCCTGCGCCGTCGCCCGGATCGCCTGGCCCATACGGCTGTATTTCATGAACGTGATGACGATGGCGGCCAGAATGGCCATGAGGACAAACGCTATGAATTTGATGTCGGCAACGGTGAGCAGGCCCCATGTGCGGGTTTGGAAACCGGATTCAGCGACCTGCACCTCCGGTCCGAACATCTGGTTCAACAATTGTTGTAGAACAATAGCCAGGCCGAAGGTCGCCAGCAGCGTTGTGAACAGGTCCTTACCGACAAGCCGTCTGATGATAAGGCGGTAAATAAACCATCCGAACCCGAACATCAGGACAATAGCCACGGGCAGGCCAACTATTGGGTGGACCGCATAATCGCCCATGTATTTTGGGTTTGACAGCGCCCAGGCGATGTACCCGCCCATCATGACGAAATCGCCCTGGGCGAGGTTCTTGACGTTCATCACGCCCCAGACCAATGCCAGTCCGTACGCGGCCAACGCGAAAATCGCGCCAATGAAAATCCCGTCGAGCAGTAACTGCACGTTCAGAAGTGGGATCTGCAACAGAAGTTGAATATTACCGAGCATGATTCACACGCTACTGCTAAAAGTGAAAAAGCGCCGTCCCCGCCCGAAGGCGGGGACGGACAGCCTCGGTGTTAGCCAGATAGCAAGACCGCTCTTTTAATATTTAACCATCCGCGGGAAATCCACGGGGTGGGAGGCCCACTTGGAAGGTGCGACCACGTTCAGTTTGCCCTTCTGAATCTGGCGAAGCACCATCGGCTTGGCAATATTGTTGCCGGCCTTCGAGAACTTGATGTCGCCGTAGAAGGTCTTGAGATTGGTCGCGGCGAGTGCGTCGCGGAGCTTGAGCCTGTCGAACGAGTTCGCACGCTCAAAGGCATCTTTCCAGACCATCACGGCTGCTGAGGCCTGGGCCGATTGATAAGGCACGTTTTTATAGCCGTCATAGGTCTTCTTGAACAGCTTGTCGTAATCGGCCGCCGTCCCGAACATCTTGTCCTTGTAGCTCAAGGTCTCTGCCCATTGCGTCGGGCACAGGAAGCCCTCGGTGGCCCCGCCGAACTTGTCGATGACCTTCGCGGACTCGCAATGCGTCATCGCGATCATGGGTACTTGTACTCTTAACTCTTTGATCTGGCGCGCTGCGGTTGCCGCCCCCTTCGAGTGCCCCGAAATCAGCAAGAGGTCCGGCTTAACGGCCTTGACCTTGGTCAGCGTCGCCGAAATATCGGCGAGGTCACGCGGCATCTTGTCGTCGATGACGACCTTAATGCCGAACTTCGAGAGATCGTCGATCACGCCCGCACGCACGTCCAAGGAGAACGGGTCGTTCTCGAACACAAGCGCCGCTGTAAGATCCTGCGGTTTTTTGCCCGCCTTCTTGGCGAGCTCGGCAGCCAATCCGATGGAGCTGGCGAGGTACTGCTCGGACGTGGACAGCACCGCAAACAGATACCGGTAGCCCTGGGTGAACAGCGAGCGCGACGCGCCCTCCGCCTCGACCATCGGGATCTTGTACTTCTCGGTCACCGGCGCGGCGGCCTTGGTCGTCGCCGAGCTGTAGGGGCCGAGCATGTACTGGATACCGTCCTGCTTGATCAATCGCTCCAGCAACTGGGCAGTACGTGCCGGTGTCGACTCATCGTCGTAGTACTGGATCTTGAGCTTATAGCTCTTGCCACCGACCTTGACCCCACCTGCCTTATTGATCACCTTGACGGCGAGGTTGTACCCGTTGGAGGCATGGATGCCGTTGGTTGAGTACTTGCCCGTGAACGAGATGGCTGAGCCGAGGATGATGGTGTCGCCTTCGACCTTTGCGCTCGCCGTGCCGGCGGTGAAGATCAGGGCGCTGGCGGTCAACGCCAACAGTGATTTAGTGATCTTGAACATGGTTCCCCTCCATTTCTCTGAAAGTTACTACTAGGCCGCCTTCCTGTCCGCGAATGAGCAGTGTCCTTTTCGTTGTCCGGCCCATGAACGCTGCGGGCGGTGCCGCAGGAGCTGCGCCGGTACGTGCTTCCAGAAGGCTGCGCGGACAGGCATTCTTACACGCCAAAACGGCACTCGGCAAGCCTTGAGTGGTCCCGTCGTGGTCTCTTCGCACAGTGGAGCCCCAGGGCAGTAGGCCCGCTTGGTGTAGGTCTTAGCACCCACACTATCGGCCAGCACGAGCCCGGGGGGTTTTGAGTACCCGAATAGTGGCGTGGCTGCCGGCGTTTGTATCGCGAGATCTTGCGGCTGTGGGCGATTTTTGGCCGGGCGGTACGGGTTGAAGCGCCCGGCGATCTCCTCTAAGGTCATCGGTCCCGTGGCACGCCCCAGACGGTCCGTGCCCGCAACCCCACCAACGCTCTTGCCGTGGCACGCCTGATTTGCGGACATAAGAGCTTGAATAAAAAGGTGAATATTATGAGCGTCTATAAGATCATCGAACTTGTCGGAACGAGCAAGGACAGCTGGGAGGATGCAGCCAAAAGCGCGCTGTCGACCGCCGCGAAATCACTGAAGGATCTGCGCGTCGCGGAGGTCACCAAGCTTGACGTGGTGCTTAATGAAACCGGCAAGATCGCCCGTTTCCGCGCCAAGCTCGATGTGAGCTTCAAGGTGCGAACATAGCGGGTGTAGCTGGGCGCCCCCGGTGTGCACAACTACGGGGGTGCTGGCTTGTCTGCGACCATCGTTGGGGACGCAACGCCGCTGCGGGCGCGGTGCGCGCGGGTGTTCGCAGCCCGCAGGGAACGCCGTCGGTACCATTGCCGCGGGTACGCACGAGCGTATGATTGTAGTTGCCGAGAAGTTCGCGCAAGAGATGCTGTCTCCATAACAAAGGAAGCTCGCCCATGACTGGTCTGCAAAACATCAAAGCCTGTGTCTTCGACGCCTATGGCACGCTGTTCGATATCCACTCGGCGGTGGGTAAGCACCGCCCGCGAATCGGTGAGAAGGCGGATGCGCTGTCCATGCTATGGCGCACCAAACAGCTGGAATACACCTGGCTGCGCAGCCTGATGCACGCGCACGTGGATTTCTGGCAGGTGACACAAGACGGCCTCGACTACGCCATGGAAACCTGCGGCATCGACGACCCTGACTTGCGCACGGCTCTCATGAACGCCTATCTTGCGCTTGACGCCTATCCGGATGTGAAAGCCACGCTCGCGGCACTGAAACAAAAAGGGCTGCGGACCGCGGTCCTGTCCAACGGATCACCGCGCATGCTGCAGGCGGCGGTGGAATCGGCGGGCATCGGCGATCATCTGGATGGCGTTTTTTCCGTCGAGGAAGTGGGCATTTACAAGCCCGACCCGCGCGTCTACCAGCTCGCGTGCGACCATCTCGGCGTGCGCGCGGGCGAGATCAGCTTCCAGTCCTCGAACGCCTGGGATGCGGCGGCGGCGGCGCACTTTGGCATGCGAGTGGCGTGGGTCAATCGCTTTGGCCAGAAGCGCGAGCGCCTGCCCAAGCCGGCGGACCTGGAGCTGACAGACCTGGCGAGCCTGCCCGAATTGATTTCCTGAGCGCTACCGGCGGCGGCGTCCTTGTCTGACCGGCGTCGTCTAAGGGCTGAGTATTCGTCTGGCAGCGCAGCCGTCATTATTAGCTGGGGCAGTTGCGATGATTGTATTTTATAATAACACTTCTAACAGCTATAGCTTATTATTATAGTCTTAACCAGTAATGTGGTAGCCAACGCCGTCGTAAGCAACGTGCACACACCACGGGGGGTAGCAATGGCGAAACGAGATTTTCAGTCCGTATATGATCGCTCTCTGCGCGATCCGGATGGCTTCTGGGCCGAGGCCGCTGAAGATGTGCACTGGACGAAACGCTGGGACAAGGTCCTCGACGACAGCAACAAGCCATTCTACCGCTGGTTTAGCGGGGGCGAGGTCAACACTTGTTATAACGCGCTCGATGTGCACATCGAGAACGGGCGCGGAGCCCAGGCCGCGCTAATCTACGACAGCCCGGTCACCGGCAAGATCAAGACTTTCAGTTACACCGAGCTGCGCGACAAGGTCGCCAACTGCGCCGGCGCGCTTGCTGCCATGGGCGTTAAAAAAGGAGACCGGGTCATCATTTATATGCCCATGGTGCCGCAGGCTGTCGTTGCAATGCTCGCATGTGCACGGCTGGGTGCCGTGCACTCGGTCGTCTTCGGCGGTTTTGCCGCGAACGAGCTGGCGGTTCGCATCGACGATGCCCAGCCGAAGGTGATCGTATCTGCCTCGTGTGGCATCGAGGTCAATCGTGTTATTCCCTACAAGCCGCTGCTCGATGAGGCGATCGCGCTTGCCCGGCATAAGCCCGACAAGTGCGTTATTGTGCAACGCGCAATGGAGCGCGCAGAGCTGCTGCCCGGTCGCGACCTGGACTGGAAGGAGGTCATGGACGCGGCGCAGCCGCATGACTGCGTGCCGGTGGCCGCCACCGATCCGCTCTACATCCTTTATACCTCGGGCACGACCGGCGAGCCCAAGGGCGTAGTGCGGGACAACGGTGGCCACATCGTCGCGCTTAAGTGGACGATGAAGAACATCTATGGCGTCGAGCCCGGCGACGTCTATTGGGCCGCCTCCGACGTAGGCTGGGTGGTGGGCCATTCCTACATCGTCTATGCACCGCTGTTCAATGGGAACACGACCGTGCTGTTCGAAGGTAAGCCCGTGGGCACACCCGATGCCGGCGTTTTCTGGCGCGTGATATCGCAGCACAAAGTCAACGTCATGTTCACTGCGCCAACCGCATTTCGCGCCATCAAGAAAGAGGACCCCGACGGTGAGTTCATTAAGAAGTACGACCTCTCCGGTTTCAAGGCGTTGTTTCTGGCGGGTGAACGCTCCGACCCCGATACACTGCACTGGGCCGAACACCACCTCGGCGTGCCGGTAATCGATCATTGGTGGCAGACGGAGACCGGTTGGGCGATTTGCGCCAACTGCCTCGGCATTGAGCAGCTGCCGGTGAAGCACGGCTCGCCGACCAAGCCGGTTCCGGGCATGGAAGTGCGCGTCGTTGACGAGCGGAACCAGGAGCTGAAGCACGGAGACACCGGCGCGCTGGTGATCAAGCTACCGCTACCGCCGGGCACGTTCCCCACCTTGTGGAATGCCGATGAGCGTTTCGTGGAGTCCTACCTGTCTGAGTTTCCGGGGTATTACAAGACCGCCGATGCGGGCTACATGGACGAAGACGGCTATGTGTTCGTGATGTCACGCACCGACGATATCATTAATGTCGCTGGCCATCGCTTGTCGACCGGCGGCATGGAGGAGGTGCTGGCGGCCCACCCGGACGTTGCCGAGTGCGCGGTGATCGGTGTGGCCGACGAGCTCAAGGGTCAGTTGCCGCTGGGGTTCCTGGTGCTCAAGGCGGGTGTGGATCGCGATCACGCCGATATCGTCAAGGACGTCGTGCAGATGGTGCGCGAGAAGATCGGACCGGTGGCGGCCTTCAAGACCGCCACCGTGGTACAAGGTCTGCCCAAGACACGATCGGGCAAGATCTTGCGCGGCACCATGCAAAAGATCGCCGACGGCGAGGATTACAAAATGCCGGCCACCATCGACGATCCGGCGATCCTGGGCGAAATCGCCACCGCGTTGAGCGGCGTCGGTTATCCGAAGAGTGCCTGAGGCCTGTCTAACGGCGATCGATCGCCACGCGGCGCCCGCCCCCGCAGATAGCCATGGAGTCGCGTGCGCAGGTTGCGAGCCCGGTTGCTGGCGAATGGAGGTAATACAGGAATGAACGCTATGTCTAGTGCCGGCGCGCGTCTGCGTGTGGCCATGGAGCGCGAACGGCCGTTGCAGTTGGTCGGTGCCATCAATGCCTACTGTGCCCTGCTTGCCGAGCGCACGGGTTTCGGCGCGCTTTATCTGTCGGGCGCCGGGGTCGCCAACGCATCGTTCGGGCTTCCCGATCTGGGAGTTACGACGTTGAACGATGTCGCGCAGGACGTGCGCCGAATCACCGGCGCCACACCGCTGCCGCTGCTGGTTGACGCCGACACCGGTTGGGGCGCAGCGTTCATGATCGCGCGTACGATTCGTGAGCTCACCGCTGCGGGTGCCGCCGGCTGCCACATCGAGGACCAGGTGCAGGCGAAACGCTGCGGACACCGGCCGGGCAAGGCGCTGGTCTCGGCGCAGGAGATGGCCGATCGCATCCGCGCGGCGGTCGATGCGCGCACCGATGAGCAGTTTGTAATCGTTGCGCGCACCGATGCGCTCGCGGTCGAGGGGCTGGACGCGGCCCTGGAGCGGGCGGGCCGTTACGTCGAGGCCGGCGCCGACGTGATCTTCGCGGAAGCCATGACCACGCTCGAGGATTACAAAAGATTCACATCAACCGTTGGTGTACCGGTGCTCGCCAACATCACGGAGTTTGGCAAGACGCCGTTATTTACGGTGGAAGAACTGCGCAAGGTCGGGGTGGGGCTGGTGATCTACCCGCTGTCCGCCTTTCGGGCGATGAGTGCAGCGGCGCTCGAGGTGTACGAGGCGCTGCGTCGCGAAGGCACGCAGAAGGAGGTGCTCGACAGCATGCAAACCCGCGATGCGCTCTACGAGGTGCTCAGGTATCACGATTACGAACGCAAACTTGATGAACTATTTGCGAAAGGAGAAGACGGCTCATGACTGCGAACGCCGAGGTGAAGACGAGTGGCGGCAAGGCCAGCGGGGCCGGGCTGCGCGGCCAGTCTGCCGGGCAGACGGCGATTGCAACGGTCGGTAAAGCGGGCAGTGGACTCACGTATCGTGGTTACCTGATTGAAACCCTGGCCGAGCACGCCCACTTCGAGGAAGTAGCTTACCTGCTTTTATACGACAAACTGCCCACAGCCGCGGAGCTGCAGGCCTACCGCACCCGCTTGAAGGGAATGCGTGGCCTCCCGCAATCGCTCAAGGATGTGCTCGAGCGCATCCCGCGCGACACACCCCCCATGGATGTGATGCGCACCGGTTGCTCTATGTTGGGTACGCTCGAGCCGGAGCAAGAATTTGGCCGACAGTACGAGGTGGCGGACCGGTTGCTGGCCGTGTTTCCGTCCATCATGTGTTACTGGTACCGGTTTGTGACCGATGGCTTGCGTATCGAGACCGAGACCGACGATGACTCGATAGCGGGGCACCTGCTGCACATGATGCAGGGAAAGGCACCGAGCGAGCTGCATGAGCGCGGCATGGATGTTTCGTTGATCCTCTATGCCGAGCACGAGTTTAACGCATCCACCTTCGCCTGCCGCGTGTGCGCAGCGACGTTGTCGGATTTCCACTCCGCCGTGACGGCCGGGATTGGTACCTTGCGCGGGCCGCTACACGGGGGCGCCAACGAGGCGGCAATGGCATTGATCCAGAAACTCGACACGCCCGAGCAGGCGCGCAAGAGCGTGGCCGAGATGCTCGCGCGCAAGGACAAGATCATGGGGTTCGGACACGCGGTGTATCGCGAGTCCGATCCGCGCAATGCAACAATCAAGGCCTGGTCCAAGAAGCTGAGCGTGGCAGCGGGCGATACCAGGCTTTACGATGTTTCGGAGGCGATCGAGAAGCTCATGTGGGATGAGAAGAAGTTGTTTCCGAATCTCGACTTCTTCAGTGCGTCGTCCTATC
Source organism: Nitrospira sp. (assembly GCA_019456345.1). Taxonomy (GTDB): domain Bacteria; phylum Pseudomonadota; class Gammaproteobacteria; order Acidiferrobacterales; family SPGG2; genus VRUB01. The sequence continues at coordinate 12,311 of VRUB01000039.1, read as the reverse complement.
ACATGATGGGTGTGCCGACACCGCTGTTCACGCCGATTTTTGTGTGCTCTCGGATCACGGGGTGGGCGGCGCACATCATGGAGCAACGAGCAAACAACGTGCTGATCCGCCCGAACGCCGATTACGTTGGCCCGGAGGTGCGGAAATGGGTGCCGGTCGCGGCACGCGGTGCGTGAGGCGTAACCCCTCACACCTTACACGAGGAAGACATGTCCCACGACGCTATTCGTGATGCGAAACGCCCGGACCCCGACAAGGTGCTGGTCGATATCGCGGACTACGTGCTTGATTACGATGTGACCCGCAGCCAGGAGGCGATGCAAACCGCACGCCATTGCCTGATGGATACGCTGGGTTGCGGCATGCTGGCGCTCAACTATCCAGCGTGCACCAAGCTGCTCGGAGCGGTTGTGCCGGGTGCGACTATGTCGGGCGGTGTGCGAGTGCCCGGCACCGCGTTCGAGCTCGAGCCGGTGCGCGCGGCGTTCAATATTGGGGCGATGATTCGTTGGCTCGATTACAACGACACCTGGCTTGCTGCCGAGTGGGGACATCCGTCTGACAACCTCGGTGGCGTGCTCGCGGTGGCGGATTATCTGAGCCGTACGGCCGTCGCCGCTGGCGGGAACGCTTTGCTCATGCGCGATGTGCTCTGTGCCATGATCAAGGCGCATGAGATTCAGGGCGTGATGGCGCTCGAGAACGGCTTCAACCGCGTCGGCCTTGATCATGTCCTGCTTGTGCGGGTGGCGACCACGGGCGTGGTGACGGGCATGCTCGGTGGCGCACGCGAAGATGTGATCAATGCGCTCTCCAACGCCTGGATCGACGGTGGTGCACTACGTACCTACCGCCACGCCCCCAACACAGGCTCGCGCAAGAGCTGGGCCGCCGGCGACGCCACGAGCCGCGGCGTGTGGCTGGCGCTCAATAGCCTGCGCGGAGAGATGGGTTACCCGTCGGCGCTGTCCGCCCCGACCTGGGGCTTCCAGGCCGTAGTGCTCAAGGGCAACGCGCTCAAGTTCAACCAGGGTTATGGCACGTACGTCATGGAGAACGTGCTGTTCAAGGTTTCGTTCCCGGCCGAGTTTCACGCCCAGACTGCGGTGGAGGCGGCCGTCACCTTGCACCTACAAGTGAAGGATCGTCTCGACGAGATTAACAAAATAGTGATCGAGACCCAGGAGTCGGCCGTGCGCATCATTGACAAGACCGGACCGTTAAGCAACCCGGCCGATCGCGATCATTGCATTCAGTACATGGTCGCCGTGTCGTTGATCAAAGGCAACCTCACGGCGGAAGACTACGAAGATGACGTCGCGGCTGACCCGCGCGTCGATGTGTTACGCGACAAAATGGAGGTGAAGGAGAATCCCGCATTCACCAAGGACTATCTCGATCCGCAAAAGCGTTCGATCGGCAACGCATTGCAGGTGTTTTTCAAAGACGGCACAAAGACGCAGCGCGTGGAGGTCAACTATCCGGTCGGGCATCGGCGCCGGCGCGACGAGGGTATACCGCTGCTCAAAGCCAAGTTCGAGCGTAACATCGCGACGCGCTTGTCGTCGACACAATGTGAGCAGATCCTGGAAATCTGTGAGGACCAGCGACGACTGGAATCAATGCCGGTACATGAGTTCATGGATCTTTGGGTTGTCGGAAAAAACCCAACGCAGAGACGCAAAATATTGACTCGGGAGGTTAACAAGCTGCGCGCTCAATGATGCCCGAAAAAAAGGGGGGAGCCGAGGGGACCCCTGCAAGGGTCTCTGGTTGACAAGTCGTACCTTAATAACGTACGTCAATAGGTACTGCGTTTGCTGCTTAGGACAAATGTGATGACCACATACAATGCAAGTGAGGCCCGTGCCAATTTATATCGACCGCATGTGGACCCATTACGAATAGAAACCTGACTAGGCCAAGCCCCGATTCATCGCTGCACCCGGTGATAACGCGTCGGAGTCATCAGTGAGACACGCGTTGTTTTGTTTCACAGACACTCGGCTTTCCGTGACCCTTATCCTCGTGCTGACAACGGGTTGTTCATCCATGCCCGGTAACACAGGAGTCGCGCCGGTAGCTGCTTTGACCCCCTGCCCTGAGCCACGGCCGCAGGTTTGTGCCAGGGAGTATCTCCCCGTTTGCGCACGCCGGGAATGCGCGGAGTGGAAGATCTATGCTACCGGCTGCACCGTCTGTAGCGATGCCCGCATTATCGGCTACAGGCCCAAAGCTTGCGAGCAGGCTGAGTGAGCGGCGACCCACACAGTCCGACCACTCCGAAGTCCCAGCTTGCGCAGTGCCCGAAAAGTCGAAACTGTGTATGCAGCGATGCCGTAAACCCCCAGCATCACATCGAACCCTTTCAGCTTAAAGTTAATCTGGAACGGGCGTGGGCGGCAGCGCAAAGCGTCGTCCGCGCACTGCCGCGAACTAACCTGGTCACAGTTACTACCGACTACCTTCACGCGGAATGCCGCAGCGGTAGCTGGCAGTTTGTCGATGACCTCGAGCTGCAGCTTCGGCCATCCACGGGCGTAATTGCGGTGCGTTCTGCATCGCGGATCGGTTACTTCGATCTCGGCGTGAATCGCCGGCGTGTAGAACGCATTCGCACCGCGCTCCGCCAACAAGAGGTGGTTTCTTAGCGCGACCGCGCCCGCACGAGCGGCCTGCGTGCCGGGACGCTCGGCGTGCCTGGTGCTGGTGCCTACCGGGGCCGCATTGAGTTTCCACCCCAGTTTGAAACGTTATACTATAACATTACAGCCAGGCCGATTCGGGGGGTTCATGTCAAAGCGACGTATCCTGGTGCCGTTCAAGAAGCGCACCCACGACCACGCCGAGTGCATCGACAGTGCGCTCGTATCGGCGCAGTCGAGCTGCGAGCGACAGGGTCTGCGGCTGACCAAGATGCGGCGCCGCGTCCTCGAGTTGGTATGGCGCGGGCACACGCCGGTCAAGGCGTACGATATACTGGAAGAGTTGCGCAAGGAGGACCGAGCGGCCGCACCGCCAACTGTTTATCGCGCGCTCGACTTTTTACTCAACGCAGGGCTGGTGCATCGTATCGAGTCGTTGAGTGCCTTTGTCGGATGTGGCGGGCCCGCCACGCCGCACTTCGGGCAGTTCTTGATTTGCCGGGAATGCAGCGCGGTTGCCGAGATTGACGCTCCTGCGATTGCGCGGGCGCTTGTGGCCGATGCTGAAGCGCTTGGATTTCACGCCGATCGCCAGACGATCGAGATCAAGGGGTTGTGCGCCGATTGCAGCCGGTTGGATCCGTAGGGATACTGCGCGCGTATCGATTTGTAGTATGCGCGCAGCTGGAAACCCGCAGTCAATCGCTACTGTACGCGGGCACTTCGGCGGCGCGATGATGTCTTTATATTTCTTTATATTAAAGAATGATGTATTTAGAATGGTATGGAGTCCGGATTTGTGTATCGATTCGCCCTGATACCTGTAATGTTCATGATACCGGTGAGCGCAGGCATGGCGGGTACGCTTATCCTCGATGGCCCGATGGTACAGGGAGGGTTGGTGCAGGGACGCACGGATGCAGGCACGCGGATTGAGTTTGACGGGCGAGCGGTACGCGTATCGAAGGAGGGTATATTCCTCATTGGCTTCGGGCGCGATGCACCCGCGGAGATGCGATTGCTTGCCACCTTTCCGCATGGCAGCCGCGAATGGCGCGTTCTCAAGATCGCGCAGCGCAAATATCGGATTCAACGCGTCAACGGCCTTCCGCCGCGCAAGGTCACGCCACGCGCGGAAGATCTGGCGCGCATCCGCGCTGACGTGGTTTTGCTCAAGAACGCGCGGACACGGGACGATGCGCGCACGGATTTTCTCACCGGATTCAAATGGCCGGCGAGTGGGCGCATCACCGGTGTCTACGGCAGCCAACGGTTCCTGAACGGAAAGCCCGGGCGTCCGCACTACGGTCTCGATATCGCCGCGCCCGTGGGCGCGCCGGTTCTGGCTCCGGCTGATGGCACTGTGACCCTGGTCCATCCGGACATGTTCTACTCCGGGGGGACGTTGATTGTGGACCATGGCCAGGGATTGTCATCGACCTTTATCCATCTAAACCGCATTCTGGTAAAAGAAGGCGCGCGCGTGCGTCAGGGCGAGCCCATTGCCGAGGTCGGTGCGACCGGTCGCGTCAATGGCCCGCACCTCGACTGGCGAATCAACCTTTTTAAGCAGCGCCTGGACCCCCAGCTTGTGCTGGAAGCAATGGCTGCGGGTGAAAACAGCGACAAGATTCAGGCGACAAGATACAAGTAACTGTGAACATGAGCTGTCAGTCTTTCACTTGAATCGCGCTCTTATTTATTAGCTGTCACTTTTAAGCTGCCACTTCTAACTTCCTTCGCTTATGATAAACAGTCAACGATAGCGGCGGCGTTGGCGCGCATCATTTCAAAGTAGGCGCCCGGTCCCGGCCGCAAGCCCGCCCCCAGGGGGTCGAGCACGCCACGGCGCGCATTGGTTCCCTCGATAACGGTTTTGATGAGCGCGGATTTAAACTGGGGCTCACTGAACACACAGCGTGCACCGCGTTCCTTGATTGTTTCCCGCAGCTCCCGCAATCGCCGTGCGCCGGCCATACGATCCGGACTCAGCGTAAGCGACCCTACCGCGTGCAAGCCAAAGTGATGCTCGAAGTACTGAAAGGAGTCGTGAAAGACCGCATAAGGTATCGCCTGCACGGGTTGTAGCTGCGATCTCAGGTCGCGCTCCAGGGTGTCTATGCGCCGCGAGACCTCTAGCGCGTTGCGCCTGTAGGTTGTTGCATTGGCAGCGTCTACCTTGCCCAGCTGTTTTGCAATTTCGTCGACTAATAACTTCGCGTTGACGGGAGCAAGCCATATGTGAGGGTCGGTCCGCGCGTGCGCGTGTGAACCGACGGCGCTTCCTTGCTCCCCGTGGTAGTCCACCTCCCACACGCCCGCCTCACGGTTCGGCAGCAGGATCAAGCCCTCGGTGTCAAGCAACGCGACAACCTGCGCCTTGCGCGCGAGCGTGGAAAGCGGCTTTTGCAGGAACGTCTCCATAGACCGGCCGATCCAGAAAACTATATCGGCGTGGCTGAGCGTGGCGGCCTCGGAGGGTCGCAGCGAGTATACGTGTGGTGAACCGTAGCCCTGTATGATCACGGCGGGGGTGCCGGCATCGCCCATGACGCCGGCGATGAGGGATTGAATCGGCATAAGGCTCGCGACCACCTTCGGCGCGGCCGACACCGGCATGCACAGCGTCAGCGCGAGCCCAGACACGGCGTACACGGTGTGCTTGGCGATCCGTCGCGGGCGATGGCTGGCGATGTTGTGCACGGGGATGAAACGTTATAATGTAACAATTTGCCGTCGCATCCTAACACCTATGCAGCGCAGTTCCACTACCAGGACACCCGCCGGTTCGCGGACGGCGAGGCCGCAGCCAGCGCACGATTGTCTGATCGAGCTGCGAGGCGTGTCGGTCAAGCTCGGAGGCCGCCTTGTGCTCGATCACGTGGATCTCAAGGTCCTGCGCCACGAGATTGTTACGCTCGTCGGCCTCAATGGCTCCGGAAAAACGACCCTGGTTCGCACACTACTGGGGCTGCTGCAGCCCGATGAGGGCAGCGTTTTTCGCCTCCCAGGGCTGAAAATCGGGTTTTCGCCCCAGCATTTCCACAGAGATGCCACGCTGCCGCTCACGGTGGCGCGCTTTCTCACGCTGGGCATGCGGGCACCGCGTGCGCGGCTTCAAACCTTACTGGAGGAGGTCGGGGCCGGTGGGCTGCTCGAGCGCCAGATCGCGGACATCTCTGGCGGGGAGTTCCAGCGCATACTGCTTGCTCGCGCTGTGCTGCGCAGGCCCGATCTGCTGGTGCTGGATGAGCCGCTGGCGGGGGTCGACCTTGCCAGTCAGTCGGAGCTCTATCGGCTGATCGGCGACCTGCGCGAGCATCACGATTGCGGTGTGCTGCTGGTATCGCACGATTTGCATGTCGTTATGGCCGCCACCGATCAGGTGGTTTGCCTGAATCACCATGTTTGTTGCACCGGACAGCCGCGTGCGGTAATCCAGAATCCCGAGTTCGTCTCCTTGTTCGGTCGCCAGATTGCCGAGACACTCGCGGTCTACGCCCATCATCACGATCACCGGCACGACATCACGGGTGAGGCAGTACCCATGGACAACGCTAAGCGGGCCGGGCACGGGAGTCACGATGGATGACTTTCTCGTTCGTGCCATGCTCGGGGGGATCGGGGTCGCGCTAGCGGCGGGTCCGCTGGGTTGTTTTCTGGTATGGCGGCGGATGGCCTTTTTCGGCGGCGCGCTGTCGCACTCGGCACTTCTCGGGGTAGCGCTGGGATTTCTGCTCGGCATCAACCTGTCCGTCAGCGTGCTCGTCTTTTGTCTCACGGTTGCCGCCTTGCTGCTCGTGCTCGAAAGGCAGCGAATTCTGCCGAGCGACACCTTGCTCGGCATCCTCGCACACAGCGCCCTGGCGTTAGGCCTCGTGATCGTGGCAATCATGCAATCGATGCGCATTGACCTGCTGGGATATCTGTTTGGCGACGTGCTGGCCGTAGCGATCGAAGACCTTTATCTGATCTACGGGCTCGCCGTGGTGGCGATGGGTGCGCTCGGGTTTATCTGGCGTCCTTTGCTGTCGGCGACTGTCAACGAAGACCTTGCCTCTGTCGAGGGCGCGCATGTAATGCGGGTCCGGTTGACGCTCGTTTTATTGATCGCCGGTATCATCGCGGTCGGCATGAAGATCGTCGGTATCCTTCTTATCATCTCCTTGCTGATCATCCCGGCTGCTGCGGCCCGGCGTGCATCGAAGACCCCGGAGCAAATGGCCGTGCTGGCGGCGATGATTGGTGTGGTATCGGTGATACTGGGGTTGCTCGGTTCGCTGCAGTGGGATATTCCGGCCGGTCCCGCGATCGTGGTCGTCACCGCGTTGATCTTTGCTGTTATTATGGTATGGCCACGTTGGCAGATATCTTAAGCGAACTGGAAAATGGCCTACTCAGACAGCCGCGGCGCATTCCGTGCCATCGTTATGGGCACCGTTGCCATGGCGATCGTGGTGACGGCGGCCGCGGTGTTTTTCACTCTCGCGTTTGCAGGTACCGGTTTGCCGTGGGTGACCTGGGGTCTAGGCGCTTACGTCGTCAAGCTGGGCATGGCTCTGTTGCTGCTGTTGCCTTTCCGCGTGCTGCTGGATGCCACGCGCCCGACATTGGAGCCGGCTGTAGACAGTTAGCCGCGCGGATCAAGGTAAACTGAGAAGCCGGTGTTCCTAAATGGATGATCGTGTCAAACCGTGGGTAAGATCAGCCGCGGCCGTGTTGTTGCTCGTGGTCGCGGCGCTCGCGTTGAGCTGGATTGCGGTGCCACGGCCGCAGGCATACTTTTCCCACCTGAGCATGGCCTATGTGCTGGCCAACACGCTGCCGATGCTGGTCGTTTTCGCGCTGATCTTCTGCTTGACATTACGGCCCCTCTCGTCCGCGCTACTCACCATTTTCGCGGCGACCCTGGTAGTGCTGGGAAGCAACTTCAAGTTCTCGGTGGTGAGCCAGCCGCTCGTCATGTCGGATTTTTTGATGGCTGACCAGGTAGTCGGAAACGCAGATCTGTTCAATACATATTTCGTCGAGCAGTGGTATTTGGGTGTGTTGTTGCTTGTACTCCTGGCGCCGCCGGTTCTGGTGTTGTTCCTGGAGAAACCGCTGAACAAGCGACGTCCGCTGCGCGCCGGCCTCGCATTATTCGCACTGGTGGCTGCAATCTCGATCCCGGGATGGGCCTTCAAGCAGGGATCGCCCGGGCAGCAAATCTATGCGGCACTCGATCTCCCGTCTTACGGTAGAAACCCGATTGCGAACGTGAAGGCGGGCGGGCTGCTGGGCAGCCTCGTCGGGTCGGCGAGCGAGTTCTATTTTGAGATGCCTCGGCGCACGACGGGAAATGACTCGAAGCGACAGGAGCTCGTGAGGGCGGCTATCGCACAACCGGCAGCAAGTGGCCAGCCCTATCCCGATCTAATCGTCGTTCAGAGCGAAGCATTTTTCGATTTCCGCCTGCTCGACACCCGCTTCCCCAACGATTTCTATGAATCCTGGGACCGCCTCAAACGGAACGCGATCCATGGCTTTATCCGTGTGGACACGTACGGCGGTGCCACCCTGCGCACCGAGTTTTCCGCTCTCACCGGCATACCTTTGGAGCTATTCTCCGGTGGTGTCGATTATCCATACTTCTCGGTCGTAACATACCCGTTCCACTCACTGCCGCGTTACCTGCGATCCCTCGGCTACGAGACCATCGCAATTCATCCTTACACGGCGAGCTTCTGGAACCGTGATCTGGTCTACCCACGCCTTGGCTTTGACCAGCTCATCTCCGTGGCGTCATTCCAAGAAGCGGCGCGCGATGGCCCGTACGTGTCGGATGCCGCTGTGTGCAAGAAGATCCTGGATGTCTTACAGGAGTTGTCGCGACCCGCATTTGTCTTCGTTGTAACCATGGAGAACCACGGGCCGTGGAGCTTTGAGCGCGGTTCGCCGGATATGTCCAGAAAGTTCGACTACATCAACGACCCCGCCGCGATGCTGGCACTGAACCGCTACCTGTATCATCAACAAAACGGTATGCGCATGGCGCAGTGCTTGATCGAGGCGCTGAAACAGCGGCGCCGGCCAGCCGCGTTGCTTTTCTTTGGTGATCACGCACCGGCGATTCCCAACGTTTACCGAGAGCTCGGCCTGAGCAATCCATGGGGATCGCAAGCGATCATGACCGTTCCTTTTCTGGCCTGGCGATCCTGGAGGCACGCGCCGGAACGACGAGACTTCCACATCAGCTACTTGCCGTCATTCTTGCTCGGCATCTCTGGTCTCAAGATGGATGATTTTTTCGCCGCCAATGCCTACATGCGCAAGCGCTGTAAGATGGGTCTAAAAGGATGTAACGTAGACGAAGAAACAAAGAGTGCTTACGCCGGGCTGGTCTCTGATCGGTTCGCGCCGGCTGAGGCGACACCCAAAGCTGCCGGGAAAGCGACCGTGTCGCGGAATCAGGTGCTGCAGTAACGCATTGCCGGTAGCATGCGGCAGATAGTTACTACCCAGAGCACAACATAGTTCACACCGGCAAGCCCCCAAGGTGAAGCACCTATATGCGCTGAGTAAATAGGTGGGATATGCGTGTTAGGACGCCGTGCGTGTCCGTTGCCGTGAGCGTCGCTGGCGCAACGCGGCCGCGAGATCTTGCAGTAAGGATGCGCTCTCGTCCCAGCCGAGGCAGGCGTCGGTAATGCTTTGCCCATATACCAGCTCCTGGCCCGGAATTACATCCTGCCGGCCCGCCTTCAAGTGGCTCTCGATCATGACGCCCATGATTCCGTCGTTCCCGTCCGCGATCTGCTGTGCCACATCACGGCCTACCTCGAGCTGGCGCTCGGGACGCTTGCGGCTGTTCGCATGGCTGAAGTCGATCATCAGCCTTGCCGGCAAGCCCGCCGCTTCGAGTTGTTCCGTTGCGTGCCGAACAGTTTCGGAATCGTAGTTCGGCTCATAGCCGCCCCGCAGGATGATGTGACAGTCGGCATTGCCGCTGGTCGAGAAAATGGCAGAGTGGGCATCCTTGGTCAGCGACAGGAAATGGTGCGGTTCCCTCGCCGCGCGCACGGCATCGATCGCGATCTTGAGGTTGCCGTCGGTGCCATTCTTGAAACCCACGGGACAGGACAAACCGGATGCCATTTCCCGGTGCACCTGGCTCTCGGTAGTGCGCGCGCCGATCGCCCCCCAGCTCACGAGGTCGGTGAAATACTGCGGCGTCACCAGCTCCAGGAATTCGGTTCCCGCGGGTATGCCCATGTTGTTCAGGTCCAGCAGCAACTCGCGCGCCAGGCGCAGCCCTTTATTGATCTGGAAGCTGCCGTCAAGATTAGGGTCATTGATGAGCCCCTTCCAGCCGACCGTGGTGCGCGGCTTTTCGAAGTATACGCGCATCACGATCAAGAGCGCGTCAGCGAGCGCGCCGCGCGCCGCGCTTAGCCTGGAGGCGTAATCCCTGGCCGCATCGGCGTTGTGAATGGAGCACGGTCCGATCACGACCAGCAGCCGGTCGTCTTTGCCATGAACTATCCGGTGGATCGCACGACGCGTTTCGTGTGTGGTCCGGGCGGCTGTCTGCACGATCGGCAGCTCCTCGTGCAGCCGCGCGGGTGTTATCACGTCTGCAATCGACTTGATTCGCAGGTCTTCGGTTCGGTACTTCATCGTTCTCGGACTAGAGTTGTTGTTGCACAAAAAACGTCCTGTGGGGGGTATGCCCGCGGTCACGCCATAAGGCGCGCGCCTCGGTATGGCCGACCGTGTTCACGCTGGACGGCTAATGTCTGGCGAGGAACGTTGTCTTATAACATTGCGCGTATACGCTGTCATCCTTGGTATCGGCGATCGGCACCGTGCGTGCTCGCGATCAGGGTGGACGCAGGCGCGGCGACCGCCGCCGGTCCATGCCCGCACGCCGCGGGTCAGAGGGGCGCCTCGGGGCAGGTGGTGTAGCATTGGCGGCACGCCGTGAGCGCGTGCAGGCACGTGCTCGGTGACGTTATACTTGCGATACGTGCAGGCGAAAACGTCGGGTTGTCGGTGTGCTGACCGACGTGTGGCTGTGACATAGGGGGTCACGATGAGCGTAGACAGAAAGTTACTGGATATCCTTTGTTGCCCGGTCACCAAAATGCCCGTGAAAATGCTGTCGAAAGAAAAACTGGGCAAGCTGAATAACGCGATCAAGCACGGTGACGTGCGTTGCGTGAGTGGAAACGTTGTCGAAGACCCGCTGGAGGAGGCGCTCATCACGGAAAACGGAAAGACCGTTTATCGCGTGAAATCCGGTATTCCCGTCATGCTGGAGGAGGAGGGAATACCCACAGATCAGGTCCAAGGGGTCGCGACCAAGTAAAGCGATTGCTACGCGATAGTGCGCGCTCGGCCATCACGCTTGTGGTTGTCATCAATCAATTTTCTCCGCGGTCTTTGCGGCCTCTCGTGTGAGTCGTGCTGGTGTGCACATTCGCGGCGGCCTTGACCAGGCCATCGAACAGGCGTTGCTGAGTCGCGTCTTCGGCGGCAGTGATCTCCGGGTGCCACTGCACGCCGATCAGCCAGGGGTGGTCGCGCATCTCCACTGCCTCGATGGCGCCGTCCGGCGCGCGCGCGACAATGTGAAAGCCGCTAGCGACCTCGCGCAGACCCTGATGGTGCCAGGACACGCAGGTGAACTCGAGCTCCTGGACCACCGCTGCGAGCCGTGACTCCGCGCTTACCGTCACCGCGTGGTGGGTCGGCTCGCGCGGCGGCGCGCGATGCGCGAGCGCCTCACCGATCGCGTCCGGTAAGTGCTCGTACAACGTGCCGCCGAGGGCGACGTTGAGCACTTGCGCACCACGACAGATGGCAAGTGTGGGGGTGCCGCGTTCGACCACTGCCTGTCCCAATGCTAGCTCACTCGCATCACGCTCGCGGTCGACCATGTAGATCGCCTGATGCGGCTGTCCGCCGTAGTGCTGTGGATCGATATCGCCGCCGCCGGTGAAGACCAGGCCCTGGAGATGACTCAAGAGCGTCTGCCAACGCTCCTCGCCGGGAGTCAGCAGCAGGGGAATTCCTCCGGCTCGCCGTACCGCGTCGATGTATGCCGCCGGCAGCTCGAACCTGTTTTCCTCGTTGCGGGCATAAGTGGTAATGCCGATGAGCGGGGCGTGATCTTCTTGATGCATCGTTGCTTTATATCTTAGTTAAGGCGTCATTCTACCTGTCATCTTGGACGCGTACGAGGGTTCAAGATTCGGCGGCGGCAAAGCCGCCGAGCGTTGCCGTCCGAACCAAGATCCCGTACTCTCGTAAAGGGGATGGAGCATTAGCAGCATTAATTCGCTCGGTTCGCGAGCGGGCCTTTGGCATGTCCGGGGTATCCGCGGTCGCTAATCTATTGTCTGGGTCTCCGATTGCGCAATCTGGTACGTGGCCGCGTTGATCTACTTCGCCGTCCATGGTCGCAAGACGCTGGTCTACCCGCGGGAAGAGGAGTTCGCGGTGACTGAGCGCGTGAAGATGGCAACGTGACGGCGCGATACCCGCAGGCACGATTCCCGGCGGCGGTTGCGCCGCCGGGCACGGGCGTGGTGCATCCATTCGCGCCTCGAGGTGTCCGAGCTTCTGCAGTGTATGGTGAGGGCGGCGCGGCCGACTCACTGATATCGCAAGGCGATGTCCTGT
>VRUB01000210.1 GCA_019456345.1 Nitrospira sp. | reverse complement strand
GGACTCGACAAGCCGTTGAAGGTGTTCGCCGGCTCGGCGCGCGAGGGCGCGCGCGGTTTTCCGGCCAACGTCAACGTGGCCGCCGCACTCGGGTTGGCCGGGATCGGCGTGGATCGTACTCAGCTCGAGATCTGGGCCGATCCCACCGTCGAGCGCAATACCCACGATATTATTGTCGAGGCCGACAGCGTCCGACTCGAGCTGCACATCGAGAACGTGCCCTCGGACGAGAATCCGCGTACGGGCAAGATTGTCGCCCTGAGCGTGATCGCGGCGCTGAAAAGGCTAGTAGATCCGATTACTGTCGGCACCTGACGGCCTGGCTTCGAACCACGACTGCATGGATGCAGGACGACTGCAGGGAGGCAGGAGCTAGAGCAACGCAAGGAGCAGTTGCCGAGGTAGGGCAACGCAGGAGCAGTTGCCGAGGGGGTCGGCGCCCCTCAGGGCGTTCCTTGCGGTGTTCCTCGGCGTTCATGGCCAATCGCTCTCGAGCCTGGCAGCAGTTTCGTTGCGGGCGCCATGTGCTGCACGGGGCCGTGCATTCGGTTTTCGGCGCGCCGCCAGTAAGATAGACTGTTAAGCGCGATCGCTTATCACATATCCACAATGCCACGTTGCGCCGCCTGCTGGCGTGCGGGAAGGGAAGCAGGGGTGGCGTACGCATGCTGCGTAGGACCGATATCATATATGGCCGCCGAATCGAACATCGATACCCTGTATGAGTCCGCCCAGGCGGCTTACCGGGAGGGCAGAGCGGATGCGGCGCTGGCCGGCTACGAGCGGGTTCTTGTCCGCGCGCCGACGCACGTGGGGGCGCTCTACCACAAGGCGATGCTCGCATTCCAAGCCAACCGATTAGCCGAAAGCACGACGCTGCTTCGCGACGCCCGCGCCGTGATGCCCGATGACGTCGAGATCAATATGCGGCTGGGCTTCGTGCTGCTGGCCGCGGGGCGGGCGAAGGAGGCGCGGGACCCTCTCGAGCAGGCAGCGGCCATCGCCCCCCTGTGGTTCGAGCCGCATCTCAAGCTGGGTCTGGCACATCTGGCGCTTGGCCAGCGCGACCAGGCGCAGGAATGCTTTCAGCGCGCTCTGATGGCCAATCCGGGAATTCAGGCCGCGCTTCAGGACGAGCGCGAACCGGCGGCATTTCGCGAGGAGATCAGAGTGGCCCTCGAGCTGGTCGGGGAGCGCGAGTGGGCCATCGCCAGCGGTGCCCTGGACTCGAGTGCGGGCGCCCATCCGGCGGCGGATCTCTCTCGCATCGAGCGGGGGTTTCGCATCGAGTGCGGTCGCGAGGCGAGGGTATTCAACCACCCGTTACGCCGGCCGTTGTTCCTCTACCTGCCCGATCTGCCCGCCACGCCCTGGTTCGAGCGCGAGCAATTCGATTGGGTGCCCAGGGTGGAGGAGCGGCTGCCGGGGGTGCGCGACGAGTTGGAGACACTCATTCGCGAAGAGGCCCAGTTCGTCCCCTATATTTCCCAGGGGGGCGGAGTGGACCCCCAAGGCACGGATTATTCGAGCCTCGAGGGCTCCATGATATGGAATGCTTTTTATCTCATCCAGGGTGGACGCTGGCTGGAGGATCGTTGCCAGCGCTGTCCGCAGACGACAGAGGTCATGCGCGCGGTCCCCGCCCCCCGCATGCGGGGCTTTGCGCCGGAGGTTATATTCTCGCGTCTCCAGGCGGGCGGGCACATCGTGCCTCACTTCGGTCGGACGAATGTGCGCCTGACCGCGCACATGGGTGTCATCATTCCCGATGACTGCGCCATTCGCGTCGCCGAGGAAACCCGCGGCTGGCAAGAGGGACGCGTCGTGCTCTTCGATGACAGCTTCGAGCACGAGGTCTGGAATCGGAGCGAGCGTGACCGCACCGTGCTCATCTTCGAGGTGTGGCACCCGGCGCTGGAGCCGGCGGAGATCGTAGCCATCGAGAGCTTCTTCCACGCGCGCTCGGAATGGCTCGGTCTGTGCAAGCCGGCCGCGGCGCCGGCGCCAGAGCCGGAACAGTCTACACGAGAAACGTAATTCCCGGCGGAGAAAAGTCAAAAAGGTGAAAAAGGGGTAAAAAAGGTGCCAGGAACGTTTTACTAATACTGGCCCGTAGGGCGCAGCCCAGCGAACATGCGGAGTCATCTCTCCCGGGTCACGCTCTTGTTAAATGCTTCGTTACCTCATAATCTTTTACCTTTCAACGTCGGGCTCGGTGCAAGCTCGGCGGTGACAGTTGGAATGGGCGATAACGTGTCGGTTTTTTTTGAGGCCAAGTGATCGAGGTGGGCGATATGACGACAAGCAATGTACGAGCACCCTTGAAGGTCTACTGGCAGCCGGGGTGCTCGAGCTGCCTCAAGACCAAAGAATTCCTTATTGCGAACGGAGTGGAGTTCGAGTCCATCAATGTGCTCGAAGATGAAAAGGGCTTCAAGGAGCTGGAGGCCTTGGGCGTCAGGCTTGTGCCCATCGTTGCCCGCGGGAAGGACTGGGCCAACGGCGCCGTCTTCCGGGACGTCGCCCGGGTGGCCGGGTTCGAATGGGGCGGACATGAGATGCTGGCGCCCGCGGAGATGGTGGCCCGGATCAACGTTATTCTGAGTGCAGCCCACCGTTTCACCCGCCAAATTGCCGAGGATAGTCTGGACACCATGCTGCCCGGGCGTCCGCGCTCGTACCGCCAGCTCGCCTTTCACATCTTTCAGATCCCCGAGGTGTTTCTGAACCGCGTGGAGCACGATGCACCCTATACCTATGAGTCGTTGATCAGCCACCTGCCGCCCGACCTCGAGACTAAAGACGATCTGCTGAACTACGGGGCCGGTGTGCAATCCCGGTTGAACGCCTGGTGGGAGACGGCGGGGCGCGAAACCGATTTCGACCAACCTGGCAAGGTCTATTACGGCGACGTCACCCTGCACGAAGTGCTCGAGCGAACCGCTTGGCACTCGGGCCAGCATACACGCCAGCTCATGCTCGCATTGGAAAAACTCGGGACCGCGCCGGTCCAACCGCTGACGGACGCAGACTTCGCGGGCCTGCCGATGCCGAAGAACATCTGGGACAACGAGAAGACGTGGGATTGAGCCGGTGGTCTCTGTGTGTTCTGTGGTGAAAAATTCAGGCCAGGTAAGGCGACCGGACCGCG
>VRUB01000209.1 GCA_019456345.1 Nitrospira sp. | reverse complement strand
CGTTTTTAGCCAAGACCAGTCGAACGATTGATTCTAACGACCGTCCACTGTGCGGACAAAGCAGCCCCAATACTGTCGACGATCTCCTGGCTTACGAAACGGATTTCTCTGTGATTTTCGTGCGGCAGCACCCTTCTTTGCCCGGAGACCATAATTCGAGTTCATAATTGAAACCTGCAGTGTCCAGGGCGGCTTGGTCCCAGGCAGATGCACAATACAGCAAAGTGCAAACTTCTTCATCACTGCACCCGGCCTCTATCCACGCATCCTTCAACGGGCAGGTCATATTTTTGAACTCGAGACAGGTGTCGTTTAGCTGTCTGATATCGGTTGAATACGTCACACCGTTGTCAGGGGTTTTTGCAAAGCATTCGGCCATGCCTGCAAAATCGCGCGGGCCAAGATGCGCCAATGTCTTGCCCACGGCCGTGCCGCGCGCATGGCTGGCACTGCGCATCACGCTGA
Source organism: Nitrospira sp. (assembly GCA_019456345.1). GTDB lineage: Bacteria > Pseudomonadota > Gammaproteobacteria > Acidiferrobacterales > SPGG2 > VRUB01. The sequence goes on along the minus strand of VRUB01000209.1, from coordinate 2,689 downwards.
CAGCTTCAGTCTCACCATATCGTTTTGACAGTTCTCGAAATACTTCGAGATATATTCTTCCACGTTCTTTGATGGCGCCGCTTATTAGGGAGTTAGATTGTTTCTGGTTCATTTTTGGGCCACTCCGTATTTCATCGAACCGTTATACCAGCATGACGTTATCGTTCTGGAAGATCGTTGCACAACTCAGAAATCCTCTGTTGGAGGAATAGAAAAACTGAGTCTCCATGGGCATCATTTCGTGTCATTCTGCGCCGAGGAGAAAAAGATGACCTACAGACTTCCTTCGCTGAACACCTTGCGTGCTTTCGAAGCGGCAGCGCGACATCTGAGTTTCAAGATGGCCGCCAGCGAGCTTGGTGTTACAGCGGGCGCCGTTAGCCAACAGGTCAAGAAATTGGAGAGGTCTCTGGGTGTGGCTTTATTCCGCCGATTGCCAAATGGGCTGCTTCTAACGGTGGAGGGTGAGACATATCTACCTCAAGTTTCGAAGGTTTTTGAAGATTTGACAGAAGCCACAGAAGCAATTGCGCCCAAAATTAACGGCAAAAAATTTACTATCGGCATTAGTTCCAAAGCGATGGCTTTATTGCCAAAAAATTGGCCAAACCATTGCGACAGCTTGAAACTTTATGTGCGAGATTCGATCCAAACAACTGACATTGAGTTGGTTAGGAGCAATGAGATTGATTGTCTAATTCGACTTGGCGGCGGTCCGTATGGAGACCTTGCTTTGGTAACAATTCCAAGTTCTCCAAGCACGAAGGAACATCCAGAGGAATTGCATTTCATTTGCAAACCCGGTCTTGCAGACTGCCGACAATCCAAGGCGATTATAGAAGACTTAATTGAAGTAGTTCCGATCTGATCTGACACCGCGCTCTTGAAAGGGGCGAGGGTTACCGATTTTGATGGTGGTACGAACCCAACCATCGAAACGCAAAGAAAGGTAACCCTCAGCTTCAGTGTAATGAAAAGATCATCAAACTCTAAGTTGGCCTTCTCATTCTGGCGGAGGAGCTTAGCAACGTCTCGAAGGCCTGCCAGGTCATGGGCCTGTCGCGCGACACGTTCGACCGCTACAGGGACGCGGGCGAGGTTGGCGATGCGGGACTACGGCGCCGCGCAGGTCCGCGACGGCGGCCACATCCGGGCGCTGTTCGATCGCGGCAACGCCCATGTCGAGATGGGCCGTTACGGCGCCGCCGACTTGGACTACGCGGACAGCCTAAGCCATCGGTTGTTCGGCGGCTCGCCGTTCGGGCGCCTGGGCCAGGAACTGGGCGATCTGGGAGATTCGGCCGCCCGCGCGGTCAGATAGTCAGGCGGCGAACGCAACCGGATATCAGCCCTTCCAGATACCTTCCGCGCGCAGCTCCGCCATCGCCGCCTCGATGCCCTGGCGCAGGATCCCGACCAACTCGTCGATCTGGGCCTTGGTGATGATCAGCGGCGGCGACATCACGCACATGGGCCCCAGCGGCCGCACGATCAGGCCGAGCGCCTGGCAGTGGCGGTCGATGCGGGCGCCGACGTCGTAGCCGACCTCCAGCGAGTCCCGGGCGTCCCCGTCCAGCGCGCATTCGACGCAGGCCATCAGCCCCATGCCGCGCACCTCGCCGACGATCGGAATGTCGGCGAGCTCGCGCAGCTGCGCCTGGAAGTAGGGGCCGACCTCGCGCACGTGCTCCATGAAGCCGTCGCGGATCATGATCTCCAGGTTCTTGAGCGCGGCGGCGCAGACCACCGGGTGGCCCGAGTAGGTGAAGCCGTTGGCGAACATGCCGCTGTCCGCTTCCCTGCCGCCCAACTGCTGGATCAGGCGGTCGGAGATCAGCACCGCGCCGAGCGGCAGATAGCCCGAGGTGATGCCCTTGGCGGTGGTGATGATATCGGGCACCACCTCGAAGACATCCTCGGAGGCGAAGAAGTGACCGAGCCGGCCGAAGGCGGTGACCACCTCGTCGGAGATGTAGAGCACGTCGTGCTTGCGGCAGACCTCCAGGCAGCGCTTGTGATAGCCCGGCGGCGGCACGATCACTCCGCCCGACGCCAGCACCGGCTCGGCGATGAAGGCCGCCACCCGGTCCGACCCCAGCTCCAGGATCTTGGCCTCCAGCTCCGCGATCTTGGCATCGCAGAAGTCCTCGACGCTGATGCCCGCGGGACGCCGGTAGGGGTTGGGCGAGCCGATGTGATGGATGAAGCCGGTTTCGAAGTCGAGCAGGATCCTGTCGCGCAGCTTGCCCGAGCAGGAGGCGGCCAGGTAGGTGGCGCCGTGGTAGGCGTCCTGGCGCGAGATGATGTGCTTTTTCTCGGGCCGTCCCAGGCAGTTGTTCAGGTACATCACGAAGCGCAGCGCCGAATCCACCGCGGTCGAGCCGCCGGTGGTGAAGAACACGTGGTCGAGATCGCCCGGCGCCAGCGCCGCCAGCTTGGCGCTCAACTCGGCGGCGGGCACGTTGCCCAGGCTCCAGGGGCTGTAATAGGGCATGCGCCGGACCTGCTCGGCGATGGCCTCGGCCATCTCGGAATTGCCGTGGCCGATGTTGACGCACCACATGCCGGCCGGGCCATCGATCAGGCGGTTGCCCTCGGTGTCGGTCAGGTAGATGCCCTCGGAGCGCGCGATGATGGTGCGTGCGATCGTGCCAGCGGTCTGAAAGTTTTCCCAGGGATGGATCCAGTG
>VRUB01000208.1 GCA_019456345.1 Nitrospira sp. | reverse complement strand
CTCCCGCTCGAACTCAAAGGGCAGGAGGCCGTCTTGGCCGCAGACCTTGGTACCCTCTTCCCAACCACCGAAAACGAGGGCACCGGGCTCCGGCTTGCAGTAGAAGAGATTATCGGGATCGCGCAAGGTCGGCAGATTGTCGGGAATACGACCTGTCTTTTCGGTCACCAGATACTGATGCTCGACGCCGCCGGCAGGGACGCCAACACCGGCCATATCCCCGATCTGGCGGGCCCACAGACCGGCTGCGTTGACAACGATCTCACAGTCGATGGTGCCGTGATCGGTCACCACGTGGGTTGCTCGATTCTTTTTGACCACAATGTCCTCGACCAATACGCCTTCGTAGAACCTAGCCCCACGCTTCCTGGCCCCTTTGGCATAGGCATGGGTAAGGCTGTACGGGTCCACGTGGCCATCTCCGGGAACGAACGCGGCCCCGACCACGCCTTCAATACTCATCAGCGGAAACAGCTCCTGCGCCTCTTTGGGCGAAATCAGTTGCATCTCGAGCCCGATGCCCTTGGCAAGAGAGGCGGCGCGCTTGATCTCCTGCCAGCGCGCCTCACTCGACGCGATCCTCAGGCTACCGACCTGCTGGAAGCCTGTCGGTTGTCCGCTATCGGCCTCGATGGTCTTACAGAGCTCGACGCTGTACTGCATCATCCTGGTCAGGTTACGCTTGCTCCTGAGCTGGCCTACCAGGCCCGCGGCGTGCCAGGTACAGCCGTGGGTAAGGCTGCTCTTCTCGAACAGCACCATGTCGCACTCGCCGGCCTTCGTTAAGTGGTACGCAATGCTGCACCCAATCGCCCCGCCACCGATAATGACGATCCTTGCACTGTCTTTGACCATGTCTCCTCTAGCCATGTCGCTGCCCGAGGCCGCCCGGCTTTCGCGTCAAAACAGGTTCATCTGTGAGCGGTGGCCGCACACAACATACCTGTCGCCTGGCCTGCACCCAGTGTTGCCTCTGGAAGCCGTGCGCATGCCCTGGCGGCCACAAACCGTCCAGATGATCCCAGCCCTCAGATAGACACTGGAATGCAAAGACCTGCGAATGCAGCCTAGGCCCCACTGCTTAACTTGTGTTTATATTCGTCCATCAGGCAGCATGACACAACTTGCTACTGGTCAGAGCATTAAGCAGCTCCCGGTCGGTGCTTGCCGGTGTCACCCAGAGGCTTTGAGATACCGAGGATGCGGGAGTGTCGCATCGTATCTGCTTTAGGATCAGGATGAACCCTGTTTTAAATCAAGTCCCTCTGCGTGCTCAGCGGTGAAATATTCTTGCGATCAGTCCGATCTCGCTGACGGCGACAACACCAGCCGGCGATGGCCGCGGACAAGGCCGCTATGGAGCTGACCATCGCCGCCTTGACGTTGGTCTCGGCCACCCTGCACCCGATCTGGAATGCGCTCGCCAAAGGCGATGAGCATCCGGAGTGGGTGTTCTTTTCGCTGCTTGTCCTGACCTCGCTGTTGGCGGCCGTCCACGCCCTCCTTATCGGCGTCGACCTGTTATCGATTACTCTGGTCTGGCCGATGGCATTGATTTCGGCAGGCGGCTTGCTGCTTTACGGCGTCTCGTTGGTGCTCACGCTGAGGCGCGGTGACCTATCAATTTATTATCCGATTATCCGCTCCTCTCCGCTGTTTATCGTCTGCGTCGGGTTTTTTGTTCTCGGTGAACGCTACTCCGTGACACTGCTGCTGGGGATCGCATCGGTTCTGGTCGGGGCCTTTTTCCTCCAGTACCGGCGCGGTGCGCACCTGCTCGAGCATTCGCTGACCCTGGGCCTCGCGGCACTGGCGATGGTGGGGACCGGGATTTACTCGATTGCGGATGCGCGCGGCGTGCAACGGGTCGAACCCATGGTGATGTTCTTCTGGTCCACTTTGCTGGCCTTGCCGTTTTTCACCGCCTTTCTCTCGCGGCTCTATCGCGGGCGTGGGGAAGATCCCGGCCGAATGCTACTCGGTAGCTGGAAAGCAAGACCCTGGCATCACCTCGCGGCCGGGCTGTTGGCCTATGTCTCCTATTTCTTGATTCTAACCGCCTACCAACTTGGCGGAAACGTCGCCGCAGTGACCTCGCTGCGGCAGGCCTCTATTCCAATCTCGGTCTTGCTCGGTGGCCTGTACCTGCGCGAGAAGGGCATACCTGCCCGGCTGTTCTGGTCGTTGGTGCTCGCCGGCGGCATCGTCGCCATCATCACGGCACACTGACCGACACTCAAGCGGCTCAACGCAAGCGCCTCCGGCACCCACCCTCTACACGGACTGGTTTGAGAGCACGCGCCCTTGGAGATTTTGGCCACGCCATCGCCTGGCAAACGGTACGTCGGGCAGCGGCCGCGCGCCTACCGGCCGATCACGTGATGGCAGGCTGGCCAACGGTCTCGGCGATCGCCTCGCGCCGGCGCCAGGCCTGCGTGCGGCGTTGCAGCCCGCGTGTCAATAGGACGTAAAGGATACGCACCGTGGCCGACGTATAGACGATCATCATCGCCATCGCCGCCGCCGGCGCAATGTCGCCCTGATCGTCCATATTGAGCACCGCGACCGAAGCGAGCTTCGTATCGGGTCCCCACAGGAAAACGACCGCGGAGACCGTCGTCATCGCGTTGATGAAGAGATAAATGCCGATGTCGAGGATGGCCGGCAGGCAGATGGGAAAGGTGACCCGCGAGAACGTCTTGTAGAACGGCACCTTGAGCGAGGCCGAGACGTCTTCAAACTCTGCGTCGAGCTGCTTCAATGCCGTGAGCGCCGTCAGGTGCGGTACAGTGTAGTAGTGCGCGATGGTGCAGATCACGAGGATCGCCATGGTGTGGTAGATAAATCCAAGGGGATTGGCGGGATCGTTGAAAAAGAATATGTAGGCGAGCCCCAGCACCATGCCCGGCACGGCGAGCGGCAGGATCGCAAGGAACTGCAGCGCTGCGCGGTATTTCCCGTAGTGCCGCGACTTCTCCACCAGGTACGCGCCCCCGAAGATGATCAAGCTTCCGAAAAACGCTGTGAGCACGCCCAACAGAATGCTGTTTCCGTAGGCGCGCCAACCGCCACCGTCCATGAGATTGAAATCGTAGTTGTCGAGCGTGAAGCTGAGGTTGTAGGGCCAGAACTTGATGAACGAGGCGTACGCGGAAACCGCCA
>VRUB01000038.1 GCA_019456345.1 Nitrospira sp. | reverse complement strand
GCCAATCGCGCGGTGATCGAAGGGTTGGCGCACGAAATCAAGAACCCGCTGGGAGGCCTGCGCGGCGCGGCGCAGTTGCTCGAACGCGAGCTGCCGAATGGCTCACTGAAGGACTACACCGGCATTATTATGGAAGAGGCTGATCGGTTGCGCGCCCTCGTAGATCGTATGGTCGGCCCGAACCAGCCGCTGACACCCGTCCCCACGAACCTGCATCAGATCCTGGAGCACGTGCGCAATCTAATCCTCGCGGAGCACGCACCGGGGATCCACATTGAACGCATCTATGATCCCAGCCTGCCCGACTTGCGCGCCGACCCGGACCAGTTGATCCAGGCAGTTTTGAACGTGATCCGTAACGCGGTCGAGGCCATGAACGCGCGCGGTCGCATCAGCTTGCGTACCGGGGTGGAACGCCGGTTTACAATCGGCCAGAAAAGCCATCGGCTCGTGTTGCGCGCCGATATCGAGGACGAGGGCCCGGGCATTGCCCCGGAGCTGTTGGACCGGATCTTCTACCCCATGGTAACGGGCAAGGCACAGGGGAGCGGGCTCGGCCTGTCCATCGCCAACGACATCATCAGCAAGCACGGTGGCCTGATTGAGTGCAACAGCCAACCGGGAAAAACCGTGTTCAGCATCTACTTGCCCTTGGAGAACGCGAATGGCTAAGCAAAGCCACGTATGGGTCATCGACGATGATCGCTCCATCCGTTGGGTGCTAGAGAAGGCGCTCGAGCGCGGTGGTATATCGGTGCGCACCTTTGCATCGGCCGATGGAGCACGCGATCTGCTCGAGCGCGAGCGGCCCGATGTCATTGTGACCGACATCCGCATGCCGGGCGCGAGCGGGCTCGAGCTGCTTGAGGCCATCAACGCCAAGGCCCCCGAGATCCCGGTGATTGTCATTACCGCCCACACCAACCTGGACAGTGCCGTCGCATCGTATCGCGGCGGTGCATTTGAGTATCTACCCAAGCCGTTTGACGTCGATAAGGCAGTCGGCCTGGTGCGCCGCGCGCTCGAGCAACGTAAGGAACGCGGTATCAGCGCAATCGCCGGGCACGGCGCGGTACCCGAGATCATTGGCGAAGCACCGGCCATGCAAAACGTGTTTCGCGCCATTGGCCGTCTCAGCAAGGCGCACTTCAGCGTGCTGATAAGCGGCGCGTCAGGTACGGGTAAAGAGCTGGTCGCGCGCGCATTACATAATCACAGCCCGCGCGCGCGCGGTCCGTTCGTGGTCATTAACACCGCTGCGGTACCGCGCGAGTTGTTGGAATCGGAGCTCTTCGGGCACGAGCGCGGAGCCTTTACCGGCGCACAGACACAACGCAAGGGCCGCTTCGAGCAGGCCAACGGCGGCACGCTGTTTCTGGACGAGATCGGCGACATGTCGGCTGCGCTCCAGACGCGCTTGCTGCGCGTGCTGGCCGACGGTCGTTTCTACCGGCTCGGCGGTCACACGGAGATCGAAACCGATGTACGCGTTATCGCCGCCACGAATCAGGATCTGGAGCAACGGGTACAACAACAACGATTTCGCGAGGACCTGTTCCACCGCTTGAACGTGATTCGCATCTACCTGCCGCCGTTGCGCGAGCGCCGCGAAGACATCCCCGCGTTACTCGCGCACTTCTTGAAAAAATCTGCCGCCGAGCTGGGCGTGCAGGCCAAGCAGCTGGCGGCCGATACCGAGGCACATCTTGGTCAGCTTCCGTGGCCCGGCAACGTGCGCCAGCTCGAAAATACCTGCCGCTGGCTCACAGTCATGGCGCCCGCTCAGTTGATCCATATAGACGACCTCCCGCCCGACTCGCGCTCGCCAGCCGACTCCGGGGATCCGAATCAGGATTGGGAACAAGGGCTGCGCGACGTGGCACGGCAATATCTAGCGCGCGGGGAATCAGCAATATACAAAGATCTGGGCGCACGCTTCGAACGGATTTTGATCGAGGCAGCGCTCACGCATACCAGTGGACGCAAGCAGGAGGCGGCACAGAAATTGGGCCTGGGGCGCAACACCTTGACGCGCAAGCTGAAAGAGCTGGGTTTACTAAAAGGCTCGCGCTGAATCTGAGTGGGCCGTGTGCCCGCGGTTGACTTGAGGCTAGAATAACAACACGCACGCGCTGATGAAAACACTATTTCAGCAGCCTGCTAAGTACAACATGACGATTCGTCTTTATTGCTAAGATGCTAACGGCCGCCGCACACCATGGCCCTGGAGAACAACGAAACGCGTGACCGCTTTGTGCATTTCCTCGCCATCCCGACGCGCTGGATGGACAACGATTTGTACGGCCACGTGAACAATGTCGTTTATTACTCCTACTTTGACACCGTCATTAATCAATACCTGATCGCACAAGGTGGCCTTGACATCGCGCAGGCGCCGGTGATCGGTATCGCAGCCGAGAGCTTGTGCCGTTTCCGGCGCGAGCTGACATTTCCACAGGTGGTGGAGGCCGGCTTGCGTGTTGCGCACCTGGGCAACTCCAGCGTGCGTTACGAGATCGGGTTGTTTACGCAAGATCAGGAACAGGCAGCGGCTACAGGATACTTCGTGCACGTATTCGTGCGCCGTGATACCAACAAGCCCGTCCCCATGCCACCCACCATCCGTCAGGCACTGGAACGATTACGCGTGGGTGCTTATTAGGGCGGGCACTTGTATTGGCGCTTGGCTACAGCAGGTTATGCAAACTATTTAGGCACCCGATTGGGACGCGGAGGTCGCAGCGGCGCGGAAGTGGTCTCGATGTGATGCGTTACGACGCGCCGTCGATATGCGCGGAGTTGGGTGATCAGTTCGAGCTGATCGAAAAGTGTGCAGAGACCCGGGCGACGCCGTCACAGCTCGAGCAACAGTTTGCATACTATCGCTTCATCCGGCGACTCGCCTAGGCATGCGCACCGATCCATAGTCGATATGCAACGGGTCGAGTCGATATTGTCTTTCTGGTTTGGCCCGTTCGGAGCTGACGGCTTCCCGCTCGAGGATCGAAACAAACTGTGGTTTTACGCCAACGCCGACACCGACACGCAGATTCGCCAATGCTTCGAGCCGGATCTGCAAAAAGCGGGTAGCGGGCAGCTCGCGCCTTGGCAGCACACCCCCAGAGCACGGCTTGCGCTGATCATCCTGCTCGATCAGTTCTCACGCAACATCTACCGCGGCACACCGCAGGCGTTTGCACAAGACCCTGCGGCATCGGCCTTAGCGCTCGCGGGAATCCATGCCCAGCATGACCTCGCACTCGGCCCCTGCGAGCGTGCCTTTTTTTACATGCCGCTGGAGCACTCGGAAGACCTCGCGCACCAGGACCGCTGCCTCGAGCTTTACAATAAGCTCATAAGCTCCCTGCCCGCGGCCAGCGCGGATAAGCTTCGGTCATTTCGCGATCATGCCGTCGGCCATCGCGCTATCATTGCAAAATTCGGGCGGTTCCCGCACCGCAACAAGATTCTCGGTCGACCGGCGACGACGCCGGAGATCGAGTTTCTTTCGCGTAACCCGTCCCGGTTCGGGCAAGGCTAGGAACATGCCGATGCAACGGTCGATAGAGGCCAAGCGGGCTGCATCGCTACGCCGGAGACCCGGTCGAGGCCGTTAGATGCTGTTGAGGCGAATCGTCAATGTTCGGGACCATGAGGTCGGCGGGTTGTGGTTGTCTTTTGCCTACTTTTTTTGCCTGCTTTGCGGATATTACATCTTGCGGCCGGTGCGTGACGAGATGGGCATCCAAGGCGGTATCGAAAATCTTCACTGGGTGTTTACCGGAACCTTTCTCGTCATGCTTGTTGCGGTCCCCGCTTTCGGCGTGGCGGCGGCACGCCTGCCGCGCCATCGGCTGCTGCCCTGGGTGTATTACTTCTTCATCCTGAACCTGTTGACCTTTTTCGTGTTGTTTCAAAGTGGCGTCGCGGCCGTTTACGTCGCCCGCGGGTTTTTCATCTGGGTCAGCGTGTTCAACCTGTTCGTGGTCTCGGTGTTCTGGAGCTTCATGGCGGACCTGTACACCAACGAGCAGGCGCGGCGGCTGTTCGGCTTCATTGCCGCCGGCGGCAGCACGGGGGCGATAGTGGGCCCCGTGCTGACAGCCAATCTAGTGGCACCGCTCGGGCCGGCAAATCTGCTCCTGATCACGGTGCTGCTGTTGCTGCTGGCCGTAGCTTGTATCCATGCGCTTGCGCGCCGGGCCGCTGCGCGCGTTACCGCTGACTTGGCGGTGCGCGAGCGCACAACAGGCGCCGAGGAGCCGATTGCAGCCACTAACAGCACCGACGCGCCTCTTGGCGGCGGAATGCTGGCGGGCGTGAAGCATGTACTGCGCTCACCCTACCTTCTCGGTATCTGCCTTTACATCTGGCTCTACACCACGTTGTCCACGTTCCTTTACTTCGAGCAGGCGCATATTGTCGCCAACGCCTTTGTCGAGCCAGAGCGACGCACCGTGCTGTTCGCCTACATCGATCTTTCGGTGAATGCCCTCACTGTCATCGGGCAGCTCTTCCTGCTGAGTCGCATCGTGGCCCGATTCGGCTTGTCAACGGCTTTGGCACTGATACCGGCGCTGGTGGCAGTGGGATTTGGCATACTCGGGTTGTTCCCGCTACTGGCGGTGCTGGTCGCGTTCCAGGTCATCCGGCGCGCCGGGAACTTTGCTATTGCGCGGCCCGCGCGTGAGATGCTTTTCACAGTTGTCGCGCGCGAAGATAAGTACAAATCCAAGAACTTCATCGACACCGTAGTGTATCGCGGTGGTGACGCCGTCAGTGCCTGGGCGTATGCGGGGCTAGCCGGATTGGGCATGGGCCTGTCGGGGATCGCGTGGGTGGCGCTGCCCTTAGCCATCATCTGGCTTCTCACCGGGGTGGCACTGGGCGCAAAACAGGAGCGCCTGCGGCAACCGCCGCACGGACGCGCTGACCCCAACGCGGCGTTGTCGAGCTGAGGAGGGCACCCATGCATGCCCGGGTGCGTATACCCCCGAAGCGCGCTATGCTGTGACGCTCGCGGGTCAGGGTTGAGCCCCGAGGTATGATAGATGCAGCAGCCGCGTAACACGCCAACCCCGGCGTCCCGGCCGGGAATCTCGCGTCGCAGCGCATTGAAACTGTTGCTGGGTGCCGGGGCCACCCTGGCGCTCAAGTCTCCGGGTGTTGCGTCCGCCGGTGCGGCGCAGCTCGAGCGCGTTATACCGCGCGCGCGCGAGACACTACCAGCAGTGGGGCTCGGCACCGCGCGCGCCTTCGATGTGGGCACCAGCGCCAAAGCGCGCGCGCCCTTGAAAGAAGTGCTGCGAAGCTTCGTGGCGCTGGGTGGCAGCACCATCGATACCTCACCGATGTACGGCAACGCCGAGACCGTAATCGGCGACCTGACGGCACAGCTCGGCGTACGTCCGTCGCTCTTCCTTGCGACCAAGGTCTGGACCCGCGGTCGCGAGTCGGGTATTCGCCAGATGGAGCGATCCATGCAGCGGCTGCGTACCGATCGCATCGAGCTGATGCAAGTGCACAACCTGGTCGACTGGCGAACGCAATTGGATACGCTGCGGCAGTGGAAATCCGCCGGCAGGATCCGCTACCTTGGGGTTACCCATTACCGCGTGGACGCGTTCGACGATCTCGAGCGCCTGATCAAGACCGAGAGTCTGGATTTCGTGCAGCTTAATTACTCCATCGCCACGCGCGAGGCCGAGCAGCGGCTATTACCGCTAAGTCGCGATGCCGGTACGGCGGTATTGGTCAACAGACCGTTCGAGGCCGGTTTCTTGTTTCGAGCAGTGCGCGGTAAGCCCGTGCCATCCTGGGCCGCCGAGTTCGACTGTCAAAGCTGGGGGCAGTTCTTTCTCAAGTACGTGCTGTCCGAACCCGCCGTCACCTGCGTCATTCCTGCCACCAGCAAGCCCCAACATCTGGCAGACAATATGGGTGCCGGGCGCGGGCGCCTGCCTGCTGCCCGCATGCGAAAACGCATGTGGCAATACCTGGAGCAACTTTAATGTTGGTGCCGCTCTACATAATCGATGCCTTTACCGGCCGATTGTTCTCCGGCAATCCGGCTGCGGTGTGCCCATTGGAGCGCTGGCTTGACGATGAGCTGCTGCGTTCTATCGCCGCGGAAAACAATCTTTCGGAAACCGCATTTTATATTTCCAGCAATGGCGAGTATCACTTGCGCTGGTTCACACCGAAGGTGGAGGTGGACCTTTGCGGCCACGCCACGTTAGCGACCGCTCACGTTATCTTCAACGACGTGAGCCCAGGCCTGGACCGGGTTTGGTTTAACAGCGCCAGTGGCCCGTTGACGGTAACGAAGGAAGGCACGCAGCTCGCAATGGACTTCCCCGCCAGGGCGTTAAGAAAAGTACCTATGGAGGGGGTTATTGACGAGGCCATCGGCAGCACACCGACAGAGGTCTATCAGTCGAAAACCGCCTTGCTTGCCATCTTCACTGCCGAGGACGACATAGCAAGAATAAGCCCCGATTTTGCAAAGATTGCCAAGCTTGAGTGCACCGGGATCAGCGTGTCCGCGAAGGGGCAGAGTTGTGATTTCGTCTCACGGTTCTTCGCGCCACGCATGGGAATACCCGAGGACCCGGTGACCGGATCGATTCATTGTGCGCTCGTGCCATACTGGTCGGCCAAGCTGGGTAAGTCAGCGCTGCACGCGCGCCAGCTATCGTCACGCGGTGGAGAGCTTTATTGCGAGTTGCGCGGGGAACGCGTGAAGATTTCGGGTCAATGCGTGAAATATGCGCAAGGCCACATCGAGCTACCTGATGTCGGGTAATACCGCGTTGGACACGTCCGCGGTGATCAGCAGGAACAGGGATGGGTAGAGGTATACGATGAGCCCCGATCAAAACATACAGACACATTGGGGTTGCTGAAGCAAATCGGCACTGTCGCCCTGCCCTAGATCGATCTTGCTGGCGCCGACTCGGTGCCACTGCGGAGTGGTAAAACGCCGAGTCCGCGGCTGCCGGGCAGCGGCGCGGAAATGTGCCGTCAGCCATCGGCAGCGACCCGCCATTTGTCTGAAAAACAGGCAAAAATACCGTTTTTTTGCTGGACTTCACCCCCTTCTCGGCTAGGGTTAAATGGCCTCGGCGGATCGTGGCCGGGGTAGACAACGCTGCCTCAAGCGATTAAGCGTGGACCTGGAGCGGTCCACGTGAGCCATCTGCAGGACGCAGAATTGAGCGCGCGGCAGCGTGCTCAAAAAACCGCTACAGGGACAGAGCGGGGATATACCGGACGCACCTGCGTGCGCCCCACCCCGGATGCACGCAAAGGATTGTGTGCATCCACTCACTTTTCAGTCCAATGCCCGTCAGGACCACGAGTCACGCTCGCCGAAAGGGAACACGATGTGAGCTAGATAGGTAAAGCATTGCAGAGTACTTACGAGGGCTTCAGATTTCATCATGTCTTTCGTTGCTGCGACACGCCGCCGTCCATCCCTTCGGCGCACTTTCTTACTCGCTGTCCTCGCGCTCACGCTCGGACTGTTTGCACAGACCTCCCCGACCGAAGAAATGCCCGCTGCGGCGCGCAGCGCCTATGTCTTGCTCGCGGGGCTGGTGAATGTACAGCTACCAGAGGCTACGGCCGCCGCGCGTGAACAATATGTCCTTTCCGCTCCACCCGGGCAGATGCCGGCGGTGCGCGCGAAGGAAATATACGGGCCCATTGCCAGCTATCTGTCGCGCGTTTCCGGCAAGAACATCATTTACCGCCATCTCGGCGACTGGCGTGCTTATGCGAAAGCCGTCCGCGAAGGGCGAGCTGACCTTGCCTTTGACAGCGCTCATTTCGCAAGCTGGCGCATCGCCAAAACGCGCCACGAGCCACTGGCCAAGATGGCCGCGCCGAGTGCCTTTGTGGTGCTGGCCCGTTTCGGTAACAAGCAAGTGACACGGCTCGACAATCTGGTGGGGCGACGCCTGTGTGCTCGCGCCCGGCCCAACCAGGATACACTCACGGTGTATAGCCGCTACGACAATCCGGCACGACAACCCGTACTCCTAGCCATGTCCGACCCCCTCCGGATCTACCACACCATGATGGCCGGCGGCTGCGATGGCGCGGTCGTGCCACTGTCCGTCTTTCACAAGCTCAACCCAGACAACAGGTATGTGCGTGTGTTGTTCAGGAGTGACGCCACCCCGGGACCGACACTGACCGTCGGCCCGCGGCTATCGCCCACAGACAAGGCGAAGATCCTGCATGCGCTGCTGTCACCCGAGGGACAGAAGATCATGGCCCCCCTGTGCAAGCGCCTTGGGGCCGACCAGGTAGTGAGCGCGGTCCGAAAAGAGTATGCCGGTTTGGACGCCGTTCTTCGCAACACCTGGGGGTTCGATATTTAGCCCGCTAGGGTCGCCTACCGGCGAATATTTATTAACGGGCTTGCTGCGCTCCGCTGTCCGTGCTTTCGCTTGCAAGTCCTGGGCTTGCCGTCCGTGGCAAGCCCGTTCGCCGGGCCAAGGCTCCCCCGGAGTCTTGGCACCCCTCCGGCTCCTCCACCCCCGTACGACGGCCTCCTTATCTTTGCGTGCCCAAAGCAAGGAACCGCAAGAAAGGGCACCCCGGACTTCCGTGCAGGGAGGCACCTATGCCGCGAGTGCACGACTGCATGGATGCAGGACGACTGCAGGGATGCAGGAGCTAGAGCAACGCAGGAGCGGTTGCCGAGGTAGGGCAGCGCCGGGAGCAGTTGCCGAGGGACGCACAGGAGCGGCCTGCGCCCCGCATGTAAACCTCACATGGGGCCTGGGCTTCGCCGCGATCTTTGTGTTTTCTGCGCTAGATTGTTCGCGTGGTTGATTCCCCGCCGAGCGCTTAGCGCAATCCTGTTGAATTGGGTTTCAGCGCTGCAATTAATGCCGCTATACTTTTTACGGTCTTTGGCGCGCAGCATCGACGCCCAGAAGTCGAAAGAACTTTTTGCGCCGACGCGGGTCAACAATATGGACGGTCTGGTGATCGTCCAGCCCGCTCCTCCTCCCTGAGCGGGTAGCTCCTGGAACGCACCTTTTTGTTCCAGGGCAGATTAGGCCCCGGGGTCTCTCCCCTTATTTCCGGGGCTTTTTTTTGGCCCTGCGCGCGGCAAACCGAGCCAATCGCACAGCACCGCCCTAGCGTCCTCGACCCCCTGGCGCGCGGGGGCGGAAAAGAGCTGCACGGAGGCCTGCGGGCCAAAACGCTGCAGCGATGAACCCACCTTATCGAGCGTCGCGGCCGCGCGCCCGTGCGAGAGCTTATCACTCTTGGCGAGCAGCACGTGGACCGGCATGGCGCAATCCCGGCACCAGCTCAGCAGCTCCAGATCGAAGGCCTTCATCGGGCGGCGGATGTCCATGACCAGCACGAGGCCACGCAGGGAACGCCGGCACTGTAAGTAGCGGTTCAGGGTCTGCTGCCACTGCTGTTTCATGGCCTGGGAAACGCGGGCATAACCAAATCCGGGCAGGTCCATGAGGCGGTGTGCCTCGTCCAGGACGAATACGTTAATCGCGCGGGTACGCCCTGGTGTCTTGCTCGTACGGGCAAGGCTCTTGCGTGCGGCAATCGTATTGATAACACTGGATTTTCCGGCATTGGAGCCCCCGACGAACGCCACTTCAGCACCGCGATCGGCCGGTAGCTGAGCGAGCGCGGTCGCGCTCAAACAAAAGCTCAGGTTATAAAAGGGGTTCTCCATGGTTTGTGGCGAAAATTGACCCGAAAACACACTGTTGGTATATAGGCCCCTGCTTGAAAATTTAGGGGGGCCGCATGCGCCACGTTCCATGGCATCGGTCGGCGGCTGCTTTCACGACACCTTATCTTATTTATCGACGGCACACTCGCCGGTAGGCGAGAGCGGTGAGATTGTGCGTCCAGGGGACCGCGCCGGCATACACGGCGTGCCGTGCGGCCCGCGAGGCCCGTCAGCGGAGGGAGAAAACACCATGTGGAAGACTGTTCTTGCACTAGCCATAGGCGCGTGGGTGCTGCTCGATCTGGGCGCTGCCCTGGCTGCAGGCGATGCGGCCGCGGGAAAGACCAAGTCCGCGCTGTGCGTCGCATGTCACGGCCCCGACGGCAACAGCGCCAATCCCGAATGGCCCAAGCTGGCGGGACAGCAGGCCGAGTATATCGTGAAGCAGCTAAAAGATTTCAAGTCGGGGGCACGCCAGAATCCGCTCATGACAGGAATCGCGGCAGGCTTGTCGGAAACGGACATGGAGAATCTGGCGGCCTACTTTAGCAGCCAGAAGGTTAAGGTCGTAGGCGTAACTGACGCCGAGCTCGCGAAGCGCGGCGAGCGTCTCTACCGGGGTGGCAGCAGAAAAATGCAGGTATCGGCCTGTATGGCGTGCCACGGCCCCGCCGGTCAGGGGGTCCCGCCGCGCTTCCCCAGCGTGTCCGGCCAGCATGCAACCTACAGCGAAATTCAGCTGCAGGCATTCAAGGAGGGCAAGCGCCGCAACGAGATCATGCACGCCATCACTGTCCGCATGTCCAACGACGAGATCAAGGCGGTGGCCGTGTACATGTCCGGTCTGGAGCCCGCGCCCTGACGCCTGGCGTGGCGGTAGCGCCACGCCGCTGATCACACCAGCCGGGTATGCCCGGCCCGCTGAGAATTACTTTCCCCATCGTGCTCGTGCCGGGTGCCGCTTGTAGCCCGCAGGCCACCCGTTCATCCGCGTTTTCAGGGCGCTGCCGCCGGCAGTCGGCTGCTGTGTGCCCCTTGTCGTCGCCCCGTACCCTCAGCGTCCACCGTTGGTCGTGTCTGCCCTTTCCGTTCCTAAGTATTTCCATTCTAATTCAATAGGTTATATCAATATTCGAGTCTGGCACGAGTATTGCCTTTACCCAGGATAGATAGTGCCGGGGAGTGTCGCGCAACGGCCGACGCCCCTCCAGAAAGAACAACCTAAGGAAGTGTTGGGTAGAGGGAATAGAGATGCTTAGTCACATCGTCAATCTGGTCAGCGATTACGAGCACGACAACGGCTCGCGACCGAACCTGGTCTACATGAATGAGACCCATTACACCTACCTGCGCCAGGAGATGCCGGGGGTCAGGGATCACAATGACGTGGTGGCTATCCTCGGGATCGATATCGCCTTGAGTGACATGGCGGTCCGCCCGCACGTCGCCACGGTACGCTACACGGATGAAAACATCTTGGTGAGTTGAGCGAGACGGTTTATCGACGGAATTGCGTGTGGGGCGCACGCGCGGGCCGGGCCTAAAAACCCGGCCTGTTTTTTATGGGCTGCGCAGACAGCGCGCGGCCGCGGCGAGCGTCGTCTCGATATCCGCATCCGTGTGCGCTGCCGACACGAAGCCCGCCTCAAACGGCGATGGCGCAAGGTAGACGCCAGCCTGCAGCATCGCATGAAAGAATTTCTTGAAGCGCTCGAGGTCGCATGCCATCACCTGTGCGAAGCATGTAATCGGCGCTTGCTCGGTAAAGAAAATGCCAAACATGCCGCCGACGGACTGAACCGTCAGCGCTACACCCGCCTCGCGCCCGCAGGCCCCAAGCCCTTCGACCAGCGCCGTGGTCCTGCGCGCGAGCGCCTGATGGAACCCTTCCCGGCTGACCTCCTTGAGCGTGGCCAGCCCGGCGGCCATGGCGACCGGGTTCCCCGACAGCGTACCTGCCTGATAGACCGGCCCCTGCGGGGCTATATGATCCATGATCTGTGCGCGCCCGCCAAAGGCACCAACCGGCAGGCCGCCGCCGATCACCTTGCCGAGCGTGGTGAGATCGGGTGTGATGCCATAGAGCGCCTGCGCCCCCCCGAGCGCTACGCGAAAACCGGTCATGACCTCATCGAAGATCAACACTGCCCCATGGCGGCTGCAGAGCTCTCGCAGCGTCGGTAGGAAATCATCGACCGGAGGGACGCAGTTCATGTTGCCGGCCACCGGTTCGACAATCAGGCAGGCAATCTGCTGCCCGATCTCAGCAAATGCCTCGCGCACCTGCTCGGTGTTGTTGTACTCGAGCGTCAGTGTGTGGGCCGCCAGCTCGGCCGGCACGCCCGGTGAGGTGGGCACGCCCAAGGTCAGGGCACCGGAGCCTGCCTTGACCAGCAGCGAGTCGGAGTGCCCATGATAGCAACCCTCGAACTTTATGATCTTGTCGCGACCGGTGAAGCCGCGCGCCAGCCGTATCGCGCTCATGGTGGCCTCGGTCCCCGAGTTCACCATGCGCAGCTTCTCGATCGACGGCACCAGCGTGCAGATTATTTCCGCCATCTCCACCTCCACGCGCGTCGGGGCACCAAACCCGAGACCGTGGTCCGCCGATCGTTTCACCGCCTGCAGCACGGCGGGGTGCGCGTGCCCCAGGATCATCGGGCCCCAGGAGCCGACGTAATCGATGTACTCCTTGCCGTCCTCGTCCCAGACGTGGGCGCCGCTACCACGGGCGAGAAACACGGGCTCGCCTCCCACCCCCGTGAACGCACGCACGGGCGAGTTCACGCCGCCGGGGATGTGCCGGCAGGCCTGGTTAAACAGTAGGTGCGAACGAGTGCTTATCAGCTTTTCCTGGGCTAAGGCCGCGTTGCGTTTGCGAGTGCAGCGGGCCCGATCAATCCGGTCCTGAACCATTCGACCGGGGCGGGAATAATGCCGCATAACGCCGCGCCGCGTGCTCAATATCCGGCTGCTTGAATACTCCGTGGATCACGGCGAGCGCGTCCGCGCCCGCGGCGATCAGGGCGCCGCCATTCTCCGGTGTGATCCCACCGATGGCAACAATCGGCACGCGCAGCCGTAATCTTGCCGCGCGCAGCAATGCCAGGGGTGCCTGCACGGCCGTAGGTTTTGTTGGTGACGGATAAAAGCTACCAAATGCGACATAGTCCGCGCTCTGCGCCTCGGCAACCAGCGCGCACTCGAGGTCGTTGTAGCACGACACGCCGATTATGGCCCCCGGCCCCAAAATCGAGCGCGCCTTCCCGGGGTCGGCGTCGTCGCGGCCCAGATGCACGCCGGCAGCCCCCACGCGCGCCGCCAGCGCCGGATCATCGTTGATGATAAGCGCGACCTTCTCATTTTCACACACACGTGCAAGCGTACGCGCCTGGTTTTCGCGCGACGCGGGGTTCCCCGCTTTGTCGCGGTACTGGATCAAGCTGGCACCGCCGCGGATTGCGTGTTCGACAGCCGCGGCCAGCGCCGGGGTGTCCAATGAGCCCGCGTCAGCGATCGCGTACAGGCCCGCAACAACGGTCTCACTCGCCATCGCGACCGCGACGCTCGCGCGCCCAGTACAGGCGGTCAGGCAAGTATTGGCCCATGCCCAGGCGTTGGCCATGCTTGAGAGCGTTCCAGGTGTACTTCAACCCCTCGGCCACCGCGCTCACCGGCTCCAGGCCGTGCGCCAGGCCGGCACTACAGGCCGACGCCAGGGTGCAACCGGATCCGTGGTAATCGTGAGGCAGTCGCTCGCAACTAAAGCTTTCCAGCAGCCGCATATTGCCGTACAGGCGGTTGACCACTTGCGGCGTGTTTTCGTGCGTCCCGGTGATCAACACGTAATCGCAACCAAGCGACATCAGCTCCTGGGCGCAGGCGTCCACCGTGTCGGCGTTCGGCGCGAGCTCGCGTGCCTCCCGGCTGTTCGGTGTGAGCACCGTCGCGCGCGGCACCAGTAGGGAACGGATGACATCATCGAGTCGATCTTCCGTCAGCGCGTCGCCGCGCGTAGAGGCCTGCACCGGGTCAACGACCAAAGGGATATCACGATACGCCTCGAGTATGCTCGCCACCGCCACCAGGTTGTCCCGGTTGCCGAACATGCCGGTCTTAATAGCGGCCACCGGCATATCCTCGAGCACCGCGCGTGCCTGCGCGATCACCAGCTCGGTATCGACCGGCGTGTACTGTTTGACGCCGGCGGTGTCCTGCGCCGTCACGGCGGTAATCACCGCCGCCGCGTGACCACCCATGCTGCCGATAGCCTCGATATCTGCCTGGGCGCCGGCCCCACCCGTGGGGTCACTCCCGGCAAACACCAGCACTACGGGCAAGGTCTCGGGACTCATGATGCGTTCACCGTGGTGAGCGTTAAGCGGCCGACAGCGTGGCCACAAAACCATAAAGCGTTTTCGTACGAGGCAAGTAGAGTAGCATTTGTGCCGCTGTGCTTCAGCACGTCCCGCGCCAGCGCCGCGATCGCACAACGGAGAGTCGATCGCATTTGCCCCGGTTCATGGAACAGAAAAAAAATGCGACAATGCTGCCCCGGTCTCCCGGGTGATTGTTTGGCCCTGTCTGTAACGCCCTCCGCTCGCGCTGACACGGCCGGCGGCAGCGCGGCACGCTAACGCAGGCGGGGCAGGGTATGTCGCGCGGTAAGTCTGGGTTAACGACAGGTACGATCAAGAGCGAATCGTATGCAGCAGGAAATTGCAAAGGGTGCCATGAAGACCTATATGTGTGTGGTCTGCGGCTTTGTCTATGACGAGGAACAAGGGCTTCCCGACGCGGACATAGCGCCGGGCACTCGCTGGGAGGACGTGCCTGAGACCTGGACCTGCCCGGACTGCGGCGCGAGCAAAGACGAGTTTGAGCTGATCGAGATCTAGTCCACTGCCCCACATTGCCCGGCGTCAGCGCCCGCGGCTCGTCCGCTCTGCGGGTGTTTTGCAAACGGGCTCCAGCGCAGAGATGACGAGCATTTATTTCCAAGACACGCCGTGAATACCTCCCGCCATTACTGCGGTCGCGCCGGTGCGCAGCCGGGCAATGCCAGACAAAGCGGCACTACTTTCGGCCGAGATCGCCCAGCACAATCTATCTTATAGCTATTAATCAATCAGTTACGATGGAACCAAAAGCCGGGTGACCGTGGCACCGTTGCGCTTACCGCATCTTGCCAGCAGCCATCGGGCGGATGCCGAACACCGGAATCCAGCGCGTGGTTTGCGGGTCTATAACTATGTAAGAGGAGCGAATCAGTATCGGGCTCGCGTACTGGACACCAAAAGGTCGATTTAGCGAATGAATATATTGTTGTGGATCCTGGCAGCGCTCGGTGGAGCCACGGCGTTGGCGTACGTGCGAGCGCCGCTGTGGGGCTGGACAGTGGCGCTCGCCGTGTGGCTTGGGTCTTACGCGACGCTCATGCGCGCCTCGCTGGTGTTTACTGCGGTGGCGGCGACGCTGTTTGTATTGATCTTGGTTCCGCTCAACATACCCGCCCTGCGCCGCCGCCTGATCAGCGACCGTGTGCTTGCCGCCTTTCGCACGCTAATGCCGGCCATGTCCGATACCGAACGCGAGGCCATACAGGCGGGTACTGTGTGGTGGGATGCCGAGCTGTTCAACGGTCGCCCGCGCTGGCGCCGACTGCTCGCTGTGGATGCCCCCAAGCTGACAGCGGCGGAGCAGGCCTTCCTGGACGGTCCGGTCGAGGAACTGTGCGGCATGCTCGATGACTGGGAGATCACGCACGAGCTCCACGACTTACCACCCAAGGTATGGCGGTTTATTCGCGAGCAGGGATTTCTGGGCATGATTATCCCTGCGAAATACGGCGGGCTGGAGTTTTCCGCGCTCGCCCACTCGACGGTGGTGCTGAAGCTGGCAAGCCGCAGCATCACGGCGGCGGTCACGGTGATGGTGCCGAACTCCTTGGGACCGGCAGAGCTGCTGCTGCACTACGGAACGGAGGCGCAAAAGGATCATTACCTCCCGCGACTGGCTCGCGGTGAGGAGATTCCGTGTTTCGCCTTAACCAGCCCCGAGGCGGGCAGCGATGCAAGCGCCATGCCTGACAAGGGCGTAGTGTGCAGGGCGGCGTTCGGGACGCAGCCAAAAGTCCTCGGTATTCGCTTGAGTTGGCGCAAGCGCTATATCACGCTCGCGCCCGTGGCGACCGTGGCCGGTCTCGCCTTCAAGCTTTTCGATCCGGACCACTTACTGGGCGAGCGCGAGGAACTCGGCATCACGGCCGCGCTGATACCGACCGACACCGCGGGCATCACGATCGGGCGGCGCCACGACCCCTTGGGTGTGCCGTTCCAGAACGGCCCCATTTCTGGCGACGACGTATTTATCCCGATTGATTGGGTAATCGGCGGCGTCGATGGCGTGGGACAGGGATGGCGCATGGTGATGGAACGGCTCGCCGCCGGGCGCGGTATATCGCTGCCGGCGTTGGGGACTGCCGGCGGCAAGGTGGTGAGCCGTGCCACCGGCGCGTACGCGCGCGTGCGACGCCAGTTCAAGCTGCCGATCGGGCGTTTCGAAGGCGTCGAAGAGGCCCTGGCGCGGATCGCAGGCGCCACCTACATGATGGACGCCGCGCGCACGCTCACCGCGCAAGCAGTGGATCTCGGAGAAAAACCCTCGGTGATCTCGGCCATCGTCAAGTATCACCTGACCGAGCAGATGCGGCGGGTCATCAACGATGGCATGGATATCCACGGCGGATCCGGTATTTGCCTGGGACCGCGCAACATCCTTGGACGCGCCTACCACGGGCTGCCTATTCCGATCACGGTGGAAGGCGCGAACATCATGACACGCGCGCTCATCATCTACGGCCAGGGCGCAATCCGCTGTCATCCATACGTGTTCCAGGAGATGCAAGCGGTTGACGATAGCGACCGGTTGCGGGCATCAAAGACCTTCGATCGCGCGCTGTTCGGGCACATGGGCCTGATTATCAGTAACGCCACGCGCGCGCTGCTGCTGGGGGTCACCGGCGCGCGCATCGTGCGGATTCCGGTGCAAGGGCGTACACGCCGGTACTATCAGCACCTCACGCGCATGAGCGCCGCGTTCGCCCTCACTTCCGATGCGGCCATGTTAATGCTCGGCGGTGCGTTGAAGCGCAAGGAGAAGCTTTCCGGGCGCCTGGGCGATGCGCTGAGCTACATGTATCTGGCCTCGGCGGCGTTGAAGCGCTTCGAGGACCAGGGGCGACCGAAGGCGGACCTGGCGTTAGTAAAATGGGTCTGTGAGGACATGCTCTACCGCATGCAGCAGGCGCTCGACGGCGTGATCAGGAATTTTCCCAATCGCACGGTAGCCTGGTTCCTGCGCCGTCTGGTATTTCCGCTGGGTCGTCGATTTCGCGTACCTTCGGACCGCCTGGGGCACAAGGTCGCAGGCGTATTGTTGGCGCCGTCGGCGGCGCGTGACCGGCTCACCGCGGGCATGTACATGCCGCGCGATGTCGACGACCCCATTAGACGCCTGGAGGATGCCTTGCCCAAGGTCATTGCGGCCGAACTGCTCGAGGGCAGGCTCTACCGTGCGCTGGACAGCAAGACCCTTGTTACGCGTGACTACGACGCGCTGGTGCAAGAGGCACTGCAACGCGGCGTCCTGAACGAGAGCGAAGCGGTCAAGCTGCGCGTGGCGTTGGAGGCACGCGCGCAAGTGATTCAGGTGGATGACTTCCCGGCGGACGGCGCGCCGGCGCAGACACTCGACCGCACCGACGCCGCCAGCATGTAACCGGGTTTTATCGACAGCGGCGAGATCCAGTGTGTGAACTAGTTTGTGCCGCCGCGTAGTATTTCGAGGGGCAGAACGCAGCTTGCGGATCGTTCGCGTGTGGCGGGCGCTCCGCGCGCGAAAAGACAACCACCGGCTTAGCTTCGCGCCACACAAAGCCGGGGTTTGAAACGATGGGAGGATTTTGTGCCGGCTAGCAAAGTCTACGTGATCGACGGCGCGCGCACGCCGTTGCTGCGCGCGCAGTACCACCCTGGCGCGTTCAGCGCGGCCGACCTGGCAGTCGCGGCCGGGCGGCCGGTGCTCGCGCGCTTGCCGCTCGACCCCAGCGCGCTCGACGAGGTCATCATCGGCTGTGTGATCCCGGCTCCCGATGAGACGAACATAGCGCGCGTCATATCATTGCGCCTCGGCTGTGGCGCGGGCGTGCCAGCCTACACCGTGCAACGCAACTGCGCATCGGGGCTGCAGGCGATCGCGGCGGCGCGTGAGCACATCGCCTGCGGCGCCGCCGATATGGTGCTGGCCGGTGGCACCGAGGCCATGAGTCGCGCACCCGTGCAGTGGAACGCCACCATGGTGAAATGGCTGGCGAGTGTGATGCGCGCGCGCAGCAAGTTCGCGCGCGTGAAGGCCATCGCCGGATTTCGCCCTAGCTATCTCAAGCCCGTGTTTACGCTGCTGCTGGGCCTGACCGATCCGTTGGTGAACCTGTCCATGGGCCAGACCGCCGAGGTGCTGGCGCAGCGCTTTGGCATCAACCGCGAGCAGCAGGATGCGTACGCGTTGCAGAGCCATGAACGTCTGGCGGCGGCCTACGATGCCGGGTTGATGGACGGGGAGGTGGAACCGCTCTATGACACGGGCGGGAATTGGTACGCACAGGACACCGGGCTGCGCCGCGACAGCACCGCCGAGCGGCTGGCACGACTGAACCCTGTTTTCGACCGTCGCTACGGGTCCGTGACCGCCGGCAACAGCTCGCAAGTGAGCGACGGCGCGGCCGTGCTCGTGCTTGCCAGTGAGCAGGCGGTCACGCGCTATGGGCTCCCGGTCATGGGTGAGCTGCTCGATCACGCCTGGGCCGGTGTTGACCCCCGGCAAATGGGCCTCGGCCCGGTGCACGCGGTTGCCAAGCTGCTGCAAGCGAATGCACTGACGATGCAGGACATCACGCAGATGGAGCTCAACGAGGCGTTCGCGGCGCAGGTGCTGGCATGCCAGGCGGCTTGGGCCAGCAAGCACTATGCGCGCGATGAGCTCGGCATGAAAAAACCGCTCGGCAGCATGGATCCCGCACGGCTTAATTCCGAAGGCGGTGCCATCGCCTGCGGCCACCCGGTCGGTGCCAGCGGCGCCCGGCTGGTGCTGCATCTCACGCGCATGCTGCAGCGCAAGGGTGGCGGGCTCGGCGTCGCGACGCTGTGTATCGGCGGCGGGCAGGGCGGCGCGATGCTGGTGCGGGTGAAGGGGAATGGCGCATGAAGCACTGGCAGCTGCACGATGCCGACGAGCACGTGACCCTGGTGCTGGACGTGGCCGGTGCCTCGGTCAACACGCTCTCGCGCGAGGTGATGCGCGAGCTCGATGAGATCCTCACCGGTCTCGAACAGCGATCGTTGACCGGCCTCATCATTCGCTCGGCCAAGCCTGCCGGCTTTATCGCCGGCGCCGATGTGCACGAGTTCGAGCACATCACTGACGCGGCGACCGCCACCAGGCTCGCGCGCAGCGGGCAGCAAGTGTTCGACCGCCTGGCGGACTTGCCTTTTCCCACGGTAGCGGTGATCCACGGACATTGCCTGGGGGGCGGTCTCGAGCTGGCGCTGGCGTGTCGCCAGCGGGTCGCGCGCGAAGACGAAAGCACGCGGTTGGGGCTGCCCGAAGTGCGGCTGGGAATTCACCCAGGGTTTGGCGGCACCGTGCGGCTGCCGGCGCTGATCGGCGCGTTGCCGGCGCTGCAGTTGATGCTAACGGGTCGCAGCGTAAGCGCGCGCCAGGCGCACAAGCTCGGTCTGGTGGACGACATTGTCCCCGAGCGACATCTGCTCGCTGCGGCCAGTGCCTGTCTCGGCACCCGGCGCGCACACCGCCCGGCCTGGTCCAAGCGCTTGCCAGGCTGGTGGCCATTACGACCACTGGTGTGTACGCGCGCGTTGAAGCAGCTCAAAAAGCGCGTGAACCCCGAGCACTACCCGGCGCCCTACCGTATCCTCGAGCTACGCCGGCACAATGCAAGCCAAGAGCAAGAGGCGGCCTCGCTCGGTGAGTTACTGGTGGGTCGCACCAGCACTAATCTGGTACACGTGTTCCTGCTTGGCGAGCGGCTCAAACGCGAGGGACGCAGCCATCCACATGATGTCCAGCGCGTGCACGTCATCGGCGCCGGAGTGATGGGCGCCGACATTGCGGCGTGGTCGGCCTTGCACGGGTTCAGTGTCAGCCTGCAGGATCGAGACCCGCAGATCGTGGCACAAGCGATGGCGCGCGCATATCAGTTTTTCCGCAAGAAGCTCAAGACGCCACGCGCCATACAGCAAGCCATGGACCGCCTGATGCCGGACGCGGCCGGCCACGGCCTGCGCCAGGCGGATCTCGTGATCGAGGCGATCGTGGAGAATGCCGACGCCAAGCAGGCGCTGTTTCGCCACGTAGAACAGCTCGCCCCGGCCGATGCACTGCTCGCGAGCAATACCTCGAGCATACCGCTGGAGACCATTGGCTCGGTGCTGCGGGATCCGACGCGCCTGGTGGGGCTACACTTCTTTAATCCGGTGCCAAAGATGCAACTGGTGGAGGTGGTGCGCGCTGCACAATCGTCCGACGGTGTGTTGAACCGCGTGCACGCATTCACCGTCGCGATCGACAAACTGCCATTGGTCGTGAAAAGCAGCCCCGGTTTTCTCGTCAACCGTGTACTGATGCCCTATCTCATGGAGGCCATGCACATGGTCGAGGAGGGCGTGGCCATGTGGGAGGTCGACCGCGCCGCCACCGAGTTCGGTATGCCGATGGGACCCGTGGAGCTTGCCGATAGCGTCGGTCTGGATATCTGCCTGGCGGTGGCCGAGGAGCTGTCGGAGCCGCTGGGCATGAGCGTGCCGGAGCGGCTGCGCACGATGGTGGAGCGCGGCCAGCTCGGCAAAAAGAGCGGGCAGGGTTTCTATCGCTACGATGCCAAAGGTCGGCGCAAGCTTCGCGCCCGTGCCAAGCCCACTGATGTGCCGATCACCGAGCGGCTGATTCTGCGTTTGTTAAACGAGGCCATGGCGTGTCTGCGCGAAGGCGTGGTGAAGGATGCCGACGCCATCGATGCCGGTCTCGTATACGGCACCGGCTTCGCGCCCTATCTCGGCGGACCAATGCGCTATGTGGAGAGCATGGGCGAGACCGGCATCAGCCACAGCCTCTACCGGCTGTCCGAGGAGTACGGCGAGCGCTTCGTTCCGGATGCAGGCTGGTCGGAGGCGCGGTTGCTGCTGCGCGGGGCGAGCTCTTAGGGTAAGTATTTTGTGGCGGCGCGCGCAAAGAGCGCGGCGTACTGGGATGCGCTTTAGCGGTGTCGCCCATCGCGACCATTTCTTTTCTAATCGCGCTCAATCCATTTCAGTATTGCAGGCCATTGAACGGACGCCCCGAATACATTCACAACACGCTTATGCCAGCAACAAATATCCGCCCGCAGCAATCAACAGCAAACCCGAAGCGCGACCGATCCAGTAGCCATAAGGCGCGAGTTTCTCAACCAATACAAAGACCGCAAGGCCGGCGATCCATACCAGGTTCATAATGCCGCCGGCGAACAGTAGTACCATCAAGAACCAACAACAACCAATGCAATAAAGTCCGTGTTCCAGCCCCATGCGTGCCGCACCCAGACGGTTCTTGCGCCAATGCCGGGAGAGGAAATCAGCGGGTGAACGGCAATGTTTCAGACAGGCGCCTTTCAGTGGCGACAGCTGATAGATGCCGGCGGCCATTAGAAATGATCCTGACAGCACGCAGTTCGTGCTCCACATCATCATGGCGTGCATCAGACCAGCCTGTTCGAG
>VRUB01000207.1 GCA_019456345.1 Nitrospira sp. | reverse complement strand
AGCCACGGGTGAACCGGAGTACTGCAAAGGGTCCAGTGGACCCTTTGACCGGTGAACGGGCGTGCCACGGACGGCACGCCCTGGTCTTTCGAGCGAAGCAGGACAGCGAGAGCGAAGAAAGGCTTGGGCCGGTACCCAAGCGCAGCAGGGAACGCGAAGCGCAGGGGCGAAGCGCAGCAAGGCAAGCCCCGGAGTTTCCAGCGGTAACGATCGGCTAGCTGCCCCCAGCTACTTGCAACTGCTTCGCAATTAGGATGACCGGATGCACGATCTTGATGTCGGGGTTGATCGTGCGTATCCCCTGGGCGAGATGCAAGGCGCAACCGATGTTGGTAGTCACTACCGCGTCGGGCGCCCATTGTGCCAGGCTGGCCAGCTTCGGCGCACGCAAGTCCTGAGCCATCTGCGAATGCGTGAGGAAATAAACTCCCGCGGCGCCGCAACAGAGATTGTTTTCCGGCAGGGGGCGAAGCTCGAGGGCGGGAATGCGCTGCAGCAGACGGTAAGGTTCATCGTTCGCGTGCAATACGTTCGTAAGAGTGCAGGGGTCGTGGACTGCGACGCGTATGGGCAGAGGCGCACAGTGCACGGTCGTTGGCCAGTCGGTACCCGTAAGAAAGTCGCTGACTTCCCTCGCCTTGGCCGAGAATACGCGTGCACCGGCGTCATCTGGCAGGTAGACGCCGTACTCGGCAAGCGTTGCCGCACAGCCACTTGCAGTGCTGACGATAGCATCCAGCTCAGCCGCCCCGAAGGCCTCGATGTTCCGGCGCATAAGGGCTGCGGCCTTCTTCGGTTCGCCGCCGTGCTGATGTAGTGCCCCGCAACAAACCTGACGCGAGGGCACGTGCACGTCGAAGCCAATCGTCGTCAACACCCGAATCGTGGCCGTCAGCGTATCGTGATCGACGATGCCGCTGATGCACCCGGTGAGCAGGCCGACTCGGCCGCGGCGCGGCGCTTGCGCCGGATAGTGCTGCTGCCATGGCACTTGGCGCGATAGCGGCGGAAGTTGAGCCTCCCATTGCTCCAGCCTAAGCAGGCTAGGCAAATGAGTGACGCGTGCAACCCGCTGCAACCCGCTCACCTGGTAAAAGCGCAGGACGCGCGCCAGCAGGCGCAGGTTTCTCGGTCTGGCGAGGAGTTGGTCCATGAGCAATCTTCGCAGCAGGCCTTGCACACGCGGGCGTGGCCGACGTGTCTCGATCAGCGCGCGCGCGGTGTCGATCAACTGGCCGTAGCGGACGTTCGCGGGGCAGACGTTTTCGCAGCTTCGACAGGTGAGACACAGAGAAAGATGTGATTCAAGCCGCGCGGTTACGGGCAAATCGCCACCGGCGATGGCACGCATAAGGGCGATGCGCCCACGCGGGGACTCGTTTTCGGTTCGCATCTGGCGATAGGTCGGACAATGCGGGAGGCACAGGCCGCAGCTGACGCAACGCCCGGCTTCATGCCTGATTTTGGAAGCAAGATCCATGTTGGTGGTTACCGATGTTAGATCAAAACCGCACGAAGGCGGTCACGTAGATAGCGCAAACATTGTGAGGAAATAGAGTACACGGTCCGTCCCAGGGTCTATCATTTGATTGCGTTATATTCCTATTATCTTGTATCGTGCAACTTGGCTGCTTTGCGGCGTCACTTGCGGCCCATAGCCGCCGATTCCTGGAGTTCGATCTCGTTTATCTGACTTTATGTCGTATTACAAGCACCACGTTTTTTTCTGCATCAACCAGCGTGAAGGCGGTGAGACCTGTTGCGCCAACTGCGGTTCACCGAAAATGCGCGACTATGTGAAAGCCAAGATCAAGTCCATGGGTCTTGCGGGCAAAGGCCGGGTCCGGATCAACACCGCCGGCTGTCTCGACCGTTGCGAGGAGGGGCCGGTTGTCGTGATCTACCCCGAAGGTATCTGGTACACCTATGTCGACCAGGAAGATCTCGATGAGATCGTCCAGGAACACCTGGTGCACGGACGCGTGGTCGAGCGCCTTCGTATTTGATCGCCGCGGTCACGACTCTGGCGGGTGCGGGCGCTACATCGCGCAAACATAGGCGCCCGGCCTGAAAGAGAGGTGGTCGCCTCGCGCCTAAGAGCAGGGAGTTGCCGCCATTTGGCGGCAGAACATGTCACAGGCCGGCACCGGGTGCCGCACTGCGGCGGTTGAACGGCCGCTTTCAGCTACCCTCGGCAGCTGCCAGCGCCACCTCATGCGCACTTCGCCGCGGTAGTCGTAGGGCGGCGAGACGGCGGTCGCGGCGGCCCCGCAACTTGGGGCAGCGCTACAGCGGTGACTGGAATATCGATAAAATTCCTTTGATATCAGTATCTTAAATAGATACTGCGGGTTCGGCAAAACCGACCCCAGTTTGTTTTAGAAGGTGTCTTGACAACGCGTCTAAATATTAGATAATTATGATATTAGAAGGCGCCGGCTGTGATTTGCAGAAGTGGCGCAATCTTTGCTTGTGTATAGAGGTAGTGAAAAGATTTACCTGCCTGGTGCTCATTAGAGCATGGGCATGAACGGCTCCTCCATCCTCCTAGTGGTGGTTCGGGCGTGGCTAAATGCCACGCCTTTTTTTTGCTTTGAATTCAGTGACGTGTGTCTGGTTGCGAGTGGCGAGCGTCAGGTGTTTGGTCCTAGCTACTAGCCAGTAGCTACTTGCTACTGGCCACTGCATTAATGTAACATCGGCCGCCTTCCGCGGGAAAACTACGAAATTACCTCGACAAATGAAGACGTTTTCGGCAAAACGCGAAACGGTCAATCGCGAGTGGTGCGTCGTGGACGCCTCTGGCAAGGTCCTGGGCAGGCTCGCGACCGAAATTGCGCGCCGGCTGCGTGGCAAGCATAAACCGGAGTTTACGCCACACGTAGACACGGGCGATTATGTGATCGTTGTCAATGCCGCGAAAGTGCAAGTAACCGGCCGTAAGACCGATGCCAAGATATACTATCGCTACTCCGGTTATCAAAGTGGCCTGAAGGCGATAAATTTCAAGGACCTGCGGCAGACACACCCGGAGCGCATCATCGAACTTGCTGTGCGCGGCATGATGCCCAAGAACAGCCTGGGGCGAGCCATGCTCAAAAAGCTCAAGGTGTTTGCCGGGCCCGAGCACAAGCACCAGGCACAAAACCCTAAACCTATCGAAGTGCGGTAATACTGTACACCACGTTTAATGGCGAAACAGGCG
>VRUB01000037.1 GCA_019456345.1 Nitrospira sp. | reverse complement strand
TTGCGCTGCTGCGTCAGATGGAGCGGGCGAGCATGGAGCGCGCGCCTGGCCTTCCCGAAGAGACCAAGGGGCCGGTATTGTGGACGGGAGTTGGATTTCGTCTGGGCGATGTTCACCTGGTGACGCCGCTTGGCCACATCACGGAGGTTTTGCCTTGTCCTGTGATCACGCCGGTACCGCGGACGAAATCGTGGACCAAGGGGATCGCCAACGTACGCGGGAATCTGCTGACCATAGTCGACATGGCGGAATTTTTCGGCAAGGAGCCGATCTTCGAGAATGAAGAGGCGCGACTGATGGTCATGAATGTCGAGGGACTGAACGCCGCACTCCTGGTAAACGAGGTGCTCGGATTGCGCCACTTTGATGAGGAGTTGGAGCGGCAGGACACATCCGTGCTGGATGATCCGGTCGTGCCGCATTTGCAGGGAGCGTTCTTGCGAGACAACGTGCTCTGGGGCGTTTTCGACATGCATTCCCTGACGGTTAGTGGCGCATTCATGCACGTGGCCGCCGAAACGCATGGATGATTTAGGCTGTTTCAGATATTGGCTGCAAGCTAAGAGTAAATAATTCAGCAACCTGGAACCTTAGGTCCCATATAGGGGCGAGGTATCGATTATGGCCATCGTAAAACTACCAAGGGCCGACGAGGCAGGACTAGAGCGACCCTCTGAGGACATCGTTGACCTTTCGACAGAAGAGATCCGTCTGGATGAGACTGGCGAGTATGTCGACATCGAGGAGCCATCGCGCCCGCTGCTCTCTCGCCTCGAGTTCTTGCAGCGCTTGCCTTCGGTCTTGCCGTTTCTGGGGGTGTGTTTCGTTTTGTCCATACTTGGCGCCGGTTGGTTACTGTATTTCAATGGGCAGCAGGCCGACCGCGACGGAAAGTACGTCAAGCAATCAAGCCAACTGCTGATGCTCTCGCAGCGCCTGGCGAAAGACGCACGTGAGGCCATTCACGGCGAAAAAATCCCTTTTGGCTCTCTCAAGCAGTCGCGCAACCGATTTGACACCATTATGAACACCCTTAGGAGTGGCAACAGCGAGCTCGGTATCCCCCCGAGCCCACCGGCGGTCGCCTCAGCGCTGGCAGCAGTGACTCAGCTGTGGGCACCGAAACCAAGGGCTGGCGTGCGTGGTAACGTGGACCAGATCCTGAGTCAGCGGGACAGCATGTTCGCGATGAGAAAGCGCGTGGAGGCAGTCAACGAGCTCAGCCCGGTGTTGCTAAAACGCAGCGGTGCGATCGCAATAGCCGGTCCGCGCAGTGGCATGCAAATGGAGCAGCTGCACGAGGTATTTCGCCTGGAGACCCTGGGCTTGCAAATAGCGATGAATGTCAACCTCTTTGCCCAGGGGGGCGCGGATGCGTCAATCGCGGCGAAGGAAATCAGGCAGGATGCGAACCGCTTTCGCGAAACCCTGACAGCGTTGCGGGAGAATTCGCCCGCTGCGATTCGCGCCAAGATAGATGTGACGACCAGCGTTTTCAATGAGTTGGATACCAATGTACAGGGAATCCTGGACGACGCGCCCGATCTGATTGTGGCGCAGCGAGCCAGCAGTCTGGTGTTCAAGAACAGCAACTTGCTGCTTGGGAAGTCGACGGACCTGGTGGACAAGTACACATCGCTGGCAGCGACACGCAAATGGATGACACCCGCGACCGTCGGTCTGGGGTCACTGGCTTTTGTCTTTCTCGCATTGATGGCCTGGAAGTTCGTTACTGATGAAAAGGGCAGAGCCCAATCCAGTGCCGAGCAGAATCGCGCGACGCAGGACGCGATTCTCAAGCTGCTCGACGAGATGGGTGACCTTGCCGATGGTGACCTGACCATCCAGCCGGAAGTGACCGAGCAGATCACCGGTGCGATCGCGGACTCCATCAATTTCGCAGTCAGGGAAATGCGCAGCCTGGTACACCGCATTAAGAATGCAGCGCAGCAGGTGGCGATAGAGTCGGAGCGCAGCCGGCAGACAGCGACTGAGCTCACCGAGGCCACGTTACGCCAGGCGGCGCAGATTACCGAGACCACGGACCGGGTGATGGAAATGGCCCAGTCGATGCAAGAGATGTCGCAGAGCGCGGAAAACTCGGCTGAGGTCGCCCAGGGATCGGTCGTCACTGCAAAGCGTGGTACGGAGGCCGTGCAGAATACTATTCGCGGCATGGATGAGATGCGCGAGCAGATTCAGGAAACGGCCAAACGTATCAAGCGCCTGGGGGAAAGCTCGCAACAGATCGGCGAAATCCTGGAGCTTATTAACGATATCGCGGAACAGACAAACATCCTCTCGCTCAACGCCGCTATTCAGGCGGCGATGGCAGGTGAGGCAGGCCGCGGGTTCGCCGTGGTCGCCGACGAGGTGCAACGGCTGGCCGAGCGCTCCGGCCAAGCGACGAAGCAAATCTCCGGATTGGTGAAAACGATTCAGACAGACACCAACGAGGCGGTTGCCTCAATGGAGCAAACGACCAATGGTGTGGTTGAGACTACGC
The DNA here is from genome assembly GCA_019456345.1 of Nitrospira sp. GTDB lineage: Bacteria > Pseudomonadota > Gammaproteobacteria > Acidiferrobacterales > SPGG2 > VRUB01. The sequence goes on along the minus strand of VRUB01000037.1, from coordinate 19,419 downwards.
GTCTGGCAGACACTGCCGGCCAGTCGTTGGGTGAGATCGAGTCGGTTTCCGAGCAACTGGCTGACCTTATTCAAGAGATCGCACGCGACGCGCTGACGCAGTCCGAGGCCGCGACCGCGGTGTCGGGGAGCATGGCGGAGATCAGCGAGACCACCACCTTGACCTCTTCCGGTACTCGGCAGACGGCCGAGTCCATCGGCAAGCTTTCCGATCTTGCCCGTGAGCTGCAGGCGTCCGTGGCAGGCTTCAAGCTGCCTGCTTGAGGCCGCGGTGCACGCGCCATGGGCCTTGGTTTTTGGGCAGCGGAAGCCGGGAGTCGTGACGGCGCGAAGCTGTGCTAGGAAACGATTGAGCCAGTACTTTTCTGTGATTTTTCCGCGCGCACAGCGTGGAGGGGTTTATATGAATTACATCCCTGCATTTCATCCCGCCGGCATCGCTTCGCGGCCGCGCTTTTCCCCGGGAAAGCCCACCGCGTTTGCACCGCCCGGCGCATCTAAACATCAAGTATATTCTGCGCGACAGAAAAATTCTGTGGCGTTGCCACTCTCCGATGCGAGGCCCGCGATGACGCTGCGGCAACGTGCCGCATCAGTACGGCCGCCCACTGCCTGTTGGTAACCATGATAGATTGAGATGAGCACGACTACCAAATTCGATCCGAATACGCTCGGCTGGGTCAAGACCGAGATCGACGAGAGCCTGAAGCAGGCACACATCGCGCTCGAGTCGTTCGCCGAGAACCCCTCGGACGATACCCACCTGCGTTTCTGCGTTACGCATCTGCACCAGGTTGTCGGCACCTTGCAGATGGTCGAGCTCGACGGTGCCGCCATGCTCGGAAGGGAAGCGGAGGCGTTGGCGGAGGCGGTTCTCGACGAGCAGCTCGAACCCAGCGAAAACCTCCTTGAGCTCATTACTCGAGCAATCCTGCTGTTGCCGAATTATCTCGGTGGGCTGCAGTTCGGCCAGCCGGATGCGCCCATACGGCTGTTGCCAATCATGAACGAGCTGCGTGCGGCACGCAAGATCGAGCCGCTCTCCGAGCTCGAGCTGTTCGCACCGGACCTGTCCGTATGGCCGCCGCCAAAGGAACAGGAAAAAGACAAACTGGACGAAGTGGACTATGCGGCCCTGGTGCAGAAGCTGCGACCCGCATTTCAAGGCGCTTTGCTGAAGTGGTTGCGTGACAGCGATGACGCGAAGGCGCTCGATACAATCGCGGACACAGTTACCGAGCTCCAGGATCGAGCCTCGATCGGTGTCGTCGAGCAGTTGTTTTGGGTGGCGGGCGGTCTGCTCGAGGCAATGGGCAGCCGTGGGCTGGAGGCAACCAACGATCGCAAGAAACTGGTCGCGCGCCTCGATCAGCAAGCTAAAAAGATCATTGACGGCACTGAGAAAAGCGCACTACGGAATACCTCGGAAGCGCTCACAAAAGCGATCCTGTATGAGCTCGGCAGCGCCAGCTCTGCCGGACCGAAAGTCGCGCAGCTGCAGCAGCTGTTTGATCTTCCTATGTTGCTTGGCCGTCCGGCCGGCGAGCATGGTACAGGAGTGGCGGAACTCCCGGAGCCAGAGACTGTGCAGTCGGTCTCGGTGGCTCTGCGCGAGCAGGTGCAGGAGGCACAGGAGCAGCTCGCGGCGTTCTTCGACCCCGACCAGAAAGAGACCGATACGCTCGAGCCGCTTTCCGAGCTGCTACATAAGATGTCCGGCACGATGGAGCTTTTGGGCATCCCGACCCTCAAGGCGCTGCTGGATGAGCTGTTTGCGATCGCGCAAGCGGTCGTAAACGGGAAACTGGAGCCCACCGAAGAGATTTCTATGGGAATGGCGCACGCGCTGTTGCATATCGAGAACTGCTCGCGAGATATCTGGGCGCCGAGCTGGAAAAACCAGATCGAGCAGTGGACTACAGCCTTGCACGCACTGCACGCAGCCGAAGACAGTACTGTTCCGGATGCCGAGGGAATAGAAGTCTCGGAGGTGAGCGAAACCGAGTTCGACCAGTTAGCGGGCGTTGTGGCCGATGAGATTCGCGCCAGCCTGATCAAGGTCGAAGAGGCAGTGGAGGCTTATGCGGCTGACACCAGCGACCCTGCCCACTTGCAAGGGATCGCGGAACAGATGAATCAAATACATGGAGCGCTGCAAATTCTAGGTGAGCAGCGCGCGCTGGAGCTATCCCAGGTGATCAGCGGGCGTGTGGAGGGGCTTGCCACCAACGAGCTCGTGCCAAGCTCGGCAGTGCTCGATGCCCTTGCCGTGTGTGTCGGCACGCTCTCTGCTCACGCGGAAGGTTTACGCGTTGGGCGCTACGATATCGACGATCTGATGGATGCCGCCATGAATGACATGGATACGGCGATCAGTGCCGCCGAGTTGGGAGAGCTCGATCCGGCGACATTGGCCGACAGTATCCAGGAAAACGTGCATCGCTGGCTGGCCGATAGCGGGAACACCGATCTGATCGAAGGGCTGCATAAGGATCTGGAGCAAATCGCGGTACTTTCCAAGACACAGAATCAAGAAAGGATCGCGCGCATCAGCACGGAAACCGGCGCATTACTGTCGATCGTCACCGAAAACCCAACGCAGCTTTCCGCGGAGATCCGGGAGACCCTGGAGCGCTCTGCCGAGGCTCTGGCGGGCCTGGTGCGACAGCACCTGAGCGCCGATGTTGTAGCGGCCACGCCAGCGCCCAGCGCTGCACCGGGCCCCGCGGCGAGCGAGCCGGTCACGGCGGCGGTGGAAGTGGCGCCGGTTTCCGAAGAGATGGCGCCACCGCAAGTGGTGGTGGAGGCGATAGTGCCTGCGGTGAACGAGGAAGCCGGGCCGATCGAGCCGCAGATGGAAACACCCACGGCGGAGAAGCCGCCAGTCGCGCCGCCCGCAGCGGCACCGCAGAGCACGGGAGCCCGCGGCGCTGAACAGGAAGCAGGGTTCGACGCCGAGTTGCTCGAGATTTTCACCGAGGAGGCGCGCGAAGTGCTCGAGACGATCGATCGCGAGCTTCCCGTGTGGCGTGCCGATCCCGCTAACAGCAATGCGCTGGGCGAAGTCCGGCGCGGTTTTCACACACTCAAGGGCAGCGGCAGAATGGTGGGAGCCACGGATATCGGCGAGCTCGCGTGGGCAATCGAGAATCTGTTGAACAAGGCCCGTGACCGCAAGTTCGAGCATTCGGAGGCAATCTTCGACACGATAGCGCAGGCCAAGGACGTATTGCCGGCGATGGTGGCCCAACTCGAGGGGGGGCCGGCGCCCGACGCTGATATCGCAGGGATCCGGCAACGTGCCGAAGCGCTAAGCAGTGGCGAGGCGGTGGCAGCGCCAGCGCCGCCCGCCGACGAAGCGCAGACTACGCAACCCTCTGCGCAAGAGTCAGCTGTGGCCGAGGCGCCCGAACCCTTCCCGACGCTGGAGCCGACACTGTTGCAAATCTTCACGGGCGAGAGCCAGGAACATCTGGATACGATTGCGCAGAAAGTCGCAGGCTGCCGTCAGTCCGGTAGCGCGTGCCTGGTGTCGCGCGCGTTACTGCGTGCCACGCATACCCTCGGGGGGAGCGCACGATCCGTGGGGCTGCCGCCGATGTCGGAGCCGTGCGGTGAAATGGAGCAACTGCTGGAGGCCATGGAAGAAGCCGGAATCCCCCTAGCGGAGCCGCAACTGGCACTCTTGTCCGAGCTGATTGAGTGCGTCCGCGGCCTGATCGAGCTGCTTAACACCGGCAGCGGGTCGGCTGAGAAGGTACGCGATGGATTCAAGGGGCTGCTCGCCCGCATACGCGCACAAACTGCACAAGTGCCGGCAACCGAAGTGGGCACAATGCCCGTTGAAGAGGAAGACAAGGAAGCACAAGCGCGGCCGCCCACGAGTGCTTTCGAGGGGCCCGCACCCAGCGCGGTGACCGGAGCTGGGGAGGCAGCCGCGGTCGATTCGCCACCGGCACAGTCCGCTGAGTCGGCCGCGGGAGCGTCCGCAACAACCCCGCTGCCCGAGGTTGCTCCGAGCGCTCGGGCGGCGACGCCGCCGAGCGCCATGATCGAGGAAGATATCGATCCCGAGCTGGTGGATATATTTCTGGATGAGGCCACTGATCTGGTTGGCACTATCGAGGACGCCTTGCGGCGATGGCGTGCCAATCAGGCCAATACACAGGCGGTCGAGGACATCAAGCGCGCATTGCATACGCTCAAAGGCAGCGCGCGCATGGCAAGTGCCATGAGCGTGGGGAGCCTCGCCCACAACACCGAGGATCTGATCAAGCGCGTGGAGGAAGAGCGGATAGCGTTTAGCGCGGAGCTGTTTGACCTGCTGGACGAGGTCCACGACACGCTGGTGACGCTGCTCGATCAGATACGGCAAGCACGACCGCTATCCAGCGTCGATGTACTCAGTTCAAAGATTGCACGCGCGGTCGCCGGTGAACCGATCGCCGCAGTGCTGGACAACGCACCGCAGCCGTCCGAACCGAGCGCGGCCATGCCGGGTGATGCCAGTGTGCAGCCGGCGCCACTTGCCGCTGCCGCCGATGCTCCAGAAGAAACCGGTGATGCAGCGCCCGACAGCGCGGCGCCCGCAGACCGCAGGACGCAGGCGGCTGCGGAGGTCACGCCGCTACCGCAAAGAAGGGATCGCCGCGGCCAGGTGAGGGTGCGCACAAGTCTTTTGACCGATCTGGTCAACGACGCGGGTGAGGTGAGCATATCCCGTGCGCGCATGGAGCAGCAGGTCTACGGTTTTCGCGACAACCTGTCGGAACTGAACCGGAATATCGCCCGGTTTGGAGAGCAGCTGCGGGAACTGGAGATCCAGTCGGACTCACAGATTCTGTACCGTACGGAGCAGGCCGTGGATTCGGACTCGGTCTCTGGGTTCGACCCACTGCAGATGGATCGCTACTCGCGACTGCAACAGTTGTCACGCGGTTTGACCGAAAGTCTGCATGACCTGACGACCATTCAAGGCGGTCTGCATGTATTTGCCGGCGAGGCCGAAACCGTTCTGCAGCAGCAGGCGCGCATCAATACCAGCTTGCAAGAAGGGTTGATGCGCACCCGCATGATAGCGTTTTCGACGCAGGCCGCCCGGCTGCGGCACATTGCCCGCCAGACTGCGCGAGAGCTAGGCAAACGTGTCGAGTTGCGCATCACGGGTGCCGATGTGGATGTTGATCGCAATGTGCTCGAAAGAATGATGGGGCCGTTCGAACACATGATCCGCAACGCGCTCGATCATGGTATTGAGAACGAGGAAGAGCGACGACGCGCAGGCAAGTCACCTGTTGGGGCCATTACTATCGACACAAGTCAAGAGGGCAATGAGATTGCCATTCGGTTTTCTGACGATGGTGCCGGTTTCGACATTGATGCGATCCGCCGCCGGGCGATCGAGAATGGCCTGATGGCGGAAGACAAGACCCTGAGTGACGAGGAGCTGATTCAGTTCATATTGGTTGCCGGTTTCTCGACGGCGCGCGAGGTGACTCACCTATCGGGTCGCGGCGTCGGTATGGACGTGGTCGAAAACGAGGTGAAGCAGCTAGGCGGCAGCATGGCGGTTAGCTCGAGGCAGGGTGAGGGAACGACCTTTATCATTCATCTTCCCGTCACACTGTCCATTATGCAAGCGTTGTTGATTCGTGCCGGAGATCAGACATTGGCCGTCCCGCTGTCGGCGGTGCTGAATATCATCGAGGTACCGACTGATCAAATGAACGTATCAATGGGTAAAAACCCACTCCTGAGTTACAACGACCAGGTGTATTCGTTTATGGATGTGGCGGCGCGCTTGGGGTTACCAACCGAGCACCGTAATGGCGGCAAGGTCCCGGTGTTGTTGGCGAAGGTCGGCACGCGCGAAGTCGCAATTCAAGTGGACGGGTTAATGGGCACCAAGGAAATCGTGGTGAAAACATTGGGACCGCAACTAAGCGAGCTGAAAGGGCTTGCAGGAGCGACCATACTGGGTGATGGTGCGGTGATCCTGATACTGGACCTCGGTGGGTTGTGGCTCACCGGCGATACTATATACGTTGAACGCGTAGAGTCGGTGGCGCCGCGGGAACAGGTCAAACGGCGTCCGGTCGTCATGGTGGTGGATGACTCCCTGACGGTGCGCAAGGTTACCGGCAGACATCTTCAAAAGCGCGGTTTGGAGGTGCTTACGGCCAAGGACGGTGTGGACGCATTGGAGCAGCTGGAGGACCATAGCGTTGATGTCATGCTCGTTGACATAGAGATGCCGCGTATGGACGGCTACGAATTGACCAAACGACTGCGTGCGGACGCCAGATTCAAGCATACGCCCATCATTATCATTACCTCGCGCGCTGGCGAGATACACAGAAAGCGGGCCTTCGAACTGGGCGTGAACACGTATATGAGCAAGCCGTACCAGGAAGATGAACTGTTCAACAACATAGAGAGCTTGCTTCCGGAAGTGACAGTTCACTAAGGGGTGCATTGCCGAAAATCAGCGCAGCACAAAGCAAGCCTGTTAACGCTGATTTTCCACTTTGTACCGGACCCACAGTTGAGAGAATCAAGCCAATACTTACACTTCAACCTCGGCGGCGTACATTATCTGCTTTCGAGCAGCGCAAGCGAGGCTATAGAGTTACGCGATAACTTGACCGTCAATACTGCAGCGGTCGGCAACGTGGGCGCGTGGCGGTCTAACGATGATACGCGTTGGCCCGCGTACTGCCTGGATCGCGACCTGCGCGTATCGCGCGAAGACGCCTGGGAACGCGCGATCTTTCTGGATGCCAGGCCAAACCCGGTGGGGTTGCTGGCAAACCAGGTGCAGATGCTCCCGTCCGGGGAGACCGAGGTGGTGCCGTTCACACCGCTCGGGCCGCCCCCTACCCCGGCGGGGCACCTGTTTACCGGCGCATGGGTGCGCGGGCCACAGGTCGTTCTTGTTTTTGATCCCGCGGCCCTGACCGCTTATTTACAGGGCCTGGAACCGCAGCCTGCATGAGTCGCGATCAACGCCAAAGCGTACATCTGCTCGAGATACCCACAGCCCGGTTGCCACTGCTAACGCCGAGCGCGACGGTGGCGGAGGTCGTTAACTTTAAAGAGATCGGTCCGCTGCCTTTGAGCCCGGATTGGGTCATCGGCGTGCTCGGTTGGCGCGCGCACGCAGTGCCGGTGGTTTCGTTCGAGGCATTGCTGGCGGGTGTGCCGCCACCGCCCGGAGCGCGCGCGAAGGTGATCGTGTTTTATCCACTTCCGGGGCGAGCCAAGGGAGAGTTCTTCGGTATCCTCAGTACCAGAGAGCCAGTTCCACGCGTTTTTGATGAAGCCACGGGGCTCGTGCCCAACCCGGCAGGGCCGGTGGAAAGCGCGTTTGTTGCGACGACGGTCAGGCTGGGCGAAAAAACGCTGTTGATCCCCGACTTCGAGGCGTTAAAAAAAGCTTTTTATCCTTAACTGAAAGCAGCAAGTTGCAAGTAACAAGTGACAACGGCAGGGATCTGCTTTTACTTGGTGCTTGCCACTTTCCACTTGTTCCTCGCATTATGATGTTGCTTTATTAATCCCCTCCCACGCGATGTCGGCAAGCACGTCTATCTCCTCAGGCGTGATGACGTAGGGCGGCATGAAATAGACTACGTCGCCAAGCGGCCTGAGCAGCGCACCGTTGGCGAGGCCATAGCGATAGACCTGCAGGCCGCGTCGCTCCTGCCATGCAAAGTGCGCGCGTGGGGTCCTGGCAGCCACCATTTCCAATGCCAGGATCATGCCTGTCTGGCGCACCTCGCCTATGTGCGGGTGGTCTTTGAAGCGTTTGCACGTGTGCGCCATATGCGCTGACAGACGCTTGTTTTGTTCGATGACGCGGTCTTGCTCGAAGATGTCCAGTGTTGCCAACGCCGCCGCACACGACAGCGGGTTACCGGTAAAACTGTGCGAGTGGAGAAACGCCTTGAGCGCGACATAGTCGGCGTAAAAAGCAGCATAGACATCATCCGTGGTCAGGCACACCGACAGCGGCAGATACCCGCCCGTTAGCCCTTTACCAAGACACAAAAAATCCGGGCTGATGCCGGCCTGCTCGCAGGCAAACATGCTTCCGGTACGACCAAAGCCCACGGCGATCTCATCTGCAATCAAGTGCACATCGTATTTGTCGCACGCTCGCCGCAGGAGCTTGAGATATACCGGGTGGTACATCCGCATGTGGCCCGCGCATTGCACTAATGGCTCCACAATCACGGCGCAGGTCGATTCATGGTATTGCTCGAGCATCTGCTCCATGTGCGCGAACACGCGTACGGAATGCTCTTCCCATGTTGCACCGGGCTCGCGCTGGTAACAATCCGGCGACGTCACCGTTCTACATTTCAGCAGCAGTGGTTCATAGGTCTCCTTATATAAGGCAACGTCGCCCACAGATAAGGCGCCCAGCGTTTCACCGTGATAGCTGTTCGTGAGACTCAGAAACTGCACCTTGCTTTTGCAGCCGCGGTTTTGCCAGTAGTGGAAGCTCATTTTCAAGGCGATTTCCACAGCCGCCGAGCCGCTGTCGGCATAGAAACAACGGCTAAGTCCCGCCGGTGTCATTCTGACCAGACGCTCAGACAAGGCGATCACCGGTTCGTGCGTGAACCCCGCGAGGATTACGTGCTCCAGTTCTTGCGCCTGCGATGCGATGGCCGCGTTGATTCGCGGGTTGGCATGCCCAAAGAGGTTGACCCACCAAGAGCTGATGGCGTCGATGTAGCGCTTACCGTCGTAGTCTTCGAGCCAAACACCCTGGCCGCGCCGGATTGCTATGAGCGGCAGGGTTTCATGGTCCTGCATCTGAGTGCAGGGATGCCACACCACCTCCAGGTCGCGTTGGGCCAACGTTTTCTCTGGCATGCGCACACCATACAAGCAGCCACCGGCCAGGAGCAAGTGAGAGGCGCCTGCTAAGCGCCGGCCCCGCATGTGATGTCAGGGGCGCCGCGGTGTCGGCCGCGGGGGGCACAGTTCGTCGGCCAGAGCGCGCGCAGATGCTCGCGAGTCCGCGAGTGTCGGCGGCGCTGCACCCCTCGACGGCAGCCGCCGGGATGCGGAGCTGCGACCCCCTGACGGTGTCAGCTGGAACGTGCGATAATCCGGTGGCTTTGCCGGGCCTGGCGGCGCGTAGCCGTCAGCCCGCGTACCCGCAACCGCGGGTGCGCGCACCTTGCAAGCGCTCACCCTGTCGTGGAGTTACCATCAGCGGAGCATTCATCATGGCACGTACTGAGACCCCTGTCTGTGAGTTCGGCTTGCCGGCACCCGATTTCGCGTTGCCGGGTGTCGACGGGCAGACCTGGAGCCTGTCGAAAGTGAGGGGCGAGCACGGGCTGCTGGTCATGTTTATTTGTAATCACTGCCCCTACGTGCAGGCGGTGCTTGATCGCATCGTGCGCGATGCGCGCGAGCAGCAGGACTACGGCATCAACAGCATTGCCATCATGTCCAACGATCCCGCCGACTACCCGGAGGACTCGTTCGCAAACATGAAGCGTGTGGCGCAGCAGTGGCAGTTCCCGTTCCCCTATGTTTTTGACGAGACCCAGGAGGTGGCCCGAGCCTACGGTGCCGTGTGCACACCGGATTTTTTTGGCTATAACGCTGAGCTGAAGCTGCAATACCGCGGGCGCCTCGATGCCAGCCGCAAGGACCCGGTGCCGGGGGCGACGCGCGAGCTTTTCGAGGCCATGAAGATGGTGGCCGACACCGGGTGCGGGCCGAAAGACCAGATACCCAGCATGGGGTGTTCCATCAAATGGAGGAAAGTGACATAAATCCACCCCCGGTTGGTGTCCGTTTCTGACGCTTTTGGCCCAAATCGGCGCTCAAAACATAAATCACACTGAATCTAATAGCTGTTTTATTTCTATACACGAGGGCGCTTCCATGTCAGCAAATCCCGACCAGGCGCGACTGAGCCGGCGCGAACTCGCCAACGCCATCCGCGCGCTCAGTATGGATGCCGTGCAAAGAGCCAAGTCTGGCCATCCCGGGATGCCGATGGGTATGGCGGACATCGCCGAGGTGCTGTGGAACGGTTACCTGCGGCATAACCCGGCGAACCCGGGCTGGTTCAACCGCGACCGTTTTGTTATCTCGAACGGGCATGGTTCGATGCTGCTCTACAGCTTGTTACATCTGTCCGGCTACGACCTGCCGATGGAGGAGATCAAGAACTTTCGCCAGCTGCACTCCAAGACCCCCGGGCACCCGGAGCTCGGTGTCACCCCCGGCGTCGAGACTACCACGGGCCCGCTGGGCCAGGGGCTGGCAAACGCCGTGGGCATGGCGCTTGCCGAAAAGGCGCTGGCTGCCAGGTTTAATAACGCAGATCACGACATTATCGACCACTACACCTATGTGTTTATCGGGGATGGTTGCTTGATGGAGGGCATTTCTCACGAGGTGTGCTCGCTGGCCGGCACCCTGGGCGTTGGCAAGCTGATCGTCTTTTACGATGACAACGGTATCTCCATTGATGGCGATGTCGCCGGCTGGTTCACCGACGAGACCCCCAAGCGTTTCGAGGCATACGGTTGGCATGTAATTGCGCATGTTGATGGTCACGATCCCGATTCCATAGCCCCGGCCATCGAGGCGGCACGATCGGTGACCGATCGGCCCAGCCTGCTGTGCTGTAAGACCGTGATCGCCTACGGCGCGCCTAATCTCGCTGGCAGCCACGACGCCCACGGCGCACCGCTGGGCGAGGACGAGGTCGCCGCCACGCGAGAGCATTTGGGCTGGAAGTACGAACCATTTGTCATCCCCGCGGAGATCTACGCCGGCTGGGACGCCAGGTCCAAGGGTGCCGAGGCCCAGGCGCATTGGGATCACAAGCTCGAGACCTACAGAGAGGCACAACCCGATCTGGCACGCGAGCTCGAGCGCAGGATACAAGGAACACTCCCTGCGGACTGGGAGCAGAAATCCGTCGAGTTCATTCGTGCGGCGGCGGCCAAGGGCGAGACCATGGCGACGCGCAAGGCCTCGCAGGCGGCCCTCAATGCCTACGCGCCACTGCTACCGGAGCTTATCGGCGGATCCGCGGATCTGACGGGCTCCAACAACACCAATTGGAGCGGGTCGCGACCCATCACCAAGGCCGAGCCCGGTGGCAACTACATCTACTTCGGCGTTCGTGAGTTCGGCATGTCGGCCATCATGAACGGCCTCGCAGTGCACGGCGGGTTCATACCCTACGGTGGCACCTTCCTCGTGTTCTCCGATTATGCGCGAAACGCCGTGCGCATGTCTGCGTTGCTGCCTATCCGAAGTATCTTTGTCTACACGCACGACTCCGTCGGTCTGGGCGAAGACGGACCGACGCACCAGCCTATCGAGCACCTCGGGTCATTGCGCTTTATTCCTAACTTAATGGTCTGGCGTCCGAGCGACGTGGTGGAGTCAGCGGTAGCCTGGAAGGCGGCGATCGAGCGTAGCGGCGGGCCCAGCGCGCTGGTATTTACGCGCCAGGGCCTGCCGCACCAGACGCGCGATGAACAGGCCATTGCTAACATCGCGCGCGGCGGTTACGTGTTGCGCGACGCCGAAGGCGGTGATGCGCAAGCCATTATCATCGCCACCGGTTCCGAGGTAGCACTGGCCATGGACGCGCAGGAGCTGCTGGCAGGAAAAGGCATCCGCGTGCGCGTCGTATCGATGCCCTGTGCCGAGGTCTTTGACGCCCAGGACGATACCTATCGCGAGTCGGTGCTGCCCGCTTCAATCTCGGCTCGCGCTGCGGTGGAGGCCGGAGTTTCCGGCTATTGGCGCAAATACGTGGGGCCGGCCGGCACGGTGGTCGGGATCGATCGTTTCGGTGAGTCTGCGCCGGGGAACGCGGTATTCGAGTACCTGGGTTTTACAGCCGCTAATGTCGCACAGGCAGTGGAATCGGTACTATAGTATTTTCTCACTACAGAGTCTGGCGGGAACGCAAAGATAAGAGCAACAACATTACTTTGCGTCCTCTGCACTCTCTGCGGTAGGAGTCAACATTAACCAGCCGGAGGGTAGGAATGTCTATCAAGGTTGCAATTAACGGCTACGGCCGTATCGGACGTAATGTGCTTCGTGCGGTGTATGAATCCGGGCGCAATAACGAGATCCAGATCGTCGCTCTCAATGACCTTTGTGACGCGGAGACCAATGCTTATTTGACACGATTCGACAGCGTCCACGGTCGCTTTGCGGGCGAGGTAAAGATTGACGGGAAAGACATGGTGGTAAACGGGGACAGGATTCGGGTGGTTGCCGAGCGCGATCCCTTCAAGCTCCCGTGGGGCGATCTCGGCATTGATGTCGTCATGGAGTGCACCGGTCTGTTCAGCAGCAAGGATAAAGCGAGCGCCCACATCGAGGCCGGCGCCAAGAAAGTCATCATCTCGGCTCCCGGCGGCAAGGATGTCGACGCGACCATCGTCTATGGTGTTAATCACGATATTCTAAAGGCCTCGGATACGGTCATCTCCAATGCATCGTGCACCACCAACTGCCTCGCGCCGCTGGTGAAGCCGTTGCATGACAGCATCGGCGTGGTGCACGGCCTGATGACGACGATCCATTCCTATACTAATGATCAGGTGCTCATTGACGTGTATCACCCGGACCTGCGCCGGGCCCGGTCCGCGACGATGTCCCAGATTCCGACAAAGACCGGGGCGGCAGCGGCGGTGGGTCTGGTGTTGCCGGAGCTCAGCGGTAAGCTTGATGGCTTTGCCGTGCGTGTGCCGACGGTAAATGTCTCGGTGGTCGATCTCACCTTCGTGGCGGCGCGCGAGACCAGCAAGGAAGAGATTGACGGGATCATGAGGAAGGCCTCCGAGGGTGGGCTCAAGGGCATACTGGCCTACAATGATGAACCGCTGGTGTCCATCGATTTCAACCACACGGCGGTATCCTCCACCTATGACGCTGGCCTGACCAAGGTCGTCGACGGCAAGCTGGTGAAGGTGCTGGCCTGGTACGACAATGAGTGGGGCTTCTCCAACCGTATGCTCGACACTGCAGTGGCCTTCATGAACGCGAAGTAAGTAACAAGTAACAAGTGTGAAGTAGCAAGTAATAATAGTCGGCGCTGAGTTTACTTACTACTTGCTACTCGGTACTTGCTACTAGAACTGACGCCTCTTGAGAGTGCCTCATTGATGGCTGTCATGGTCGAGGTAGTTTCTAAATGCGCGTAATAAAAATGACCGATCTTGACCTTGCCAGTAAGCGCGTGTTGATCCGTGAGGACCTGAACGTGCCGGTGAAAGAGGGCGCTGTGGGGGACGACACGCGAATCCGTGCGGCGCTGCCGACCATCGAGCCTGCGATGAAAGCGGGTGCGAAGGTGATGCTCATGTCGCATCTGGGGCGCCCCGAGGAGGGCGTCTTCGATGAGAAGTACTCGCTATGGCCCGTGGCCACGCATCTCTCCGGCCTGATCGGCAAAAAGGTCACGCTCATCCGAGACTGGCTCGATGCGCCGGTCGAGTTGGCCGAGGGCGATGTCGTGATGTTCGAGAACGTGCGCTTCAACGAGGGCGAGAAAAAGGACGACGCCGGGCTCGCCAGGAAGATGGCGGCGCTATGCGATGTCTTTGTCATGGATGCCTTCGGCACCGCGCATCGGGCGCAGGCCTCGACGCACGGCGTTGCCAGGTATGCACCGATCGCCTGTGCCGGGCCGTTGCTGGTGACCGAGCTGGACGCGCTGGGACGCGCCTTGGACAGCCCGGCGCGGCCCATGGTCGCGATCGTCGGGGGCGCCAAGGTCTCGGGCAAGCTGGAGGTGCTCGAGCAGCTCTCGGGCAAGGTCGATCGCCTGATTGTGGGCGGCGGGATCGCAAACACGTTCATCGCGGCGGCCGGGTACAATGTCGGCAAGTCGCTCTACGAGCCTGACCTGGTAGCGACGGCCAGGCGTTTGGGCGATCAGGCCAAGGGCCGGGGCGCCGAGATTCCTGTGCCGGTCGATGTGGTCTGCGGCAAGGAGTTTTCGCAGAGCGCCGCTGCCGAAACGAAGGATGTCGCCGCGGTGGCGGACGATGACATGATATTCGACATTGGCCCCGCAACCACCGCGCAGTTTGAAGAGATGTTAAAGGGGGGTGGCACCATCGTCTGGAACGGCCCCGTGGGCGTGTTCGAGTTCGACCAGTTCGGTGAGGGGACTCGACGGCTTGCGCTCGCGATCGCCGGAAGCCCGGCGTTCTCCATCGCCGGCGGCGGTGATACGCTGGCTGCTATAACAAAGTACGGGATTGCTGACAAGATCTCCTATATATCCACCGGCGGTGGAGCCTTCCTCGAGTTTCTTCAGGGCAAGGAACTTCCGGCAGTTGCTATACTCGAAGAACGCGCAAAAACGCAGTAGCTAGTAGCGAGTGGCTAGTTGCGATGTAAAGACCAAGCTGCTCATGTACCGTGTTAGTTTTCCTAGCTACTAGCTACGCGAAACTGAACTCATGCTACGCCAAACGAAAATAATTGCTACCCTGGGGCCTGCGACCGACGATCCCAAGGTTCTCGATAAACTCATCGAGGCCGGTACCGATGTGGTGCGGCTTAACTTCTCTCACGGCGACGCGCAGGTGCAAAAGCGCCGGGCCGCGGCCGTACGGGATAGCGCCCAGCGGTACGGACGGCCGGTAGGGATGCTGGTCGATTTACAAGGACCCAAGATAAGGATCGGGCGCCTTGAAAGCGGTGCTATCACATTGCGCGAAGGTGACCAGTTTATTCTCGATACCGATCGGCCGCTGGAGACGGGCACGCAAGAGCGTGTGGGCGTGACATACAGGGAGCTCGCCGAGGATGTGAACCGTGGTGACACGCTGTTGCTCGACGACGGGCGCATCGCATTGTGGGTCGACCAGGTGCATGGGCCCGAGGTCATCTGTCGGGTGGTGAGTGGCGGTATGTTGAAGAGCAGCAAGGGTATCAATCGGCAGGGCGGCGGCCTGTCGGCAAAGGCGTTGACCGACAAGGACCGTGCGGATATCAAGACGGCAGTGGAGATCGACGCGGATTACCTGGGTATCTCGTTTCCGCGTTCGGCCTCCGACATCAATGAAGCGCGCGAGCTCTACCGCGCCGCGGGTGGTCAAGGCGGCATCGTCGCAAAAATTGAACGTGCTGAAGCGGTTGATGCGATCGAAGACATTATCGAAGCATCCGACGCGATCATGCTGGCGCGCGGCGACCTCGGAGTCGAGATGGGTGACGCCGCGTTACCGCCGTTACAAAAGCGCATTATCCGCATTACCCGGCAACGAAACAAAATTGCTATTACCGCCACGCAGATGATGGAGTCCATGATAGAGAATGCGATTCCGACGCGTGCCGAGGTCTCGGATGTGGCGAACGCGGTCCTGGACGGAAGCGATGCGGTGATGTTGTCTGCCGAGACGGCCGCAGGAAAATTTCCCGTGGCCGCGGTCTCGGCCATGGACCGCGTGTGCCGGGTCGCCGAGCAGGAGCAAGAGATTGCTTGGTTCCGCGATCGCCGC
Organism: Nitrospira sp.; assembly: GCA_019456345.1. Taxonomy (GTDB): domain Bacteria; phylum Pseudomonadota; class Gammaproteobacteria; order Acidiferrobacterales; family SPGG2; genus VRUB01. Next base: position 3,896 of record VRUB01000037.1, on the reverse strand, counting down.
GACATCTCATTTCAGCGCGTGGACGAAGCCATCGCTATGACGGTTATGTACAGCGCCAATCACATGACAGTGAAAGCGATCGCGGCCCTGACGGAATCAGGCTCCACAGCTCTGTGGATGTCGCGAATTACGTCAAGCGTGCCGATTTACGCGATGACACGGCATGAGGCGACCCGGCGCAAGGTGACGCTTTATCGTGGTGTCTATCCGGCCACTCTTGAGTACACCTCCGAGGATCCCGCACAGATTATGTTGGAGGCCGCGAAGGAGTTACGCCGGCTTGACGTGGTGCGCGAGGGCGATCTCGTCATTCTTACTATGGGCGAGCCGCTGCAGAAACCGGGTGGAACAAACAGCATGAAGATCCTGCGTGTCGATAGCCACCTTACCGTCGACTAACAACCTAACGCGAAGAACGCAAAGAATTATCCGCCTGTCCAGTCGGAACTCTTTCGCCTTTGCATTCTCCGCATTTTTTCAGAGCGTTCCCGGTCGCGCCGACTCTGCGGAGACGTCGGCGGACGCGGAGAGACGATTGTTATCAATTCTTCGCGTCCTTGCGTCTTCGCGTTGGAAGTTTCATGCCGCTTCCTGTTCCATCGCCTCGCTGTAGCTTCCCCGGGCGGCGGCGCTGTTTAACTTCGCCCGGTGGTACAGCGCCTTCTGTGCGGCGGTTACATTCGCGGCTTTGCCACGCCAGATCTCCATGGCGCGTTGCTGCAGGGCGCGTGCGTACGAGAATGTGAGCGTCCACGGCAGATCCCGCCCCAGATTGTGCATGGCATTCAAATGAGCGGTGGCCTGTTCGTCGGTTTGACCGCCCGACAGGAACGCCACGCCCAGCACAGCGGCCGGTACGGTGTGCAGCAGGCAGCGCACCGTGTGCTCGGCGACCTCGGTTACCCCCGCGCGTTGCGGGCAGTCGAGCCCCGATATCACCATGCTTGGTTTGAGGATCATGCCCTCAAGATGAACACGCTGGGTCACGAGCTCATCGAATACCGTATGCAACGTTTCCTCGGTGACCTCGAAACTGCGTTCAATGGTGTGATCGCCGTTGATCAGCACCTCCGGTTCCACAATGGGAACCAGGCCGGCTTCCTGAGCCAATGCGGCGTACCGCGCCAGGCCGTGGGCATTGGCCTCGATGCATCCACGACTGGGGATACCTTCAGCGATGGTAATGACGGCGCGCCACTTGGTGAAGCGGGCGCCCATCTCTTTGTACTCGGCGAGCCGATCACGCAGACCGTCGAGGCCTTCGGTCACCTTTTCCGCGGGATGCCCAGCCAGGTCCTTCGCCCCCTTGTCCACCTTGATTCCGGGAATGATGCCGGCGTTCGACAAGCACGTGGCAAACGGTGTGCCGTTGAGCGACTTTTGGCGGATGGTTTCGTCGAACAGGATGGCTGCACCGATAAATTCCGAAAGCCCGTCTATGGTTACCAGCATATCCCGGTATGCCTGCCGGTTTTCTTCCGTGCACGCAATGCCTAGTTTTTCAAACCTGCTCTTGCACGTGGGCGTGCTTTCATCCATCGCAAGAATACCCTTGCCGGACGCCACCATCGCTTTCGCTGTGATTTCAAGCTCTTGCTTGCTCATTTGGACTTGCCCTCCTCAAACGCAAAACTCATCTGGCATTGCCCAAGCCTTGTTTTACATTATTTCCGGGCAACGGTGAAATCTATCCGAGATCGATGACACAAGTCCAGCACCCCTTTGCCAAGGTGATAATACACTGCGAACAGACCGGTACAGCGGCAAGCGCGGGAGCGCCTGGCACGGGTTCGCACCGATCGGGCAGCCGATTTCCACAGCTATCGTGCCGGAACCGAATAATAGCGGGCCTCGGTGTAAGGGCGTTACGCCGGCGATGGGACTCGGCGTATTATAGATAGCCGATGATTCTCCACATCGACATGGACGCCTTCTACACGTCCGTCGAGGAGCGCGACCGTCCCGAGCTGGTGGGCCGTCCGCTCGTCGTCGGTGGCACGCCGGAGGGGCGAGGCGTGGTGGCGGCTGCCAACTACGCAGCACGCAAGTATGGTGTCCACAGTGCCATGCCTGCCGCGACTGCCCGGCGACTTTGTCCCGAGGCGCTCTGCTTACCGGCCCGCCACGATTACTATGGTCAGGTATCAGGACAGATTCGCGCCATATTCCATCGCTATACACCGCTGGTGGAACCGTTATCCCTGGATGAGGCCTTTCTCGACGTAAGCAAAAGTGAGGCCCTTTTCGGGTCCACGTCCAGCATTGGCCGCCGGATAAAGCGCGAGATCGCGGAAGAGTTGAAGCTGATCGCCTCCGTCGGCGTGGCTCCCAACAAGTTTCTGGCCAAGATCGCCAGCGACCTGGACAAGCCCGATGGCTTCGTCGTAGTGGATCCGCAACGGGTTCAGGAGTTTCTGGATCCGCTGCCGGTTCGGCGTTTGTGGGGTGTGGGCAAAGTGGCGGGCAGGCGCTTGCGGCAGCTGGGTGTTGACACGATCGGCGACTTACGTCGACTGCCAGCGTGGCGTCTGAAGCAGCTCTTTGGTCGCAGCGGTGAGCATCTGTGGGAGCTAGCCCAGGGTATAGACGATCGCTCGGTCATACCCGATCACCGGGCCAAGTCAATCTCTCACGAAACGACCTTTAGCGCAGACATTGTTGATCATGAAACCCTGCGCGTGTGGTTGCTCGAGTTGACAGAGCAGGTCTGCCGGCGGCTACGCCGACACCGGTTGTGTGGGCGCACGGTGCAGCTAAAGATCCGCTATGCCGACTTCACTACGATCACCCGGGCGCGGACGTTGGCCGAGCCGACGCACATCACTCGCGAGGTGTGGCAAGTCGCAGCCGAGCTGCTAGCCAGCAATCTACCTGCGAGGCACGAAGGCGTGCGTTTGCTCGGCATTGGTGTGACGGCCTTGGAGCAGCCGCAACCGCTGCAAGGTGAGCTGTTCGACGGGGATATTCGGGAAAAACACGGCCGGCTGGATGAGCTGAGTGATACCATCAAGAAACGTTTTGGTACCGCCGCCATGCGCCGAGCTGCCGAGCTGAAAAAGTGAAGGAGAACCTCGTTACAACCGGTTCCTTGATCTGTTACTCCTCACGCCTCGCCCGTTCCGCCTTGCAGGTTTTAGCATGAATATTATTTGTTTTGGTGATTCGATTACGGAGGGCGCAGAGTTTGCAAAACCTGAGCGCTGGCCCAGTGTGCTGCAGTCGAAGCTCGACAGCGGGCAGATGGGCAGGTTCAAGGTCTACAATCGCGGTGTCGGCGGCGATACTACGGCGTGCGGGTTCGATCGACTGGACACGGATGTATTGCCTTTACTGCCAGGTCTACTACTCGTGCAGTTTGGCTTTAACGATGCCAACGTGCGGGATTGGGCTGTCGTGCCCCGCGTTGGCCTGCAGGAGTTCAAGAAAAACCTGCGTGAGTTTCACCGCATTGCTTGCGCAAGCCGGGGGCTGTGTGTATTTGTGATGAATCACACCATTGATGCGGGTTCGGGTTGTCAAGGGAACGCTAACAGCTACCAGGACAATGTGGCGCCCTACAACGTCGCCATTCGCGAGGAGGCACGCGAGTTGTCTGCACCGTTTATTGATCTGCCGAGACGGATGCGGCAGTGGAATGTTAGCTTGCACGCCTTTGTGGCCGAAGATGGCCTTCATCTCACCACCACAGGCAACCATCTGTACGCGGATATGGTCTTCGACGCCTTCAAGGATATCCTGACGAGCCCGTACACTTAGTCTGCATTTCTCACCAACTATCTACTCGATCGCTGTTCCCGACGCGATCCTACCTCGGCAACTGCTCCCTGCGTTGCTCTAGCTCGGCAACCGCTCCTGCGTTGCTCTAGCTCGGCAACCGCTCCTGCGTTGCTCTAGCT
>VRUB01000206.1 GCA_019456345.1 Nitrospira sp. | reverse complement strand
ACCACGTCGACATCCTCGTGGATCTCACCGGGCATACGGCAAATAACCGATTACAGGTTTTCGCACGTAAGCCCGCCCCGGTGCAGGTCGCCTACCTCGGTTACCCTAACACGCGTGGCTTTACGGCCATGGATTACTGGCTTAGCGACGCCCATGCGGATCCGCCCGGGCAGACGGAGCGTTTCTACGTCGAGAAGATCGTGCGCCTGCCGCACGGGTTCAATTGCTACCGGCCGCCGGCCGACAGTCCCGATGTCGGAGACCTGCCCGCCCGTGCGACAGGACACATCACCTTTGCCTCCTTCAACAACGCGGCCAAGGTCAACGCCCGGGTCATCGCCTTGTGGGCGCGCATCCTGAACGCATTGCCCGAGGCGCGCCTCATCATGAAGGCGCGCCAGCTCGCCGATTCGGCCGCCAAGGCAAACTTCCACCGCCTGTTTGAGCAACACGGAGTAACGCCGGAGCGCGTGGAGATGATCAGCTGGGTGCCATCGAGCACCGCGCACCTGGAGCTCTATAACCGTATCGATATCGGGCTCGATTGCTTCCCCTATAACGGCCATACGACCACCTGTGAGGCACTATGGATGGGCGTGCCGGTGATCACCCTGGCGGGGCTCACTCACGCCGGTCGCGTGGGCGTCAGCCTGCTCTCCCAGGTGGGCCTAGGCGAGCTTATTGCCGACACGCCCGAAGTCTATGCTGAGCTGGCGGTAGCGCTCGCGCGCGACCTCGTCCGCCTCGAGACCCTGCGCCACGGTCTACGTGACCGCGTGACGCAATCGCCGTTGACCGACGCGAGTATAATCACGCGAAGTTTCGAGGCGGCTTATCGCCAGATGTGGCGCAGATGGTGTGCCAAAGCCCCCCACGCGTAGCGTGTGACGAAGATTCCTACAGCCAGTGGTTTTCGGTCATCCGCTCGATCACCATGGCGATCCCGGTAGCTAGATCGATACGCGGCGACCAGCCCTCGAGCAAATGGGTCGGCTCCACCAGCGACTCGTAGCCGGGGCTGGAACCGACTGCCACGTTTGCATTCAGTCGCTTACCGATGAGCTCAGCGATCTCACGAATCGGCACCCAAGTACCGGACGTGACGTCTGCCAACGGTTGCCCGAGATCGCGCTGTTGGATCAACGCCTCGGCAACATCATCGACATGCAGGAATTGCCGCCGTTCTTCCCCCAAGGTCAGCAGCTTGATAGTCCCGGTTTTCGCCTGCCGCACGAGGTCGGGAACGACATGGCTTCGTACCGAAGGCGCTTCCGCATCATAGCAATTCCACAAGCGCGTAATGAGGCCGTTACCGATCGATTCGGCCCACAGCTCGCCAACGGACTTGGTGATGCCGTATGCATTCGGAAAACCCGCCATCTGCGAGCTGACGAATGTGAACCCCGCTTTGCGCCGTTCAAGCCAGCCGAATATTTTCTCGCACAACCCCAGGTTATGGCGCAGGATGGAGAGCTGCTGCGATTTGTCCATGAGGTACTTCGCGCCGCCCACGTCCCAGGCCAGGAACCAGTAGTACGCATCGCCCGGCACCTCGTCCGGCTCGTGTTGGCGCAGGTTCACACCGGTCTTGAGATCGTAAGTGATCGTCGGCTCGCCCCTGCTCTCGAGCGTTCGATGCAAGGCCGAGCCGATCAATCCCGCTCCGCCGAGCACCACGTTCAATTGTTTCGTCATGTCCTATTTGACCGCAATATCATCATCGCCGTTAACGAGCCATGATACCATGCGACATCGACCGGCCATCAGAGCCGCACCTCTCATGGGCACCTTGGCCCGGATAAATGGAAGGCGATGATAGCAACACCATGCAATACAATCAGTGACGATCGCGTACGCTAGTACCCTGGGAGGTCGTTACGCAAAACCGATGAAAGATAAACTGCGCGTCTGTTTCATAGACCCCAGCGGGTTGAATTACGACATCGACACGCCTTACCGCAGGCCATTGGGCGGATCGAAGTCCGCGCTTTGCTACCTGGCCGAGCAGCTCGCGTCGGCGGGCCATGATGTTTTCACTTTCACCGCCACCAGCAAACCCGGTTTGGTGCGGGGCGTGCACTGCTATCGAAACTCCGAGCCCATGGAGCAAGATTTCTTCCGCTCGCTCGATGCCGTGATCTCGCTGAATGGCGACGCGAACCTGCTGCAAGACGGCGCCGGTGGGCCGGTGAACGTGCTATGGACGCAACACGCCCACGATCAACCGCAAATCCAATTCCTGCGAATGGCCGAGGAGCGCGAAAAATGGGACCGTTTCGTGTTCATCAGCCAGTGGCAAAAAGAGCGCTATCTGGACACCTTCGGGATCGAGCCGAAGAAGTGCACCATTCTGCGCAACGCGATCTCCCCGGCAGTCGAGCACGCGCCACCCGGCGATCCATGGTTCAAGACCTCCCGCACGCCGACTCTCGTTTACACCAGCACGCCCTTTCGCGGCCTCGATGTTCTACTGATGGCGTTTCCGGCGATCCGCGCAGCGTTTCCGGCCATAACCTTGGAGGTCTACTCCAGTCTCTCCATATACGGCGAGGATGAGGAAGGTCCGTATACCGTGCTTTACGATATGTGCCGGGCAATGGAGGGGGTGCAATACTTCGGATCAGTCGCGCAGAGCGAGCTCGCCGCTGCCCTGAGCCGGGCCTCTATCCTGTCCTACCCCAACACCTTTGCAGAGACCTCTTGCATTTCCGTGATGGAGGCCATGGCCGCCGGCTGCCTGATTATCACGGCGCGTCTGGGCGCACTGCCGGAGACATCCGAAGGCTACGCGATCTTGCTGGACCCATCGCCGGACAGGATTCACTACGCCAAGAACTTTGCAACGACGACGATAGACACCCTGCAAGATGTGTCAAACAATCCCGAAAAATACCGGATCCTGCTCGATACCCAGATCAGCCATGCGCGCAGCACGTTGACCTGGGCCAAGCGCGCCCGTGAGTGGGCCGACTGGTTACGCACGCTCGTTGCATAAAATGCTGACTTGGTCGACCCAAAGCTGGCATTCACACAACGGCGTGTGAAGATGTGTCGCAGTTAGGGCCGGCGGGACGCCACGCGAAGAAATGGCTGGGGGACTAGGATTCGAACCTAGGTTGGCGGAGTCAGAGTCCGCTGTCCTACCACTAGACGATCCCCCAGGAATTCAGTAGCGAGTAGCTGGTGGCGGGTAGCTTAGGAGACTTCGTCCTTATGATAATGTTTTATCAGGCCCTGAA
>VRUB01000205.1 GCA_019456345.1 Nitrospira sp. | reverse complement strand
GTCGAGCCGGGTACGGTGCGGGACATCGCCTATAATGTAATGCTGATCGGCGGTATCTCCACCATTCTTTTCAACGCTAATCCACTGTTACGTTTTGATGGCTACTACATATTTGCCGACGCCATCGATATTCCCAATCTGGCGAGTCGATCACAAAAACACATCGGCTATCTGATAATGCGCTATGTCTTCGGTGTGGACGATGCAACGTCGCCGGCCATGGCACGAGGTGAGCGCACTTGGTTCGTCGTTTATGGCGTTGCCTCCTTTGCTTACCGGATGGCAATCATGTTTGCCATTATCGTCTTTATTGCCGGCAAGTTTTTTGTCGTCGGTGTCTTGCTGGCAATCTGGGCGATCATCACGCAGATTATCGTCCCTGCCGCGAAGCGCGTCGCCTTTCTATTTACCAACCCCAGCATCGGCCGCCAGCGCGTACGCGCGCTTACCAGCAGTGGGCTCACGCTCGCTACACTGCTTGTAGTCATCCTGTTCCTGCCCATGCCCTCCTGGACCCGTGCCGAAGGTGTCGTCTGGTTACCCGAAGAGTCCTACGTACGTGCCGGTACAGATGGATTTATTCGACGAGTAGTGGCGGTCCCGGATAGTCCTGTGCGAATTGGCGAACCTTTGATCGAGTGCGAGGATCCCCTTCTGTCGGCAACGGTCAAGGTGCTCGAGTCGCGCTTGCGCGAACGACAGGCCCGCTACAACGCGAGCCGCGTGCGTGACCGTGTGCAGGCCGAGCTTATGCGAGAGGAGATGGCGGCGGTCGAGGCGGAACTATCGCAGGCCCGCGAGCGCGCGGCTGAGCTTATCATTCGTGCCCCAACCGACGGCAAGTTCGTTGTCCCGCGCGTGCAGGACTTGCCAGGGCGATTTGTTGAGCAGGGAGAGCTCATCGCCTATGTGCTCGACCGCTCTGTAAGGACTGTACGCGTAGTCGTTTCCCAGGCGGATGTCGATCTCGTGCGGCGACAGACGCAGGCGGTCGAGCTCCGCCTAGCCGAGCGGCTGGCGGAGGTAATGCCGGTCGTGATGCAGCGCGAAGTCCCAGCCGCGACCTATCGTTTACCTAGCAAAGCGCTTGGTAGCATGGGTGGCGGTCGCATTCCGGTCGATCCCCGAGACGAGGAGGGTGTGCGTACGCTGCAGACGGTTTTTCAGTTTGACGTGACGTTGCCGGCCGATAGACCAGTGTCGCAGGTGGGTGGTCGCGCCTACGTGCGGTTCGATCATGGTGCGGAACCGCTGGCGAGACAGTGGTACCGAGCACTGCGGCAACTTTTCTTGAGTCACTTTCATGTCTAGCAGCGCATTCCGTCCCGGCGTCGTCGCAGGATTCTATCCGGAACGGCAAGAACCCGGCATCAACTGGCTTGAGGGCATGGGTTCACAATTGAGCGGTCTGTTCGCGCGCAGGGCGCAAGCGAGTAGATCTCGGCTACAACACATCGTTGAGCGGGTCGAGAAACACCGTGATGTGATGAGTCGTTTGTGTAACCCCGAGGTGAAGGAGATGGTCTATACCCTACGCCAACGTCTGCTGACCGACGGGCTGGTTGAGGAACCGGTTGCGCAATGCTTTGCGCTCGTGCGGGAGCTGGCGGAGCGTGAGCTGGGTATGCGTCACTTCGATACCCAGCTGATGGGCGGCTGGGTGATGTTAAGCGGCATGCTGGCCGAGATGGAGACCGGCGAAGGAAAGACGCTCACGGCTACACTGCCGGCCTGTACGGCCGCGCTCGCCGGTATCCCCGTGCATATCGTCACTGTCAATGATTACCTAGCTACGCGCGATGCCACATCAATGCGCCCACTCTATGAGGCCCTGGGCCTCACCGTGGGGGCCATAACTGCGGGTATGGGACCCGAGGCACGCCGTGCTGCCTATGCATGTGATGTGACGTACTGCACCAATAAGGAAGTTGCGTTCGACTACCTAAGAGATCGTATCACGCTTGGGAACCATGCGGGTCGTCTACAGCTCGAGCTCGAACGCCTGCATAACAAGTGTGCGCGCATCGACCGACTGCTGATGCGTGGGCTTTGTTTCGCCATAGTCGATGAGGCCGACAGTGTGCTTATCGACGAGGCGCGTACGCCGCTTATTATCTCCCGGCCTGGTGACAATAAGGATCAAATCCAGACTTACCGCCGAGCGCTGGATCTGGCACGGCGACTCGAGCCTGATTTGCATTTTCACGTCCGCGAACGCGAACGTGAAGTAAAGATAACAGAGCACGGCCGCAATCAACTGGCCGAGTTGGTATCTGGGTACGGCGGCATCTGGTCAGGCTCACGACGACGGCAAGAGCTCGTGCAACAGGCGCTTGTTGCACAACGTCTTTATGTACGCGATCGGCACTATTTAGTGCGCGACGACACAGTGCAGATCATAGACGAGAATACCGGTCGCGTGATGCCGGGTCGTTCCTGGGAACGGGGACTGCACCAGATGATCGAAACCAAGGAAGGCTGTAGCGTTACGGCACAAAATGAAACGGTCGCACGTTTGACCTATCAGCGTTTCTTCCGTCGCTATCTGCGGCTTTCCGGCATGACCGGAACGGCACGCGAAGTGGCGGGCGAATTACGTTCGGTGTATCGACTGAATGTCGTCACGCTACCCACCCACCGTCCCCTACGTCGGACCTCAATAGGTGATCGAATCTATCGAACCGCAGCCGCTAAATGGTCGGCAATTGTCGAACGTATCCACGAACTTCATCGCCAAGGTAGACCGGTGTTGGTGGGTACACGCTCGGTCGCCGATTCGGAATATTTGAGTCGCTTATTGACGCAAGCATCCCTAACACACCAGGTGTTGAACGCGCGTCAAGATGAGCAAGAAGCGGAGATTATTGCACGCGCCGGCGAGGCCGGCTGCATTACGGTGGCGACCAACATGGCAGGGCGCGGCACCGACATCCGGTTAGCGTCGGGCGTAGAACAACACGGCGGCTTGCATGTGATCGCGGCCGAGTGCAACGAGGCGCATCGCATCGATCGCCAGCTGTTTGGGCGCTGTGGCCGCCAAGGTGACCGCGGCAGCTACGAGTCTATACTCTCTTTTGAGGACGATCTTCCGACCCGTTACTGCCCGAGTAGTTTGCGCTCATTGGCGGCTAGTATTGGCGACCGGCAGCGGAGTGTTCCCCCCTGGATCGGGCGCAGCCTGATGTGGATCGCACAACGCGCCGCGGAATGGCGCCATCGTCGCGACCGTCGCCACGTTCTGAAGATGGATGAACAACTGAATGACA
>VRUB01000204.1 GCA_019456345.1 Nitrospira sp. | reverse complement strand
CAGCGGAGAGAGACTTGTTCGAAGGAAACATGAGCTCCATTCAACGGGAGGATACGGCCTTCTATGCAAAGAGAAGAACCGCCAGTCATGACAACGGGACTCGAACGAATAGCAGCGAAAGCTCGGTGTGAGCCAAAGCCCGGGAGTTTAGACCATGTATGGCTACTCCGCTTTGTCGAGCATCGAGGCGGAGACCCACGCCCTATAAAGGCGCGGAGGCCGCTACAGCGACCATCTTTTGTTGTCCTAATAGGTGAGTCTTATTTGTATCTTGAATTTGTGACTTTTGGCAATTTTCAACAATCGGTCCTGGTCAACGCGCGATACCCCGAAGGAACCCACGACTTGGCGTTGCCGGGTCCGGTGTCACAGCAATCTGATTTGGCCCAGTTACGGGAAACCAAGCAGCAGTAAGAAATAGCACGAATCAAACGCGGTGCCGAAATCGATCGCTTGAAGCTACATTTCGATTCTTCGGCATCTTCGGCGATCATCTGAGCCACGTTCAGATGTCATCTGGGGAATATTGGATACTACCAAGTTCTGACGGCCTTCGAAGCCAGTCGGGCGTTTTCTTACGCCGGTAAACCACGAATAAGGCGAAGGCGCCCGGTGAAATGACGGCGATCCAGGGGTCGCGCAGCACTAGGTAGGTCAAAAACGCCACCGGTCCGATCAACAGGAACAGGCGTTCGCCAGCCGACAATTCGCCCCGGAAATGGCCATAGAGCGCTACTCCCAACATATAGCTGCTGAGCAGCATCAGCACCGAGGCGATCCAGGTTTCAATCTCGATATTCGGGAAATCGAGAATGTTCGGGAAGGCGACGAACATGAAGGGTAGCAGAAGTCCGACGCCGCCAAGCCTCAAGCACTCCCATGCGGTGCTCATGAAGCCGGCCCCTGATATTCGTACCGCCGTAAGCACGCCGACCGCGACCGGCGGCGTCAGGCTCGAATAGACCGCGAAATAGAATCCGAAAAAATGGGCCGGCAGGGGCGGCATGCCGAGGTCGATAAGGGACGGGATGACCACGATCGCGATCAGTGAATAGGCCGCCGGCGTCGGCAGCCCCATGCCGATGAAAAGGGAGATGATCATGCCGAGGACGAGTCCGATGGCGAGGCTGTCGCCCGAGGTCTCGATCATCAGCCGGCCGAGCCGGATGCCGAGCCCCGTGGTGATCAGCATCTGCACGGCGATGCCAATGGCTGTGAGGATCAGTGCCAGCTTCGTCGCCGCGACCACGCCCTTCACCAGTCCGTCGAGCAGCTCCCGCAGTTCGGGCCGGTATTGCCGTGGACGGAGGAAGGCGGTCGCGAGAATAAGCGCGACACCCCAGAAGCCTGCCTTGCCGCCCGAGTAATGCATGTAAAGCAGGACGATCAGCGCCCCGAAGGAGACGACAAAGGAGGGCAGGATCCACCGGATGCGCGGCCAGTCGACTTCCTCTATGTCGTAGGGGATCGAGGGCGAGGCCTGGATCATGGCGTAGAGCCCGACCCCGACGATACCGACATAGAGGATCGCCGGCAGGATCGCCGCGGTCACCACCTCGAAGTAGGAAATGCCCAGGATCACCGCCATCAGGAAGGCGCCGAGCCCCATGACCGGCGGCAGGAACTGGCTGCCATTGGAGGCCAGGCACTCGATGGCGCCGGCCTGCTCGCCGGTGAAGCCGCGGCGCTTCATGGTCGGAATCGTCATGCTGCCCGACAGCACGATGTTGGCGACCGCCTGGCCGGTCACCATGCCGATCAGCGAGCTCGCGACGATCGCAGAATAGGCGACGCCGCCGCGGAGCAGGCGCCCGATCGCCTTGCCGAACTCGGCGAACATGTCGATTACGCGGGTGCCGGTCAGCAGTCCGCCGTAGACAATCAGCAGGAAGATCGTGTCGGCCGACAGTGGAATGTATTTGTACAGGCCGCGCGGCCCACCCATCCCGGCAATGTAACTCATGACCTCGAAATTACGGAACTCGGGGCCGGCGAAGGCGCCGGGAAGTAGGTGGCCGAGCCAGAAGTAAATCGCACACAAGGCGCAGATCGAGGCCAGTACCCAGCCCCAGACAATCCACGTCAGCACAATGATCGGTATGATGATCATCAGGCCGATGATGAACTCATGGTCTTCGATAAAGGGCTGAGAGATTTCGAGATCGCCTGCGTAGACATAAAGATAGCCGCAGGCCGCGCCGACCGAGGCCACGACGGCGGCAGCAATCGCCAGCCAGCGAAGCAGCCTTGCGCCGTCGTATAACAGCGTGCATCGCACGCTCCAGTCGATCGCGACGATAATCAGGACAAGGCCCAGATGGGTCGTATAGTGCTCCATCGCATTGTGGAGCGTGGTCCAGGTGGTGAGGGCCTGGTAGCCAACCATGACCACGGTGGCACAGGCCAGAAAGACTTGTAGTGGTTTCGTGAGTTTAGAGCTTTCCGCTCCGGTCATGGCAATGTTGCCCCCGAACCGGTCAGATTATATGAGCGTACCGCCGGCCGGGCTTTTCTCCCGGTCGGCGGCCGCGTCATTTTGAAACGGTTGCGTCGCTACAAAAGCGACCTATTTTACCAACCCGAGTTCCTTGTAAGCACGAAGGGCGCCGGGATGGAGCCTGTCCTTCATCCCCTCCACTGCGGACGCCAGCGTCTTGCCGTCCCACATTTTGCCCATCGCGTTCACCTTGGCAACGATCGGTCCCATCTTGACCCACAATTTGGCGAGTTCATAGGCCAGTTCTTCCGGAAAGTCCTTGTGGGCCGAAAGGAGAAGCCTGTCGCCGAAGGTCGTGAAGGCCTTGGTCTGGCCCGGAATCATGCCGGGTTTGTATTTGCGGACCTCGAAGATCGCTCCGGTTTTCTTGTTGTAGTCCCTGATCATGTTTTCCGGAATGTTGACGAAGTGGAACTTCCGCTTTGTGGCTCTGATCGTCTTGAACGGACCCGGCGTGATCACCTTGTCGAAGCTGGATGGCGAGAACAGCACCAGAGCGCCAACATCGGCACGGCCGTCGATCAGCGCCTGAATGTTGGCCCGCGGGCCAAGGGCGCTGTAGCTTTTGAGCTTCTTCGTCAAACCCCAGCCGTCGAGCAGCATGCGGTGATGCATGCCCCACTCGTTCTGGGTAAGAAGGCCGGTGACGACGTTCTTGCCGACGAAGTCGTTCGGGTTCAGGATCGCATCATCAAACGTGACGAACACGTTTCCCGTTACGCCCATGATGCCGATGATCCTGTAGTTCTTAACCTCCTCCAGCGGCTTCTTGTAAA
>VRUB01000036.1 GCA_019456345.1 Nitrospira sp. | reverse complement strand
ACGGTCAGCCCGCAGACCTTTGCGCCCTCTGCGTCTTTCGATCGCTGTTCCCGACGCGATCTACCTCGGCAACCGCTCCCGGCGTTGCTCTCGACCGCCGGTTCCCGACGCGGTCTACCTCCCCCATCCCTGGGGTCGTAGCTCCTGCATCCCTGCAGTCGTCCTCCATCCATGGAGTCGTCCATCCATGGAGTCGTGCGTTCTCCGCGTTTGTTCCAGAGCGTTCCTCGTCGTGGGTGGGAGAGTAAATTATTTTACGATCCCTTCGGTAATTCGTGTGAGCTGGCGACAAGTCCAACAAGCAACCGACCGGACATCGCGACACGGCAACTAAACCGATGAGTTGACGGCGTTACTTCTTCGGCTCGGGCGGAAACCGCTCCAGCATTTTCTTTACCGCTTCGTTGATCTGCACCTGCCGTTTTTCCGCGCTCGCCGTTTTGTTAACCTCAGTCTGCGCGCTCCCACGCCAGATGAGCCGGCGGGTGTCCCCGTCAACGATGTCCAGAATCAGCGAGCCCTGCTCATACTCGTACGTGTAACTCTCCGGTCCGATAGGGCCTGTCCCGGCGCCGTAGCTCCAGCCCCAGCCGGCACGGTACCCGTAGTACGTGTTCATGGTGGAAACCGCCAACTTTTTTTCCAACGCCGCATGGTATCCCACCAGAAAATCGGGCGTACCGTTCGGCTGCTTCTGGAAGCCCTGGGCGTTGAGCTGATGCTCTACGGCCGTGCGGATACGCTTTTCCAGGATCTCGTTGTCGAGCCTCGGATCGCCGGTTACCTTTTGCGGCCCGGGCATCCAATTATAGGTCTGCAAGAGGCCGAAGTCGGCCGCCGGATCGAAGTCCGTTTTCACCTGCATGGTAGAGCAGCCCGCCAGTGCCGTAAGCAGAAGCATTACCGCACGCCTGTTTGTCCTTAATGTCACTCGAAATCTCTCGGCATTCGATCAATAGATCCAAAGCCCTTATTTTACCTGATCCCCCTCCTCCTAACCCGCTCACGCAAGAGGAACTCCCCCCCCCCTGGCCCCCTCCTGCGAGCGGAAGGGGGAGTGTCTTCGCCATTCCTTACTCAGTGAGGAATGTGATGAACTCGGATTCGTAGTTACATCTTCTGTTCAGTTCCCTCCCCACCTGTGGGGGAGGGTTAGGGAGAAGTGTTGGTCGGCCTGGGAAGACCGTCGTGTTCAATTCTTTTTCGGCGGGAATTGCTCGAACAGCTTTCGAGCTACCTTGTTGATTCTTGCCTCTTGCTTGCGGTCGCTTATATCGACATTTATCCTGGTCTTCGCAGTACCGCGCCACATCAGCCTATTCGTCTCGGGGTTGACAACATCCAGCGCCAGCGTTCCTTCGTTGAACTCGACCGTGCGCGATTGCATAGGTCTATCCAACACCGCGCTGCGCTGCAGCTCGCTCAACCCGCCAAGACCTGAGTCGTAATCCGTCTGTACCACCAGCCGGCTCCGAAGGGCCGCGTAATAGCGAATCCAAAAATCAGGCGCGCCGGACAATATCCGTTCATAGCCCTTGCGAGCGAGCTGCGTTTCGACCGCGCTGCGCACGCTCGCATGGACGAACTCGTTGCGGATGATACCGACGAGCGTGCCCCCCTTCGTCGATCCGGGAAACCACGCATACGTTTTGAGGTTGGAAAAATCCGCCGCTGGGTCGTGCTCCGTCGTGACCTTGATCTTGGCAGCACACGCCGCGAAAAGCGCGACAATTACCAACAGCGATCGAAATTTGAGCGACATACCAGGATCCTCCGGGCGACATTATATGTGCGACATCCAACCCAACGTAAGCAAAAACCCGCGTGACAGGCCCGCACACCTACGCCACACGGGCTCTGGGGACACGGAGCGTTCATCTAGGTTCTGCGCCCTCCGCGTTGCCATTCAACCCAGGTTATCGGGCCATCCACTGTCACGAGTGGCTACGATTTCATGCCCGCATAGACAACTCGGTGGCGCGGCGACCGTGATACCACCGCTGCGGGTCCAGCTATAAGGTCTTGCCGCGCTTTTGCACGAACCATACGATTCCCAGAAAGATCAAGGAACCGACAAACGCGGCAATCAGGTCCTCGAAACTGATCGCGATTTGACCGAGGCCGAGATCGATCCCGAACAGCTTGAAGATGAACCCGCCGATCACTGCGCCTACCAGGCCAATGATCAGGTTGTTGAATCGCCCGAAGCCCTCACGCCGGCGTTTGACGATCATCCCCGCCAGCGAGCCCGCCAGCACACCGACGATTACCCACACGATAATTTGTCCGACAGTTATCGTTACGCTCATTGCCGTTCTCCCCTTAACGATCAAGGTGCGCGGCGTGTTTTATCAGTATTGGCCCGGTTTTGATAGCCGCTGGGCTCGTTTACTCCTCGCGCAAGGCCAGCGCTGGTGGGGTACGCGTCATCTTGAAGGCGGGATACAACCCCGCCAGTAACGCCGCGATCAGTGCCAACAATAGCCCTTGAACCAATATCATCGGCTCTACGGAGACCTGCAAGGTCCAGCCGAAAGAACGCCGATTGATGACCAGGATCAACGCTAGCGCCATGCCGATTCCAAGCGGTATGGCGAAGAGCCCGGCGCAAAATCCCATCAACCCGGTCTCCGCTGTCACCAGCTGCCACAGCTGCCGCGGGGTCAAGCCAGTGGCCCGCAAGATCGCCAGCTCGCGCGCACGTTCGAGCTGAAGTGCCATGAGCGCGCTCAGCACACCGATGAATGCGACAATCGTCGCGAGCAATCGCAGCACTGCGGTAATCGCGAACGTGCGATCGAAGACTTCGATCGATGCCTCCCGCAATGACGCGTGGGAGCGAATACGTATCTCGTGCCCCGCCGCCGCGCCGCGCAGCCGAGCTAAGAGCTCGGCAACGTCGGTGCCGGCGCGGGCATAAATGCGGATAAAGGTAATGGCGCGGTCACTCCAATGACGATCGTAGGTGCGTCGGCTCATCGTCACCCTACCCTCATCCGCCCCATATTCGGTGTATACGCCGACAACCGTAAAGGCGCGCTCGCCGTCGTCGGTGCGCAACTGAATCGTGTCCCCCATGTCGACAATGTGGTGATACGCGTAGGGCTCGGAAACGATCACCGCGTCGGTGCCCTGCCACAACTTCCAGATGCTGTCCGCATCGCCCCGTTTGAACTGGTAAGACTGAAAGTTCTGCTGCGTGGTGTCGAGCACGAACAGCTGGGTGGTGCCCGCGGGCGCGTCAAGCCGCACGCGCCGGCCCGTGCTTATCGCCGCCACACCCCGCACTGCGGCAAGGCGGGCAACCAGGCCTGCGTCGAGCGTCGCGGCGCTCGGGGAGGTGTGAATCACTGGGGCCGCCACATAGATGTCGGCGCGCAAGGTTGCCGTCAGCCAATCGACGAACGAATGCCGGAAGCTCTCGATCATGATGCCTACGCCGACCGAGGCCGATACCGCCACCGCGAGCGCCGACACGGCGACACCCGTGCGACTCAACGTCGCCACCACGCCGCGTACCGCCAGGCGTCCAGGAACTCCGAGCCCGGCTCCCATGACCCCTTGTAGCCCCCGCATCACAGCCATCGTTGCCCACGGAATGAGCAGGGCGGCGCCGATGATCAGCGCAAACAGCCCGCTGTAGGCCAGTAACAGGCTGCGGCTCGGAAGCGCCAGTAGCATCGTCCCTAAGGTCACAGTCGCCAAGCCCGCGACGGCTGCACGTGGCGCCAGCTGGCGTGCACGCGCCTCCGTGGTCGATCGACGCAGCACAGCGCTCACCGGTGCGCGCGTGGCCTCCCAGGCAGGTAGCAATGCCGCGGCCACAGTCGCGCCGAGACCCAGTGCTGTGCCCCTGAGCAGGGACCACGGCACCAGCGTGACCTCGCGCACCGAGAGCACGAAGTAAAGGTCGTTGATCGTGCGCACCACCCGTTCTACCAGACCGTTACCGAGCATAATCCCGAGCGCTACTCCCAAAGCCGTGCCCAGCAAGCCAATGACCAGGGCCTCGGTTACGATGCGAACGAAGATCTGCCTGCGTGTTACGCCCAACACCCGCAAGGAGCCGATCAATGCGCGGCGCTGTATCACTGAAAAGGTCATGATGTTGTAGATCAGGAAGGTACCAACCAGCAGCGCCAACAAGCTCAACGCGGTGAGGTTCACCCGGAATGCACGGGTCATTTGATCGAGCGCGAGAGAACGCTGCTCCGCCCGCACGATGTCTGTGCCCGCCGGCAATACCGCACGCACACGCTCGAGAAGCGCGCTGTTATCGCCAGAAATAATCAAGTCGATGCGATTCAGCCGCCCGCGCATGCCGAGTAGCTCTTGCGCTGTGGCGATGTCTGTCAATACGACCGCATCCAGCGCCTGGCGGCTCACGGGATCCGCCGCATCGATGAAATCAACAATGGTTACGCTGTGTGTTTGCCCGCCGACCGAAAGCATCAGTGTGTCCCCGGCATTCAGACCCAACCGTCGCGCGCTGTGGCGCGCGAGCACACCGGTCGCAGGCTGTGTCAGTAACCGCGTAACGGCAGCGCGAGTCCCGAGGCCACCGAAATCGGAACGGAATTCGGCGTCGGCGAACAGGTCCACGCCGATTAGCTGAAACGTTTCGCCGGGGAACTGCGGCGCACGCGCATAGCCTTCCACCACCGGCCTCGAGCTGCGCACACCCGCGTCCACCCGCAGCCGGCGATACACGGACTCGGGCAGGCCGTTCGGTCCGCCAACGATCTGATGCGTGAAGCGTCCCGATAATGTCTCCACGGAGAGCTGAAACGCGCGCCGCGCGCTCTCGTTGGCAAGATCCACGGCGACCGCCACCGCCACACCGAGCGCAACCCCCAGCACCGACAGACCGACCAACCAGGGATGACGCAGCAGATAGCGCAGGCTGGCGCGGTCGAGGATCATGCCCCGCGTCGCTCCAGACCGGGAAGCCGAATGAGCCGGTCGCGCTCGATGTTGAACACGCGGTCGGCCAGGCCCGCCGCCTCGGTGCTGTGCGACGCCATGATCAGGGTCGCACGGGCGTCCCGCGTCAGACGCTGCAACAACTTGAGTGTCTGCTGGCCGGTGTCACGGTCCAGATTACCCGTGGGCTCATCGGCCAACAGCAGCAACGGCTTATGCACGAGGGCGCGCGCTATCGCCACGCGCTGCTGCTCGCCGCCCGAGAGACGATCCGGATAACTTTGCGCACGATCTGCAAGACTTACCGCCAGCAATAGCTCGCGCGCGAACGCGTGTCCGGTCTCATCCAGAGCGCCATTGAGCTCCAGCGGGAGTAAGAGATTCTCCTCGACCGTGAGCGTGTGAATGAGATTAAAAAACTGAAACACAAAACCTATATTACGCCGGCGGAACAACGTGCGCTCGGTTTCGGACAGGGCGCTCAGCACCACGTCGTCGACCGTGACACTGCCCGCTGTCGGCAGGTCGATACCGCTAATCAAATTGAGCAAGGTGGACTTGCCCGAGCCGCTGCGGCCCAGCAGTACGATAATTTCCTCGCGTTCCACGCTGGCATCCAACTCACAAAAGACGACGCGCTGTCGGTCGCCCTCCTGGTAGGTCTTCGTAAGACCGCGAATATTTACCAGTGGTCCAGCCGTGCTATTGATTTGTTCGCTCATGGGAATTTCTATGATACGCGCGAGCGCCCCGTCATCCTCACAGATTCATGCTCAAAGCGCTGCTGCAAAGACAATTAACCCGCCGCTGTCCCTTGCTCTACGCCACAGCCGGCGGTCTGTCAACGCCGTGCGGCCAATGCGCCGCCCGTGCCGCTGGCGGTCTTAACGACACCACGCTGCTCCCGGAGTGGCTGTGTGCGCTTGTCCGTGTCATTAGCTGACGGGTTCGCAACAGAAATTGAACCCCGCGGGGCCTGTCAAGTAACATCCCGCTCATGCGAACACGAGGTGTTTTCGTTTCAGCGGTTCTCACGCTTATGGCCGGGGCTGCCAGCACGGCAGCCGCAAGCCCGGGTGCTGCGGGTGAACCATCCGCCGGCCAGAACACCGATACTCAAATCACGCAACGCGCCCCGGCGAATTTTGTCGGGCGACAGGTGTGCGCGGGCTGCCATCAAAGCGAGTCGCAGCTGTGGTCAGGCTCGCATCACGATCTGGCCATGCAACGCGCCAGCGACAAGACAGTGCTGGGCGATTTCGACAACGCGACGTTTTCCTATGATGGCATAACATCGACTTTCTACAAGCACGACGGGAAATTCTTTGTCCGCACCGACGGACCCGATGGGACGCTGCGCGACTACGAGATCAGCTACACATTTGGCGCTGACCCGCTACAGCAATACCTCGTAGCCTTCCCCGGTGGTCGCTATCAGGCATTGGGTATTGCCTGGGACAACCGCCCCAGAACAGAAGGGGGTCAGCGTTGGTTTCACCTTTACCCGCATGAAAAGATCAGCTACGACGATCCCCTGCACTGGACCGGCCGCAATCAGACCTGGAACTTCATGTGTGCCGAGTGCCACTCGACCAATCTCGAGAAAAACTACAGCCTCGAAAAGGACAGCTACGCGACACAATGGTCAGAGATCGACGTCTCGTGCGAGGCCTGCCACGGTCCGGGATCCGCGCATGTGGGTTGGGCCCAAGCAACAGCAAAAGGCAAAAGGAGCTACGATGACAAGCGCAAGGGCCTGGTGGTGGCCCTGAGCGATCGTGCGGGCGTTCACTGGAAGTTCGATCGCGACACCGGCATTGCCAGACGCAACAAAACGCTGAAAACCCACACTGAGGTCGAGACCTGCGGGCGCTGTCACTCCCGGCGCACCGTGCTAAGCAACCGTTATGGATATGGCAAACCGCTGCTGCAGAGCTATCTGCCACGGCTGCTGGACCAAGGGTTCTATTACGCTGATGGTCAGATTCAAGACGAAGTCTATGTGTACGGCTCGTTCCTGCAAAGCAAGATGTATCATGCCGGCGTCACCTGCAGCGACTGTCATGATCCGCATAGCCTGCAGCTCACAGCCACTGGTAACGCAGTTTGTGCCCAGTGCCACTTGCCCGAGCGCTTCGACCGTCCCACACACACCCTTCACAAAAAGGACTCCGCCGGCCGGCAATGCGTCGCCTGTCACATGCCAACAAAGACTTACATGGTGGTAGATCCCAGGCGCGATCACAGCATCCGGGTCCCACGTCCGGATCTCTCCGTCGCACTGGGTACCCCGAACGCCTGCAATCAATGCCACACGGACAAGCCGGCCCAATGGGCGGCCGACCATGTGGCCAAATGGTACGGGCCCAAGCGGCGGCGTTCGCCACACTATGGGCGCGTGCTGCAAGCCGGACGCATGCGCACGCCCAATGCGGACCAAGAGTTGGCGCGGCTCGCCGCGGATCCGACAAGACCCGCTATTGTGCGCGCCTCGGCACTGTCGCTGCTACGCGGCTATGTGAATCCGGTGGCGCTGCAGGCGCTTCAGAACGGCCTTGAGGACAAAAACCCACTAATACGCATTGCCGCACTCAACGCCCTGGCGGGCATACCGCCACCGTATCGGTTTCGGGTCGCCGGTTCGCTGCTGGCAGATCCGGTTCGGGCGGTCCGGGTCGAGGCGGCGCGCGTGCTCGCGGCCGCGTCTGTCGACGGACTCACGCCAAAACAACGCACCGACCGCGCCCGGGCGTTTGCCGAGTTCATCGAGGCGCAACGGGCGAACGCGGATCGGCCCGGTTCCCATCTGAACATCGGCGTGTTTTACGCCCAACAAGGAAAGCCCGGAGACGCCGAAGCGGCCTATCGCACGGCACTACGGCTTGATCCGGGCTTCGTCCCCGCGCTGATGAATCTCGCCGATCTTTATCGCGCACAGCAGCGCGATGGCGATGGCGAACCGCTGCTGCGTCAAGCGCTCGCGATCGCGCCCGATGACGCCAGCGTGCACCGGGCGCTGGGTCTGCTGCTGGTGCGAAAAGGGAAAAAGTTGGCGGCGCTCGAAAACTTCAAGCGCGCCGCCGAGCTGCAACCGGACGATGCGCAGACCGGCTACGTATATGCGATTGCCCTGAACGCGATGGGCAGGACCGAGTCGGCGCTGGCGGTGTTGGAGGATGCGCGTCAGCGCCATCCGAACGACCGTCAGATCCTGCTGGCGCTGGTCACCATCAATCGTGACCGGGGGGCCCGCGAAGCCGCGGTCCGCTATGCGCGGGAGCTGGTCGCGCTCTCGCCGCGCGACCCGCAGGCACGACAATTGCTGGATCAACTGCAGCGCCGGTAGGCTACGGCACAGCTACTGTCGCCGCGGGAAATGCTTGAACATCTTCGTCACGACCTTTTCGATCAGCTTCGCGACTTTCTTCGGGTTATCACTCAGGGCCTTCGTAGCGGTACCGCTCCACACCAGCTTGTGCGAGCGCGTATCGACGAGATCGACTCGCAAGGTCCCGGTCTTGATTGTAATAGTATAGTCCTGCTCACCAAACCCCGACGACATCGAGCCGTAACCGAAGTTGCCGGTATGTATTTGCTTGGTCTGTTTCGATGATGCGTGCGTGATGACTTTGAGATCGGGCGCAGCGCTGGCCTCGCTCAACCCCGCCACCTGCAGTTGAGCCGACACCGCGCGCTCGATGCGCCCTTGCATCAGGGGGTCGGTGGCCGGCGTCCCCTGCTGCCACGCGTAAGTCTTGTACTGAGAAAAATCGACGTTCCTATCAAAATGGACCTCGATTCTGGCCCACACGATCGTCGCAAAGCACAGCGCTACGAGGCCAAGCAATAATTTTGCTTTATTCATTGTTGCTCCTGCATCACATTACGACCAGTCTATGCCGATGAAAATAGATAATCGCGTCACCGGCATCTACACGCAGCCAACGCGCTACCCTCAGCCTGCCCCGCTCCCGGCCATGAACGAATTTATCCCGCAGAAGGGAAACTGCGCGCCCATCGCCATCAGGGCCAACACCATCAGCGGTGACCAGGTGACACACGCCTGGTTTTAATCTGTAGTCACGAATTCAACCGATGCTATGCCAAGCACGGTCATGCTTATTTCTTCGGCGGGAACTTCTTGAACATCTTTTTCACGACCTTATAAATCAGCTTGGCGACCTTCTGCGGTTTGGCGCTCAGAGTTTTTTCCGCCAGGCCGCGCCACACGAGCTCGTTCGTTTCTCCATCGACCAAGTCGACCATCAATGTTCCAATCGGGATCTCGTAGACGTTCACGCTTGTCGGTCCGCGCGGATACCAGCCATGCCGGCCGTAACCGGCGTAACCCAGGTTGTCGACCTGGACGTGGCGCTCCGTTTTGCTGGAGGCGTGGGTCACCACATACAGATCGGGTGCGCTTTCTACTTGGGTCAGACCCTTGGCCTGGAGCTCTTGCTCGACCGCGTCGCGGATGCGCTTCTCCATCAGCGCGTCCTTTGCGGGCGTGCCCTTCTTCCAGGCGAAGCTCTCGTATTTGGAGAAGTCAGCACTCTTATCGAAATCGACGGTGACACTGGCCAGCACAGTCGTTGGCAAGGTAGTGGCGAATAGAAAAATTACCGATATACGCAACAGCCTTGCGCTGCTCATAAATTCCTCCCGTGACACGAAAACTAGCCGCAACAATAGCGCTCACGATCGTTACTGTCCAGCATGACATGATTGTATAAGGCCAACGCGCATTTGGGTGCAGACCCGCAGCACCGTGCGAGGTTAAGCGGTGAGAACTGTGGGTTACCGAGATGAATCCACGGCGTGTCTCAGCAATAAATGCTCGGCATGTCTGCATCGACTAACCGCGCGCATGCTTTGAAGAGCCCCCTATCTGGAATACTAAGACCAAGACCGAACGGTGCTTGGCATTGCCGGGCGTTAGCGCGCTGGTTACCGCGTTCAGGCGACCTTGCGCGCCCACGCCCGCGCCAGCTCGATGGCGCTGCTCAGCTTGGCCTCGGCGATTCTGCGCCATACGGGCGCCCGATCCATGTCATCCAGCGTAACGTAAGACCAGACATCCTCTTCTGCGAAAAGCTGTTGCAAGAGGGCGTTGTTCAGCGTATGGCCCGGCTTGTGTCCGAAGAAGTGGCCGACAATGGGCGCGCCGGCAAGATACAGATCGCCGGTGCAATCCAGCGCCTTGTGGCGTACAAACTCGTCGTGGAAACGCAGGCCCTTCTCGTTCATGACACGGTCACCGTCGATCACGACGGCGTTGCGCAGAGAGCCGCCGCGCGCAAGCCCCATTTTGTGCAAGTGCTCCACCTCATCCATGAAGCCAAAGGTGCGTGCAGGGGCGATATCGTGCTTGAACGAGCCGTTGACCAGTTCAAGCGAGAGCCGCTGAAAACCCACAACCGAGCTTTCGAAATCTATCTCCACGGTAAGTCGGGGAATGCGGTCAGGCATCAGCACGGCGAACTTGTCACCATCGGACACGGTAACGGGTTTGTGAATCTGGATCGCCTTGCGCGGTGCACTCTGGCGCACAACACCTGCCTGCTCTATGAGCGTGACGAACGGCTCCGCGCTGCCATCCATGATCGGCACTTCCGGACCATCGAGCTCGATCACGGCGTTATCGATGCCGCAGCCGCACAAGGCCGCCATCAGATGCTCAACGCTGTGAACCGATATGCCGTACTCATTTCCGATGACCGTGGACAACCGCGTATCAATGACGTTGTGCCACAGCGCCGGTATTACGCCCTGGCCGACAGGTGCATCTCTGCGTACGAACCGGATACCGCGGTTTTCCTCGGCAGGGCGTACGCGCATAGAAACGTTCTTGCCGGTGTGCAGACCCACACCGACGTAAGGAATCGACTCCTTGAGGGTTCTCTGTGCCATCGCTCGTTGCCTCCCTATTTCAATCAATTGCCAGGGTTTTCGATCGCTCCCTCGAACTGTTGCGCCGAGAAGCGGTGACAGGCAGAATTCCAGAGCCGGTGCGGCGAGGTGCTGCTGGAGGGGGTGTCACCGCAGAACTCTCGAAAGGCGCCTATCCTGTAGTGAGAGTCATCTGGGTGGTAAGATAATGCTAATTTCCGCTGATTTCCCAATCATCAGGCGCCAAGTTGTTATCCCAACGCGCACGAAATTACCGACAGACCCGTAAGTGCACCCGTCCACCCTATCTTCCTGGGCCCTCCTGATATGGAAGGCGATCGAGTCTTACGGCTCCGACCCGCGGCCGTTGTTCGAGCAGGCCGGCGTTGATCCGGACAAGCTGCGCGACGCGAACGCGCGATACCCTATTTCCGCCCTAACCCGCTTGTGGCGGCTGGCGGTCCGGGCCACGCAGGACCCGGGCATCGGTCTCACCGCCGCGCGTTTTCTGCACCCCACCACGCTCCATGCCCTGGGATACGCCTGGCTGGCCAGTGACTGCCTGAAGGAGGCGCTCGAGCGCGCCGTGCGATACTACCGGATCGTCAGCAACGGCGTTGAGGTATGGCTCGAGCAGGCGCCCGATAGCTATCGATTGTTCATCCACGCCCCGGAGGTACCGCGCATGGCCGATGAGGCGATCGACGCCGCCGTGGCCGTTGTCGTCAACTTGTGCCGCGCCAGCCACGGCCCGGAGTTCAACCCATTACGAGTGGCCTTGCAAAGAAACCCGCCGGCGGATAGGGGGGCGTACGCCCGTATGTTCCGGGCGCCCGTGGAGTTCTCCGCCGCTGATAACGTCGTTTTCCTCGATAAGGCCACGGTGGATATGCTTTTGCCTACGGCCAATGCCGAGCTGGCACGCGCTAACGACCATGTTATCAAAGAGTATCTGGCACGATTTGAACGCGGCAGCATCAAGTTGCAAGTTGAGGCCAGGCTGGTCGAGCAACTGTCTTCGGGGCATGCAACGCAGGAATCGATTGCCAAGGCCTTGCACCTAAGTCCCCGGACCTTGCAACGTAAGCTCAAAGAGGAAGGGACGACGTACAAACAACTGTTGGATACCACACGTCGCGAGCTGGCAGCGCAGTACGTCAAGGAATCTCATCTATCCGTCAACGAGATCACCTTTCTACTGGGATTTTCCGAGCCGGCGAACTTCTCGCGCGCGTTCAAACGCTGGAACGGGGTATCGCCGAGTCAGTACCGGCTATCCGCCTAGCTTCGCATGGCGCGTTACCTTGCTTATACTGCTGGAAACGATATACAAGTCGTTATCTAGATGCTCTCACGCCTTCGCAACTAACGTAACCCAAATGTACGCAACCACGATCTCTTCCTGGGCGTTATTGATATGGAAAGCACTGGAGTCCTACGGATGTGATGCCCGGCCCTTGTTCGAGCAGGCCGGCGTCGACCCCAAGAGGTTATACGATGCCAATGCGCGTTATCCTGTAACCTCGCTCACGCGTCTCTGGAACCTGGCGACACAAGCAAGTGCCGACGCCGCGTTTGGCCTCACGGCCGCGCGCTTCTGGCATCCCACCACGTTTCACGCCCTGGGCTATGCCTGGCTGGCCAGCGAAACATTACGCGATGCGTTGGAGCGGCTGGTTCGCTATGGCCGGATACTCAGTAGTGCCGCAAGCATCAGCCTTGAGGAGACGGCGCACGAGGTCGAGTTCACGCTGGGGTCGGCGGATACGCGGGTTCAGCCTGCCGATGCCGCCATCGATGCAGCACTGGCGACAATATTAGGTATGTGCCGCAGCAGCTACGGCTCCCACTTGAATCCGTTGCGGGTTAATCTAAAGAGATCAGTACCCGCTGATCGTGGGGCGTTTTCGCGGGTGTTCCGTGCGCCCATACGCTTCGGTGCACCGCAGAACAGGTTGTCATTCGACAAGACCGATCTAAACACACTTTTGCCGACAGCCAACGCCCACCTGGCGCGGGCAAATGATCGAATTGTCACCGAGTATCTCGCGCGATTCGATCGCGGCAGCATCAAGATACAGGTTGAATCGAAGCTGCTTGAGCAGTTGTCATCCGGGCACGCTACGCAGGAATCGATTGCCAAGGCCTTGAACGTGAGCCCTCGGACCCTGCAACGTAAGCTCAAGGAGGACGGGACAACGTATAAACACCTGCTGGACGCGACGCGCCGCGAGCTGGCGGGCCAATATGTACGCCAGTCGCAACTAACGGTGAACGAGATTACCTTTCTGCTCGGGTTCTCCGAGCCCGCGAACTTCTCGCGCGCGTTTAAACGCTGGAATGGTGTGTCGCCCACTGAGTATCGCGCGTCATCTGCGGCGGCACCAATGTAAAATCCGCTGCGCCGCTGTGGCTTGTTACGGCGGGACTTTCAAGATTCTGCACCTGACAATGCCGAGGCCCTGAATATTCCGCTGACGCCGGCTGCCTGTGTTGCGTGCGGTGCACACGCCGTGTACCTTGAGGCTCTACTCGGTATAGCCTGGGCACGCCAACCATGATTGAACGCCTCGATCTACCCGAGGGCCATTACGCCCCGTGGGAAAAGACCTTCGGGCGAATTCTGACCCCATTCGAAGAGTTCATCCACCAGGAGACGGCGGGCGGTATCGTACTTATCGTCTGCACCACGATTGCGCTGATTCTCGCTAACAGCCCGCTGGCCGAGAGCTATGGCAACCTGCTGCACACCCAGATCACGTTGAGCGTGGGCAATTGGACGCTCGATCAGACACTGCATCACTGGATCAACGACGGGCTCATGGCGCTATTCTTTTTTGTCATCGGCCTGGAGATCAAGCGCGAAGTCCTGGTGGGAGACCTGTCCGATGTGCAAGCCGCCACGCTGCCGATTCTCGCGGCGATCGGTGGTATGGCCGTGCCGGCGATTTTTTACGCGGCCATCAACCTCGGCGGGCCAACCGCGCAGGGTTGGGGCATACCGATGGCCACGGATATCGCGTTTGCGGTCGGTGTGCTGGTGCTACTGGGCAGCCGGGTGCCCAAGTCACTGCTCACTTTTCTGGTGGCGCTTGCAATCGTGGATGACCTGGGCGCGGTTGCCGTGATCGCGCTGTTCTACACGGAGCGTATCTTTGTCGACGCACTGGCGCTAGCAGGGCTGCTGCTCGTGGTGCTGGCGGTCTTCAATCGGGCGGGGATACGCAGCCCCCTACCCTACTTTGTCGTCGCGGCGCTGCTGTGGTTGGCCATGCTCAAGTCCGGGGTGCACGCGACGATTGCCGGAATCCTGGTCGCCTGGACCATACCGAGTCGACCGAAGCTTGAGCCGCAAGTGTTCAGAGAAAAGATACGCGTATTAACAAAGAGATTCGACGCGCTCGACGACGGCCGGCGATCATTGATCCACGACCAGCACCGCCGTGCCATCGTCCAGGCGCTCGAAAGCGGAATCCACAAAGTGGAATCGCCGCTCCAGCGTCTGGAACACTCTATGCACCCGATGGTGGCATTCTTCATCGTGCCGCTGTTTGCGCTGGCCAATGCCGGCGTGCCCATCGAGCTGGCATCGCTTGGTAGCACCTTCGCACAACCTGTGACGCTGGGCATCGTGTTCGGGCTGGTAGCGGGCAAGCTCGTCGGAATCGCCGGTGTCTCGATTGTCGCGGCGAAAATGGGGTTCGGTCAGCTGCCAGCCGGTTGCCGGTCGGTGCACATGGTGGGCGTCGCGCTTCTCGCCGGCATCGGCTTTACCATGTCCATATTCATTGCCGAGCTGGCCTTCCGCGGCCAGGCAGATCAGCTGGTCAGCGCCAAGACCGGAATTCTATTCGCCTCGCTGCTCGCCGGGGCGGCGGGTTATCTTTGGCTGCGCAAGTTCGGCGAGACACCATAGGCCCGTACCTCCTGCAATGATGACGTTGACGAAGTCACGGCGACGCAAACATTGATCGGTAACGCACAGCAGCGGTTTCGCGCAGGGGGTTGTCATAGAGATAGATCTGCCCGACGGAAAGATAGTCGGCCGCGCGCCAGTAGTCATCCCTGGCTCGCAGCTCCTGCTCGGAGAGGACATCCGATATCGCTTGGTCTCTCGTTTTCAGTTTTCCAGCAGCTCCAAAGGTCGCGACACAGGCGCGGCGGTTACCAGCTTAATCTCATCATCGTAGTGCTTGATGACCAGCTCGGAGCCCTCCTTCAGCAGGTACGTTACCGCTTGCTTCTCTGCGTTGATATCGAGCTCCAGCAGCTGTCCCCGCACAGTGAGACGAAAGCGCACGCCTCCCACACGCTCGCGCCAGCGTGGCCGGAAACTGAGCTCGCCATTGTAATCCCGCATGCCCGCTAGGCCGTAGACGATCACCATCCAGGTTCCCCCCATCGACGCGATGTGACAGCCGTCCTGCACATTGTTGCCGAAATCGGCGAGGTCCATGAGCGCCGCATAGATCGCGTACTGCCGCGCCTTCTGTGAGTAGCCGAGCTCGGCAGCGGCAATGGCCTGGATACAAGCCGACAGCGAGGAATCGCCGGTCGTAAGCGGGTCATAGTAATCGAAATTACGCCGTTTCTGCTCGGTGGAGAACTTGTCGCCAAGCAAAACCATCGCCAGCACCACATCGGCTTGCTTTATTACCTGGTGCCGATAGATGACGAGCGGATGATAATGCAATAGCAACGGATACTTGTGCTCGGGCGTGCGCTCGAAGTCCCAGACCTCCCGATCCAGGAAGCTGTCATCCTGCAGGTGAATCCCGGACTTTTCATCGTACGGTATATACATGTTGTCGGCAGCCTGCTGCCACTGTTCGACCTCGGACATCTCGAGCCCCATGCGGTCCACGAGCTTCTCGAAGTGCCCCGCATGCTCGGTCTGCAACGACCTCACGGTTTCAACGGCATACCAAAGATTCTCGCGTGCCATCAGATTTGTGTAGGTGTTATTGTTTACCACGGTGTTGTACTCGTCCGGACCAGTGACACCGTGAATACAGAATCTTCCTCCTTTGCGATCCGAGCAGAAACCCAGGTCAAACCACAGGCGCGCGGTCTCCACCAGCATCTCTGCGCCGTGCTCGTACAGGAACTCCTCGTCACCGGTCACGTCGACATACTTGCGCAACGCATACATGATGTCAGCGTTGATGTGATACTGCGCCGTGCCGGCGGCGTAGTATGCCGAGGCCTCCTCGCCGTTGATGGTTCGCCACGGAAACAACGCCCCCTTCTGGTTGACCTCGCTGGCGCGCAGTCGTGCCGTGTTTAACATGCTATAGCGGAAACCCAACAGATTCTTGGCAATGCGCGGCGACGTGTAGATCAAAAACGGGAACAGATAGATCTCGGTGTCCCAGAAGTAGTGCCCCTCGTAACCGTGCCCGGTGAGCCCCTTTGCGGGTATACCGGTCCCTTCGGCGCGTGCGGTTGCCTGACAGATCTGGAACAGATTAAAGTGAATCGCCTGCGCGACCGCGGGATCGCCGCGAAACTCGACATCGCTTCTATGCCAGAAATCATCCAGGTATGTCCGCTGTGCGACCAGTAGTTCATCGAAACCGTGCTCGACCGCACGGTCGAGCGCTTGTTCGGCCAGCGCGCGCAGCTCGGCCGCAGAAGCCGTATCCGAGGTATGGTAGGTCATGTATTTGACAAGCCGGATCGGCTGGCCCGGCTTTGCCTCGACCGCAAAAACCACCTTGCCAGTGTCCTCTCCGCAGTCGCTCTTATACGAGTAGGGGCAGGTGGTATCGAGCGTGTGCTCGATACCACAGGCCAATGTCATCTTGCTGTTTTGCGTCACGTGGCTCAGGATCACGCGCGCGTCGTTAGCGTAGTGCGCCCTCGGAAAAAGTGCGCGGTGCGAAAAACCGCGTGCGCGGCGAGGATCAGCGCCGTTGCCGCGCCGCGTATTGTCGTTAACCATTTCCGAGGAGATCGTAACGGGCGCCTCTGCATTCAAGACCGTGACTTCATACGAAATTGCCGCCAGATGGCGCTGCTGCAATGACACCAACCGGCGCGATTTGATGGCGATTTGCTTGCCCGCTGGTGTCTCCCACAGGACTTCGCGATCGAGCGTACCCGCGCGCATGTCAAGCACTCGTTCAAACTTTAATAGATTCGCCGAAGGAAGATGGAACGGCTCATCATCCACGTACAGCTTGATGATCTTGGTGTCCGTAACATTAAGCATGGTCTGGCCAGTCTTCGCGAAACCATATGCTTCCTCTCCGTATGTGATCGGCCACGACTCATAGAAACCATTGACATACGTCCCGCTCTGGGCAACAGGCGATCCCTCCTCGAAGTTGCCGCGCATTCCGATATAGCCATTAGCCGTGGCAAAGATGGTCTCGCTCGCCGCGAGCAGCCGCGGGTAGAACTGTTTCTCGACCATCTTCCATTTGTCGACCGCGTAAACATACTCGGGCCGTTTCTCGGTCTTATGTCTGAGCATGACTATTCACTTTTGATTGAAAGTTCTCGCAACGATCACAATCCCATGTCGCGCGTAATCTTCAAAGCAACTCTGCAAGATCGGCCACCACGATATCGGCACCATTTTTCCTCAGCGCTTCGGCATCGCCTTCGCGGTCAACGCCGATAACCAGGCCGAATCCACCGGCGCGACCGGCCTGCACGCCGGATATGGCGTCTTCCACAACTACTGTGCGCTCTGGTTCCACTCCCAGGCGCCGTGCCGCCTCGAGAAACGTATCCGGTGCGGGCTTTCCGGCAATTTGCAGCTGCGCGGCCACCACCCCGTCAATGCGCAGCTCGAACAAATCTTCAATACCTGCGGCCCGAAGAATAGTCTCGCAGTTCTTACTCGACGAGACGACCGCCGTCTTGATTCCGGCTTCATGCAGCTGATGCACCCAGGCTACCGACCCCTCATACACGTCTACACCTTCCGACTCGATCACGTCGTTGAGCAGTGCATTCTTGCGATTTCCCAACCCACAGATCGTATCCTTGCCGGGCGCATCATCGGGATCGCCATAGGGCAAGCTAATACCGCGCGACTCGAGAAAGCTTTTCACGCCCTCGTAACGGGGCTTTCCGTCGACGTAGTGCTTATAATCGCTGTCCGTATCAAAGGGGCGGAACAGCTCGCCTTCGCGGGCCGCGCGCGCTTGTAAAAACGCGTCGAACATGCGTTTCCAGCAAACGGCGTGCACTTTAGCCGTCCCGGTCAACACCCCGTCGAGGTCAAACAGCACGGCATCGTACCGATCTTTGGTAATCTCGATTTTCAATGCATCCATAGATACCGTGCTCACAAAGATGGCCTCAACCGGCACGCGCCGCGCTGTGGCCCATGCAGTCCCCGCCGGCAAACAAGCGGCGTTATCCGCTGCTCTCGTATTTTGCGACAGCGGGTCGATCGCGGCGTTTCGCCGGCCCCTTATCATCCACAAGCTGCAACGCCGGCAACGGCCGCCTTCCGCCAGAATCTTGCGCTCAGCTGACCGCCGGACAGCTCCATTATGCCTGCAGGCGGGCACTCGCTAACACGTTATCCTCTGGCAGTTGAGAAGGTCTGGCTTTACAGTGTAACCTGAAACGGTAGCATCTGGTTATGCTGGAGGCTTGTGCCACGAACCGATACATCACAGGCATCGTAGCTCCCGGCACCCGACGTATTTGTAAACAACATTCAAGACTGGAGGGGTTATGCAGCTCGGCATGATCGGCTTGGGCCGGATGGGTGCGAATATGGTACGGCGGTTGATGCGTGCCGGTCACGAATGCGTGGTGTTCGACATGAATCCCGATGCGGTCCACAAGCTGGAAGGCGAAGGGGCGATGGGCGCGTCGGACCTTGATGATTTCGTCGCCAAGCTGAGCCAACCGCGGCCAGTATGGATGATGGTACCGGCCGCCGTCGTGGACCGCTCTATCGAGGATCTGAACGGGCGCTTGTCAGCAGACGACATCATCATCGACGGCGGCAACTCCTATTATAAGGACGATATTGCCCGCTCGAAAAAACTTCAGGGAAGCGGCATTCACTACGTCGACGTCGGTACCAGCGGCGGCGTGTGGGGGCTGGAGCGTGGTTACAGTCTAATGATCGGTGGCGAGAAAGACACCGTGGCCCATCTCGATCCCATCTTCGCAGCGCTCGCCCCCGGCATGGGCGATGTTCCCCGCACCAGCGGGCGCGAGGGCGACTCCGGTCCTTCGGAGCAAGGCTATCTGCACTGCGGCCCGAATGGTGCGGGGCACTTCGTGAAAATGGTGCACAACGGTATCGAGTACGGTCTCATGGCCGCTTACGCCGAGGGGTTCAATATTCTGAAGCACGCCAGTGTGGGTAAGCACGAACATGATGTGGACGCCGAGACCACACCGCTGCGCAATCCCGAGGAGTTTCAGTACGATATCGACCTTGCCGAGGTGGCCGAGGTGTGGCGCCGCGGCAGCGTGATCGCTTCGTGGTTGCTGGACCTGACGGCGGCCGCCCTGCACAAGAGCCCGCAGCTTGCGGAGTTCTCCGGGCGTGTATCCGACTCCGGCGAGGGGCGCTGGACCAGCATCGCCGCGATCGAGTCCGGGGCACCGGCGCGGGTACTGACCACTGCGCTCTATGATCGCTTCACTTCCCGTGGCGAGAGCGATTTCGCCGATCAGGTGCTATCGGCCATGCGCTTCGCCTTCGGCGGTCACCTGGAAAAGAAAGACTGAGCACGGGGAGCACCATTCATGGCAACCACGCCTACGCAAGAGGGAATGACGGCTGCACCACCTGCGATCATGGTGATCTTCGGCGCCGCCGGCGACCTCACCAAGCGCAAACTCGTCCCCGCGCTTTACCACCTGTGCGCGACGGGGCTGCTGCCGGAGCGCTTCGCCATGGTCGGGGTCAGCCGGGAGCAAATGGATACGGAGCACTACCGCGATCTTCTGCAACGAGAAGCCAAAAAACACCTGGGCGAGGAGTTTACCGAGGACCTATGGAATCATCTTATCGAGCGCTGCTATTACCTGCACGGTGATTTCCGCGATCCCGACGGCTATCGCCGGCTCGCCGATAAGCTGGGGGAGCTGGACCAGCAATGCCAGACACCCGGCAACTACCTGTTCTACCTCGCCACGCCGCCCAGCCTGTTCGCCGACATCACGACCCAACTCACAAGCGTCGGGCTGACCCGCGAGCAGGACGGGCGCTGGCGCCGTGTCATTATCGAAAAACCGTTCGGCCGTAACCTGGAGTCGGCGCGCGCGCTCAATCACAAACTCCACCAGATTCTGGAGGAAAGCCAGATCTACCGCATCGATCATTACCTCGGCAAAGAAACCGTGCAAAACATCATGGCCTTCCGTTTTACCAACGGCATTATTGAACCTATATGGAACCACCGCTACATCGATCACGTGCAGATCACGGTGGCCGAATCGCTCGGGGTGGAAAACCGCGCGAGCTACTACGAAGAGGCCGGCGCCCTGCGGGACATGGTGCCTAACCACCTGCTGGCGGTGCTGTCCATTGTCGCCATGGAACCGCCGATATCCTTCGATGCCGATGAGGTACGCGGTGAGCAATCCAAGGTGCTGCGTGCGGCGCAGGCACTCACGCCCGAAGAAGTACTCACGCACACGGTGCGTGGGCAATATGGCGCCGGAATGCTGCCAACCGGCGAGCGCGTTCCCGCCTACCGCGATGAGCCGCGCATCGCGCCCGACTCGAACACCGAGACCTATGTTGCACTCAGAATGATGATCGACAGCTGGCGTTGGGCCGGAGTGCCATTTTACCTGCGCACCGGCAAGCGTCTCCCCGGGCGCTTCACCGAGGTGGTCGTGGAGTATCGCCACGCGCCCAGTCGCCTGTTTCGTGACTCGCTGGTCAAGCGGCAAAACGTGGAACCGAACCGGATGGTGCTGCGCATCCAGCCCGATGAAGGCATCAGCCTGGGATTCAACGCCAAGGTACCAGGCCAGGCGCCGCAGCTGAGCGCGGTGGAGATGGATTTCAACTACAGCGATCACTTCGGCGACAAGCCCAGTACCGGTTACGAAACGCTGATCTACGATTGCATGAAGGGCGATGCGACGCTGTTCAAGCGCGCCGACACCGTTGAGATCGCGTGGGCGCTGATGGAGCCGATCCTGGACGTGTGGAACGCATTGCCGCCCCGGAACTTCCCCAACTATGCGGCCGGGACCTGGGGACCGAAGGAGGCAGATGAGCTGTTGGCCCGCGACGGGCGTAAATGGAAAATCTGCAAATCTTGTAGCGAATAATCGCGAAATCCTAATGAGTTGACTGGGCGCGGGACCCAAAAGGTTCGCCTATTGATCGCAGCAGCACGATCGACACATAACAATCCAACTGTCATCCTTCCGCCAGGCAAGCTTGATGCTTTCCTTTAAGGGTTTAATTGCCCAGACAGGGTGACGACAACTAT
The DNA here is from genome assembly GCA_019456345.1 of Nitrospira sp. GTDB lineage: Bacteria > Pseudomonadota > Gammaproteobacteria > Acidiferrobacterales > SPGG2 > VRUB01. Next base: position 876 of record VRUB01000036.1, on the reverse strand, counting down.
GGACATCCAGACCCGTAAGCGGTACATAATGCGCCACGGGCAACAATTAGGACGATTTGCCGGCAGATGATACCAGCGAGCTCATGCACTACAGCGTTGACGGCCAGCGCCCGGGGGCGTGTTGGCGCTGCGTGGGTAGTTGCGTTGTCGCTCGTGCTGCCCGCGTTGACCCCGGCGACAGGCGCTGAGGGTTTTCCGCTCGAGCCGCCCGACACCTCGAGCCCACGGGCGACGCTGAAGACCTTCATCGAAAACGTTAATAAGGTGTATCGCATTTACCAAGACGAGGGCGTTACCGAGGCCAACCGCGCACAGTTCGCCACCCTGTCCGCCCGCGCGCTGGGCACCCTCGATCTGAGCGAGCTCCCACCGACGCAACTGAAGACCGGAAGTAGGGAGACAGGGGCACTTATCAAGGAGGTGCTCGACCGCGTCGAGCTCCCGCCTTACGAGGCCATACCCGACGCCGCGGCCATGCAAGCGCTGCAGGAGTCGGGTGCGCCGCCGCGCTGGCGCGTGCCGCACACCGCGATCACTATCGCGCGCATCGGGCAAGGCCCTCGACAAGGGGAGTACCTCTTTACCGCCAAGACCGTGGCCCAGGCAAAGGATTTCTACGAGCGGGTCAGCCACCTCCCCTATAATGCAGGCGCATCACCGGGTCTCTACGCCATCGTCGTCCATGGGCCCGGGTGGATGATCTCCGAGAGCTGGATTGTCGCGCTGCCCGCGTGGATGAAACGCGCTCTGCTCCAACTCGCCGTGTGGCAGTGGATCGCGCTGGCGTCGGTACTGGCGCTGGGCGCGGGGTTGCTGTGGCTGCTCTCGCGCTGGACGCGGCGGCGCAAGCGCCGTGCTACGGTCGCGTGGCACTGG
>VRUB01000203.1 GCA_019456345.1 Nitrospira sp. | reverse complement strand
CATCATCTTCCTCCACTGAAATTTTTGGTGTCTACTAGGGGCACGTCTGCTACTCGTATTTATCCAGAGCGGGCGTTGGACGCCCTGGCGGGGATGAAAATCTTCCTTAAGATGGCAACCACCGAGTTGCCTCGTGATGATTATAAATGGAAACGACCGAAGCCTTCTCACGCGTCAAGATCGACGCTCAGCTGGGAGACGTGGGGTGGAAGCTCACTGACAACGTGAGCCTCCGCTACGAATATCCTCTGCCCGACGGCACCAAGGCGGATTACGTACTCTCAAATCGCCATGGGCACAGCTTGGCGGTCGTGGAGGCGAAGCGAGCGTCGATCAGCGGAGGGAGGTTTCGAGGTCAAGCGTGACGAACTCGATTGGTCGGTAATAAAGCAGGAGTTCGAGGAGCTGTTTGGAAGTGACGACACCATCACCGTTGATCCTTCCAGTTTGGAGCGCAAGTTCACCATCCCCGAGCGCAACCACGCCATCGTTGGTGAGTTCCGCAAGGTCTTGGACAAAGGTTTTGTCGGCAAGGATGGCGTGAAGCGGGCGCCGCTCATTGGCAAAACGATTGTCTTTGCCGTCACCAAGCGTCATGCGGAGTCACTGGCTCAAATGTTTGACCAGGAGTTCGCGGACAAGAAGCCTGATCCCGCCAACGCACCTCGCGCGTCGATGGCCGAAACCAACTCTCCTCGATTCGCATTAACTCAGAACAATACAGCAATGAGGAATACGCCGAGCATGGCAGCGACCCAGAGCACCATGTTGCCGGTGCCGACCGACCGCGCCAGCGCCCCGGCCGAGCCGTGATGGCGGTAGATCTCGTTGACGACGCGGCGGAACAGGCCGAGCAGCGCGCGCCGGGCCCCCTGGTCGATCGGGCCAAAGGTGCCCACGAAGGCGCGCACCAGGGCGGGCAAGCCCTTGCGGTAGGTGACGTCGAAATCCACGTTGACCGAACGCATTTCCGGCGGATAGAGGCCGGTGCGCATGAGCCAGGTGAACGCCAGCGCGGAAAACAGCAGGAGCTGGGTCTGCGTGACGACGTGCTCGAGCGTGTAGGGCGTGAAGACCACAGGATAGGGCAGGATGGCATAGAGCGGCCCGGGCCACACGCCGATGGCTATGCACAAGAAGGCGGTGATCGCCATCGCGGCCAGCATGTTCCACGGCGCCTCGCGCACCCTGATCCCGCTGTCGTGAGCGAAGAAGGCGAAGAACGGGATCTTGATGCCCGCATGATGGAACACGCCGGCGGACGCGAACAGCAGCAGCAGCCACGGGACCAGATGGCCCTGCTCTGCAGTCGCGGCGAGGATCAGTGACTTCGAGACGAAGCCGCTGAACAACGGAAAGGCCGAGATCGAGGCGGCCCCGACGATGCAGAATCCGGCCGTCCACGGCATGCTCTTGTACAGGCCGCCCAGCTCCGATCCCTTGATGGTGCCGGCGCGCATGAGCACCGCGCCCATCGCCATGAACAAGAGCGCCTTGTAGAGGACGTGTGCGAACGCGTGCGCCACCGTGCCGTTGAGGGCGAGCTGCGTGCCGACCCCGATGCCCACGACCATGAAGCCGAGCTGGTTGATGAGGCTGTAGGCGAGAACCCGCCGCAGATCGTTCTCAATCACAGCATAGAAAATCGGAAACACGGCCATGACAGCGCCGATCCAAATCAGGATCTCGGTCCCAGGATAGCCGCGTGCAAGCGCATAGACGGCGAGCTTGGTGGTGAAGGCGCTGAGCCACACGGTGCCGCCGACGGTGGCCTCGGGATAGGCGTCCTGCAGCCAGGTGTGCAAAAGCGGGAACGCACACTTGATGCCGAAGGCGAGAAAGATCAACGTCGTTCCCAGGCTGCCGAGACCCAACTCATCGAACGCGACCGATCCGGTTTCGGCGATGTGGAAGGCCGCCCCGGCCAGCAGGAGGACGCCCGACCCGACCTGAATGATCAGGTAGCGCATGCCGGCACGGTAAGCGCGCTCCGTGCGTCGCGCCCAGATCAGGAACACCGAGGAGATCGCCGTGATCTCCCAGAACACGAAGAGCGTGATGAGGTCGCCCGCATAGACCGCGCCGATGGCACCGCCGGAATAGACCAGCGTCGCCACCTGCTGCACCGGGTCCCGGTCTTGGAGCGCGTACAGCACCGACAAGGCTGCGGCGGCGAAGAAGATGATCCCGAAGACGTTGGCCAGCCGGTCGACGCGGACGAGCGTCAACTCATGGCCGAGGAACGGCACCTGCCAGTAGTGGCCGGGCTCGAGGGCGAAGATGCTCGCAAGGCCGGCGAGCGGTAGCGCCAGCATGTAGGCGCTGCGCCAGACGCCGCGCAGAAACGGCACCGGCAGTGCGCCGAGGATCAGGATCAGGCCGGGGCTGAAGTTAATCATCGGGCTCGTAGTAGTTCTCGGGGCGCATCAGGAAGGTGCGCATCCACTTGGCGAAGAGCACCAGACCGACGCACACGACGAAGCCGAAGAGAGCGTAGAAGGCGAACACGTACTCGACCGAGAAGGGGCCGTGTTTCTCGTAGAAGCCGTCGGCGACGAACAGCCCTAAACAGACGACGACCAATGCCCACACGACCTTTTTGACGTTGCGCGGGTCGTCGAGCCAGTAGCGTTTCTCGTCCCGACCCTTCGCTTTCTCATCCATCGCCATTACCGCCCGCCAATCGGTTCAACCGATTTTTCCCAGATAAGCTCCAAGTTCGCGACAATCGTACTTTGATGCAGCCGCCAAGGGAACTACATTCCCTCGGCAGCAGGATCACGTCGGACGCTGGGCTCCTAGACCGCACATATATCGGTGGTGTCGAGCGCGCGAGCCGTAGGTCAAACCTATCGGCTCATCACTTTGCTTAATCACACGTTAACTGTCATTTTCCCACGGAAAACCTAACCAAACACACCATTCCTTAGGTATCGCGCGAAAACCGCGGATTTGCTGGGGTTCCCTTTCGGCTCGACCTATACGCGAGAATATTATATAATACTATCCTATGAATAGAAGCAATTTGTGAGGTTTTGGTATGAAGCAAGCGAAGGTTCTAACAGCTGCAGAAATGAAGCGATTGCTGGCGGTTATAGCCAGCCGTAGGCACGCGGAACGCAATCGGCTTGCCGTGATGTTCTCGCACTTGGCGGGTCTGCGTGTCGGAGAAATCGCCGGTTTAAGATTTGACGACGTTCTAGAGACCGACGGTAGTGTGACGGATCGTGTCCACATAAACCCGGCCATTGCGAAGGGCGGGGTTGGACGCACCGTGTTCGTAAACCTCACAAAATGTTT
>VRUB01000202.1 GCA_019456345.1 Nitrospira sp. | reverse complement strand
TGAACGGCGTATATTTGCGGGTGGTGCGTGGTGAGCAGGTGGCGATTGTAGGTGCCTCCGGATCTGGCAAGAGCACACTATTGCACCTGCTTGGCGGCCTCGATGAACCCACGGCCGGCATGGTTGAAGTCGATGGTGTGGACCTGGCCAAGTTGAGTGCGGCAGAACGTGGACGCTTACGTAATCGGATGTTGGGGTTCGTGTATCAATTTCACCATTTGCTGCCCGAATTTACGGCGGTCGAAAACGTGGCGATGCCGCTGTTGATCAGACGCATGCTCCCTGCTGACGCAACAGCGCAAGCACGAGAGATGCTCGCCAGAGTGGGACTCGAAGATCGTCTGCGACACAAGCCGGGCGAGCTGTCCGGCGGTGAGCGCCAGCGAGTAGCCGTAGCACGGGCGCTGGTCACACGGCCTGTATGTGTATTGGCAGACGAGCCGACGGGAAATCTCGATCGGCGCAACGCCGATGCCGTCTATGAGCTCATGTTGGAGATCAATCGTAAGCTCGAGACGAGTCTTGTGATCGCCACCCATGATCCGGCGCTTGCCGCCCAAGTGGATCGAGTCGTTCGACTGGAGGATGGTGTGTTGAAGCCCGTAGGGAGTGACAGCCTAGTAAGCGAGCGCCTCGCCTAGCCCACACTTCTCACCGGGTATCGTCGCGAGAGCACGGAGAGCGAAGCGCAGCAAGCCCGTTAGTAAATAATCGCCGTCACGCGCAGCTGGCTTTGGGAACTTTGGCCGAAACCAAAGCTCCTCGGCCGCCGGAATGAGACCCGGCTACCATAATCGCCGGTTCGGCGACACCATATTACTCGGCCCTGTTCTTCAAATGCACCTGCGACCTCTGTGTGCTCCGCGATGACATTTGCCGGCGTTGCGCGGCCCGATTTTTGGCTCTGGCCTTTTTCCTATTTTCCCACTCCCGCATTACACGCCAGCGCCACAGGGTGCGCATTCCAAAATATCCCAGTAACGCGGAAAAAGACGCGACGATACTGCTGCCGATTAAGAACGGTTCCCAAACTTGCCCCAGCTGCAGCCGGAACCACTCCCAGGACCACGCGAACGCCATATCGTCGCCCACGTATCCTATTACCCAGGCGCCGATGCGGTAACAGAAATAGAAAAGCGGCGGTATCGTTAACGGGTTGGTGACCCACACGAGCGCGACCGCCAGCGGAAGGTTGAGACGGAGCATGATGGCTAGCGCGGCCGCGGGCAACATCTGGAAGGGAATGGGCATGAATGCCAGGAACAAACCCACGGCAACTGCCCCAGACGTCGAGTTACGGTTCAAGTGCCAGAGATTGGGATCATGCAGCAGGCGCCCGAATATCTTCAGCGGCTTGTATTGTCCGATGGCGTGTCGGTCGGGCAGGTAACGCTTGATAAGCTTTCTTGGCATTTGGTACAGGTAATTTGGGCTACAGGCGCTTAGTCTTTAGTGTATAGTCTGACGCTACAGACGGCCACAATAAGACCTTTGTTTGACGGGGGCGCACCATCCGCATCGGCGCGATCGCGTTTCTGGTCGGGATCCTTCTGGTCCAGCAGCTTTCCCACTTGCCCTCGGCCTGGTGGGGCCTGGGACTTGTTCCACTCGCCTGGCTGAGTCTGCGCCGGCCCCTGTGGCTACCGCTGCTGTTTCTTCTCGCCGGCTTTTTCTGGGTAACCCTGCGCGCCGGATGGCTGCTCGATGACAGACTACCGGTCGAGCTGGAGGGCAACGACGTACGCATCGAGGGGTATGTCGCCGACATCCCACAGAAATTCGAGCGTGGGATTCGATTCCCGTTCGACGTCGAGCACGCGGTTTATAAAGGAACCAGCGTTTCGCTTCCGGGCAAGATCTTGCTCAGCCGTTACGATGATAAAACTAGCCCGGAGGTTGGTCACCGCTGGCGCTTTACGGTACGTCTCAAACGACCTCACGGGTTTCAAAACCCCGGTGGTTTCGACTACGAGAGCTTCCTGTTTCGAGAACGTATCGGCGCCACCGGTTATATCCGCGCTCGTCAACCCTCGCAGCAGTTACCGGGCTATTCGATCTTGTACGCGGTGGACCGAATACGCCAGCGGTTGGGCGAACGCATCCGTTATCTGCTCGACGACAATCCGGTGAGCGGGATCATGGTCGCGCTTACCAATGGTGACAGGCGCGGGATTACGAACGCGCAATGGGTTAGCTTGCGCCGCACTGGCACCAACCACCTTATCGCGATCTCCGGACTGCATATTGGCCTGGTTGCTGGCTTCGTATTTTTTCTCGGGCGCTGGTTATGGGCGCTAGCAGGCTCCGCGGTGTTGCGCTGGCCGGCGCCCAAGGTGGCGGCAGCCAGCGCCATGTTCGCGGCGGTCATCTACGCGGCGCTGGCGGGGTTTTCGATCCCGACACAGCGCGCACTCATTATGCTGACGGTGGCAATGGGTGCCGTAATACTGCAACGGCGGGTGGCGGCAACCCAGCTGTTGGCAATTGCTCTGTTTGTCGTCCTCGTGCATGATCCATTGGCGGTGATGGGCGCGGGCTTCTGGCTCTCATTTGCTGCCGTCACCGTAATCATCCTTTCCGTTCACGGACATTCAGTCGGCCGTAACAAATGGTATCGCCTGGGCTCCGTGCAGTGGGCCATCGCCATTGGGCTGTTACCGTTAATGCTGGTGCTGTTCCACCAGGTCTCTATCGTCGGACCGGTGGCGAATATCGTCGCCGTGCCCGTGTTCAGTCTGCTAATCGTTCCGCTTACCTTGCTTGCTGCAATCCTGAGTTTTCTGCCCGACGCGATAGCACGGATGCTGTTTGCGCTTGCTGCCTGGCCACTTGAGCTCATGTGGGGATTTCTGGAATATCTTGCCGGTTTTGCACACAGCTTATGGATACAACATAACCCAGGCACGTGGGCGCTTGCGGCCGGCTTGATCGGGGTGGCGCTGTTACTTGCACCCAGGGGTTGGCCAGCACGTTGGGTCGGTGTGGTTTGGCTGAGCCCGTTGTTCTTGCTGCGACCGCCAGCGCCTGTGGCGGGAGAAATCTGGCTGACACTGTTGGATGTAGGCCAGGGCGTCGCAGCGGTCGTGCGCACGGCGGAGCACACGTTGGTCTACGACACCGGGCCCCGCTTCAGTGCGCGTTTTGACGCCGGCGCGGCCGTGGTCGTGCCGTATTTATTATCAAAGGGCATTTCGTACATCGATACTCTCATTGTTAGTCATGGAGACAATGACCATATTGGCGGGGTGCGTTCGGTGCTTGAGTCCGTGCACGTCGGTCGTGTGCTCAGCAGTGTGCCGGATCGGGTGGAGAACGCACGGGAATGTCATAGCGGCCAGCGGTGGCGCTGGG
>VRUB01000035.1 GCA_019456345.1 Nitrospira sp. | reverse complement strand
ATCCGCATCGGCCATACGGCAGGATAAGAAGAAGGCGGCGATGTCCGTAGAAATCACAACGTTTGATGGATTGCGAGTCACGATGCACACACGTAAGAACGGCAAGGAAAACCTTGCATGGTTCAGCGCCGCGTTTGATCCTGCGCTCGTCTATGAGGACACGAAACCCGAAAAAACCGAAACCGGAAGCGAAGCTCAAGACGCGGATGAGCAAACCGGCCTCAAGGCGACGGACGCCGTCAAGCAGGAGGCCGAAACGCTCAACACACGATGGCAAGGCTGGGTTTACGTAGTCCCCCAGTATCGCGTGGACAGTGTCGCCAAGAAAAAATCAGACCTCATCAAGTTCAGCAAAAGACAAGACTCCGGCAAAACAGCAGGCAGCTAGCGAGCTGAAAAAATCCTTCACCGCCTGCGCACACGGCCTACGCACTGCCGTGTGAGCAGGCCCACCACCGGAGACCTCCGATGTCGCTATCAGCTTTCCCGAGGGTGGCCCTGGCACATACGCCCACCCCGTTTGAGCCACTGCCCAACTTGACGCGACGACTCAACGGGCCGCGATTGTTCGTCAAGCGTGACGATTGTACGGGGCTGGCGATGGGCGGCAATAAGGCGCGGCACCTCGAGTTCTATTTCGGCGAGGCCATGACGCAGGAGGCCGACACCGTGCTGATCACGGGCGCCGTGCAGTCCAACTTTCTACGCATGACCGCTGCCGCTGCCGCCAAGCTCGGTCTTGCGTGCGAGCTTCAACGCGAGGACCGGGTTCGCGGCATGGGTACCGAGTATCACAGCTCGGGAAATGTGTTACTGGATCGCTTGTACGGGGCCACCATCCACACCTGCCCGGAAGACGAAGACGAGCAAGGCGCGGATGCGGCCTTGGAAAAAATTGCCGATGCAATACGCAGCGAGGGGGGGAGACCGTATGTGATCCACCTGGGAGCGGAGCATCCGCCGATCGGGGCACTGGGCTACATAGACGCGGCACGCGAAATCATGGAGCAGGCATCCCACGCCGGTATCCAAGTCGGCGTGGTGGTGGTGCCGAGCGGCAGCGCGCTTACCCACGCCGGTGTGCTCGTGGGTCTCAGGTTGCTCGGGCAAAAGATTCCCGTCCTCGGTATCTGCGTTCGGCGCGACCAGGCGCAACAGGCTGAGCGCGTGCTTAAACGCGCGCTGCAGGTTGCCGAGCTCTTGCGACATCCCGGTCTCATTGGCCCGGACGATGTGTGGGTGGATGACCAGGTGCTCGCCCCCGGCTACGGCCTGACAAATGAGGCGACAAATGCGGCTATTCTGCTCGCCGCACGCACAGAGGGCTTGCTGGTCGATCCGGTTTACTCCGGAAAAACACTCGCCGGCATGATTGCCCTGATCCGCCAGGGAAAGATTCCGGCAGATTGGAATGTGGTCTTTCTGCATACGGGCGGGGCGCCGGCACTGTTCGGGTACCAGCACGAACTGCCGCTGGAATCCTGATCGCATACCCGCGCCCCCCGCATGGAATCAGGGCTGATGCGCACGCAAACCTGCCTGCAGCGGGCGCTCTCGTGGCTTGCGACGGACCGCGCTTGGCAGTAAAGTGGCCCGTATGGTCTTGGCCGCAGTGTGACCAAGGCCGCAAGGTCCCGGCCGGAGGCTGCCCCAGGTGCGATCGAGCGCTGCCACCACGCTAGCCAAGTGATCGCAGCTCGGGAATCCTTCCCAGGCTTCCGAAGGCTTGGGGCGTACATAACAAGTCCAAACTGGAACTAGGAGGTTCATCATGTTCAATAAATTCACCATTGCGACGGTGGTCGCTGCACTCTTTGCAGTCATGACCGCCACCACGGCCAGCGCCCAGGAAGGCTCGTTCGTGCTGAAGCGCATCATGGAGCGCGGCGTCATCAATATGGGGCACCGGGAGGCCTCGGTGCCCTTCGCCTATATCAAGGACGGCAAGCCGCAGGGCTACTCGATTGACCTCTGCAACAAGTTCATTGAAAAGATCAAGGCTACCCTCAAGATGCCGAGCCTCAAGGTCAAGCACGTGGCGGTAACATCGCAAACCCGGCTGGCGCTGATCGCCAACGGCACCATCGACATGGAGTGCGGATCCACCACCAACAACCTGACCCGGCAAAAGCAGGTCGATTACCTGCCGGTCACCTTCATCACCGGTACCAAGCTCGCGAGCAAGAAGGGTTCCGGCATCACCGAAATCGAGGACATGAACGGCAAGGTCATCGCGCTGTCGCAAGGGACTACCAACGAAAAAGCGGTCAAGCGAATAATGAAAGCGCAAGGCATCAAGATCAAGATCGTCAACGTGAAGGATCACCCGCAGGCGTGGTTAGCACTGACCAGTGGTCGTGTGGATGCCTATGCGACCGACGACGTGCTGCTCTACGGTCTCATCAGCAAGTCCAAGAATCCGGATCAGTGGCAGGTGACCGGGCGGTTTCTGTCCTATGATCCGTATGGCCTCATGGTGCCCCGGAACGATTCCACCTATCGGCGCATTGGCACCATTTTGCTGGCCGACCTGATGCGTTCGGGTGAGATGCTCGAGATCTACAACAAGTGGTTCAACCCGGGCCCGACCAACATCAACATGCCCATAAGCGATACGCTCAGTACGGCATTCGTGATCCAGGCTTTGCCGCACTAAAGTAGGTGATCGGTGGGATGCCCACAGGCATCCCACCGATCCCATGTCGCGCAGCATCCTAAGCGGCGGTGGCCGAATAGGGGGCATTCGGTGGCAAGCGGGCAGAATAAGAAGATGGCGATGATGCGGGGCGCTTTACGAGTTGGTCTGAGCGTAGTAGTACTTCTAGGGCTGACGGGATGTGCCGGCGACTTCAGGTACAACTGGCAGTGGTCGATCCTCACCTGCACGTCCGAAAACATTGATGCGGGGTGTATCGGACCCTATTTTTATTGGATCCTTCAGGGGCTCTGGTGGACCATCGCTGTCGCCTCCGCGGCCTGGGTGATTGCGTTTTCCCTGGGCTCGGTCATCGGCATTCTGCGCACCCTCGACAAACCCATCTTGGTGGTCGTCCCTTTCGTCAAGTCGCCAATCTACTTCAGAACGCGCTGGATCGGGACAAGTAAAGGAATCATCACGGTTGATGTAGGCTGGTTCCTGCACGGATTCGCCAACATCTACGTCACCGTATTCCGCAACGTGCCGCTCCTGGTGCAGCTGTTCCTCTGGTACTTCGTTTTTCCCGAGCTCGTTCCCCATGACGCAGGGATGTGGCTAAAGCGGGACTTACCGTTTCCGGAGGTGTCCACGGCAATCTTCTGTCTCGGCCTCTACACGGCCTCGCGGGTGGCTGAGCAGGTCCGCGCCGGTATCAACTCGATTAGCCGGGGGCAGCAATACGCGGCCATGGCCATCGGCCTCACGCCGGTCCAGGTCTACCGCTACGTGCTGTTGCCGGTGTCTTTCCGGATCATCATTCCGCCGCTGACCAGCGATTTTCTGGGCGTCTTCAAGAACTCGTCGCTGGCCTTGACTATCGGCGTCCTTGAGCTGACGGCCATGACCCGCCAGATCGAAGAATACAGCTATGCGGGCTTCGAGGCCTTCACCGCGGCGACCGTGCTCTACATCGGGGTGACCGCCATCGTCATGGGGGCCATGCGCATCGTCGAGGCCCGGGTCCGCATTCCGGGCATGATCTCATTGCAGGCTAAGTGACATGGAAAGCGGCGGATTCGACTTCCACATCGTCTTCCACTCGATTCCTTTCCTGGCCAAGGGCATGGGCCTGACGCTGCTGCTGACGGTCTTAGGCATTGCCGGCGGGCTCGTGTTCGGCACCGTGCTGGCGCTGGCGCGGCTGGCACCGTTCAAGGTTTTGTCGTTCGCCGCTGGGACCTACGTCAACTTCTTCCGCTCGATGCCCCTGATCCTGGTGATCTTCTGGTTCTACTTTCTGGTGCCGCTCGTGCTCGGGCAGGAGATAGGTGCCTTCCAGTCGGTCCTTATCGCCTTCATCATGTTCGAGGCGGCCTACTACTGCGAGATCATGCGCGCCGGCATCCAGAGCGTGAGGGTGGGACAGGCCTATGCCGGTGAAGCGCTGGGGCTGACCTACCCGCAGAACATGCGTTATGTGGTGCTGCCCCAGGCCTTCCGCAACATGATCCCGATCCTCGTTAGCCAGGCCATCGTACTGTTCCAGGACACCGCGCTGGTCTACGTGGTGGGGTTGAGCGACTTCCTGTATAGCGCCGACATCATCGCCAACTCGGAGAACCGGCTGATGGAGATGTACATCACGGTTGCTATCGTCTACTTCGCGCTGTGCTCGTGGGGGCAGTTTCAAGTTCGCAACCTGCAGAAGAAATTTGCTCATGAATGAAACCAAAGACACGACTAGTACCGACGGCGTCGGCATAATTCAGATGAGGCACGTCAGCAAGTGGTATGGTGACTTCCAGGTCCTCGCCAATTGCACGACCTCGGTCGATAAGGGGGAAGTGGTTGTGATCTGCGGCCCCTCGGGATCGGGCAAGAGCACCTTGATCAAGGTGATCAATGGCCTCGAGCCGTTCCAGGAGGGCACCATTACCTTCAACGGCATCTCGGTCGGCGATCGGACCACAAACCTGCCGAAGCTGCGCTCACAGATCGGCATGGTGTTCCAGAACTTCGAGCTGTTCCCGCACATCTCGATCATGCAGAACATCAAGCTGGCGCAGATGAAGGTGCTGGGCCGCGAGGACAACCAAGCGAGGAATCGCAGCATGGAGCTGCTCGAGCGGGTCGGCCTCACCGACCAGCGGGACAAGTTCCCGGCGCAGCTCTCGGGCGGTCAGCAGCAGCGCGTCGCCATCGCTCGCGGCCTCGCCATGGACCCCATGGCCATGCTCTTCGACGAGCCCACATCGGCGCTCGACCCGGAGATGATTAACGAGGTCCTCGACGTGATGACCGAGCTGGCCAAGGAGGGCATGACCATGATGGTCGTCAGCCACGAGATGGGCTTTGCCAAGCGGGTGGCCGACCGGGTGATCTTCATGGACCAGGGCCGAATCGTGGAGGACGCGACCAAGGATGATTTCTTCGGCACCCCGCGCGGCGATCGCGCGCAGCTGTTCCTGTCAAAGATCTTGCACCACTGAGCACATGTACTAACGTCTAGCGAGACGAATGGACATCGAGATTCGGCCGCTTTCGCAAGCGTTGGGCGCCGAGGTCATCGGCGCCGACCTATCCCGCACGGACGACGATTCCCAACTCGAGCGAATCCACCAGGCCTTGCTTGAACACGGCGTACTTGCGATTCGCGACCAACAGATCACGCCGGAGCAACACCTCGCTTTCAGTCGCCGCTTCGGTGAGCTCGAGGTCCACGTGCTGCATCAGTACCTGCTTCCCGGGCATCCCGAAATCCTGCTGATTTCGAACAAAACGGTGAATGGAAAGCCCGTCGGTCTGCAGGATGCCGGTAACGAATGGCACACAGACCTTTCCTACAAGGCGCAACCCTCACTCGGGTCGTTGCTCTATGCACTCGAGATCCCTCCGCAAGGGGGCGACACCTTATACGCCGATTTGTACGCGGCTTACGATGCGTTAACGAGCGAGAAGAAAGCGCGCGTTAGCGCGTTGAAGGCCGTGCACAGCTACACCCAATACGACCAACGCTCGAAACAAAAGGGAGGAAGACAAACTACCCTTACTGAGGCGCAAAAGGCGCAGGTACCGACGGTCAGCCACCCGCTGGTGCGCACACATCCGGAGACGGGGCGCAAGGCCTTGTACGTAAGCCCGGGGCTGACGGTCGGCATCGACGGCATGGATGAGGCTGCCGGCGCCGCACTGCTCAAGCAGCTCAACGAGCACGCCACCCAGCCCGCATTTGTCTACCGGCACCGGTGGCGAGCGCACGACGTATTGTTTTGGGACAACCGCCGCACCATTCACCTGGCTACGGGTTACGACCCGACGCACACGCGCCACATGCATCGCACGACAATCAAGGGCGACCGCCCGTTTTAAATGTCGACATGACCCCCCCTGGCAGGCTTGGTGTGCTCGGCGGCATGGGGCCGCTGGCGACGGCGGATTTCTTGCGCAAGCTCGTTGCGGCAACGCCGGCCGAACGCGACCCCGAGCACATCCCGGTCATCGTCTACTCCATACCTCAAATCCCCGACCGCGTGGACCCCATCTTGCGAGGGCGCGGAGACTCGCCGTTGCCGGCGATGATCGAGGGCATCCGCACGCTCGAAACCGCCGGCGCCCAGTGCATTGCGATACCCTGCATCACCGCGCACCACTGGTACGATGATTTGGTGCGCGCCGCCAATGTCCCGGTTATCCATATCGCGCAGGCGACGTGCACCGCTCTCAAGCAGCGCGGCGCGGGCGCTGACGTCGGCCTGCTCGCCACCGCCGCCACCCTGCGCTCGGGTTTCTTCCGCACCCACCTGCAGGCCAGCGGATACCAAGTCGTCGTGCCGGCACAGCAAGATATGGCGCAATTGCTGCTTCCCGCGATTGCCTGTGTCAAACGCAACGAGCTGACGCCCGCATTGGAGTTGCTCACGCGTGCAATCGACCACCTGCTCGCACGGGAGGTCGACACCATCGTGCTTGCGTGCAGTGAGCTACCGGTGGCGTTCGAGCGCGCGCCGCCGGATCTGGCGGCACATTGTGTCGACACGCTCGCGGCACTGGCCCGTGCCTGTGTGAGTTGGAGCCACCAGCACCGATCCACCTGAGTGCTATCGGTGGCGCGGGAGATCGGTATTAATCGGCGCGACCGTGCGCGCCTTGCTCACCCGCGGCGAGAGAACTCGAGGTCGTGAAATTTATGCCCTTCGGTAAGCCCGCTTCGCCCCGTTCGATCGCCGTTTTCATGCGCGCCACGATCTCCTCAATCTGCGCGCGCGTCACGATAAGCGGGGGGCAGATGCGAATGAAGTTCTTCACGCAGATACACACTAGCCCCTGCTCCATCATGTTGTAGCGTATGCGCTCGGCCATCGCCGGATCGGGTCTTTTGCTCTGCTTGTCGGTGACAATGTCGAGCATCCGATAGAGCCCCTGCCCACGTATTTCGCCGACGATATCAAAGCGCTCGCAAAGCGACTCGAGCTGCTCGCGCAGAACCTCACCCAGGATCGCTGCGCGCTCGACCAGCTTGTCGCGCAGCACGATCTGGAGCTGCTTCAGCGCCACCGCAGCGGACAAGGGATCGCCCGAGTAGGTACCGGCCCACGGCACGCCGGCCTTGCCCGCGGCCCTTTGCGCCAGCTCGGGCGTGGTCACGGTGCCACAGATCGCCATGCCGGCGCTCATGCCTTTGGCGAAGGTGACGATGTCGGGCACGACATCATAGTGCTCGAATCCCCACAGCTTACCCGTGCGTGCGGGCGCGAGCTGTGCCTCGTCGAGCACCAGCAGCGCACCCCAGCGCACCGCCAGTTGCTTGAGCCTGGGTAACCACTCCGGTGGCGGCACGATCATGCCGCCCGCCACCAGTATCGTCTCCGCCATGACCGCGGCGACGTCCTGACTGGTCACGGCCTCCATCATCTGCTCGCTGGAATCCAGGCAAGCGATGCCGCAATCCGGGTAGCTGAGATTAATCGGGCAGCGGTAACAGAAGGGCGCAAGAATAGTATTGGCGCGCGACGGAATCATCAGTGGGCCAAGGTTGCGGCGGCGCGCGCCGCCTACGGTGGTGACGGATTCGGCCGCGAGGCTGCCGCCGTGCAGGCCTCGAATAACGGAGACGATGTCGTACTTGCCGCTGACACCGAGCGCCATGCGCATGGCTACCTCGTTTGCCTCCGATCCGGTCACGGTGAAGTTGACCACGGTCAGGTTGCCGGGCAATGTGCTCCCGAGCAGCTCGGCGAACTCGATGATCAATGGATTGGCGTACCACGACGAGTGGTGCACCAATGACGTGGCTTGCTGCCTGATCGTCTCGGTGAGCTCCGGATGGCTGTGCCCGAGGACCATGCACATCATGCCCGAGGTGAGGTCGTAATACTCCTTGCCGTCCACATCTGTGAGCGTAAGACCGCTACCGCTTTCGAAGATTACGCGCGGCTGATAGCGCCAGCCCAGCACGTGCTTAGCATCACGCATCATCAGGTCGTTATGCCTATCAGAAACCTTGAAGGGCTTGTCCATGCGCGCGCTCCTCGGGCGTTTGGAGCCCGGCACATGTGCGCCGAGATGCCGTGGTCGCACGCCGAGCAGGGGTACACGGACATGGTATCCCTTTTCGTCGCAGATTTCCGTACCGCAGCACACGGAGCGGTCGTGTGTGATGATACGGGGGTTCGGGCGGTCTATAATGTTGCAAAAGCAAGTTACATTTGCCTTCCTGCCGGACCGTCCGCAGACGCCATCCCGAGACGCAAGCACGAGACCTTGCGCTTTTATTGTCAGAGAAAGACGGCTTGCGTGATAAGAGGCTGCTCAAAATGCAGAATTCAAATGAACAGGCGGGCACGCCACAGGCGATCGACTCGCGCGCATGTCAACACCCCCATCCGAGAGAATCGTGATTAGCAGTATGCTGAAAAAATTCTTCCATGTCCTTTTTCAGCTCGCAAACCAAAAAACGTGGTTTTTGCTTTGCTCCATTTTTCAAACACTTACGGGTTCGAAAAATGTACGGTGCATCCATGCACCGCTTTAGCAGCTTGCTGAAAACAGATTTTCCGCAAGCTGCTAAACGGCCGCCCTGGATCCTGCTGATTATTATCTTTTCGCAGTTCACCGGGACGTCGTTGTGGTTCGCCAGCAATGCCGTGCTGGGTGACTTGCAGCAGGCGTGGGGCCTTGGTGGTGATGCTTTAGGGTACATGACCTCCGCGGTGCAGCTGGGTTTTATCGTCGGTACGCTGGGATTTGCATTCTTCGCCATATCCGATCGCTTCTCACCGAGGATCGTGTTTTTTGTGTCTTCCATCCTTGGCGCCGTGTCTAATCTCGGTATCTACCTGTTTACCGATGGACTGTCATCATTACTGGTGTTCCGCTTCATCACGGGATTGTTCCTCGCGGGAATCTATCCCGTCGGCATGAAGATCGCTGCAGGCTGGTACCAAAAAGACCTTGGGAACGCGATTGGTTTTCTGGTGGGGGCCTTGGTGCTGGGGACGTCCTTTCCCCACCTGCTCAAGGGCCTGGGCCAGAACCTCACGTGGGAAACCGTGACGCTGTCGGTGTCATTGACGGCTGCCGTCGGCGGCCTGGCGATGCTGCTGCTCGTCCCTGACGGGCCCCACCTGTCGAAGGGAACGAGTTTTGACCCGAAGGCGCTGGCGATCATTTTCAAATCGAGGCTCTTTCGCTCCTCCGCATTCGGCTACTTCGGCCACATGTGGGAGCTCTACACCCTCTGGGCGTTTGTCCCGTTCGTGCTCACAATGTATGTCGCTCAGAACTCCCTAAGCACCCTGAACATATCGTTCTGGGCGTTCGCAATTATCGCCGCCGGCAGTATCGGTTGTGCACTCGGAGGTCTGATCTCGCTGAGAGTCGGGAGCACCCGCGTCGCTTATGCGCAGTTGTTGTCGTCCGGGATCTGCTGCCTGATCTCGCCGTTGCTGTTCTACGCCTCGCCGCCCGTGTTCCTGGGGTTCCTGCTGTTCTGGGGAATCGTGGTGGTCGGCGACTCACCGCAGTTCTCGGCACTGAATGCGCAATACGCACCGAAGGAGCTCGTCGGGTCGGCGCTGACTATCGTCAACTCCATTGGATTCGCCATCACCATCGTAAGCATCCAGCTGATCAATTATCTGTCAAGCATTATCGACGTCAGTTATCTTTTCTTGCCGCTCACCATAGGACCGGTACTGGGCCTGACCGCGCTGATGCCGCTGATGCGCGCAGCGCGGGTCTAAGCGCCATGCGATCACATATGTTTGCAGTCTTTACTGCCGGGCGCGCCGGAGCAACTCATCGTAGAGCGGATCGGGTAGTGCCACGCCGTCGCGGAGAGATTTTTCCCGCTGCGCCAGGCGTCGGTCACCCGGAAGACGGGTGCCTTGCTGCGAGAGTATTTCCTGCACCAGCTCCTCGATGCTCGAGGCGAAGCCCTCACCGGCGCACACGGTGGGTTTGAGCAGGATAAAAAACTGGCCGATTCGCGGCGGCGGTCCCTCGGCGGTGAAAAACGAGCTCGCCTGAAACGCGAAATGTGATCCAGTCAACCCTGCCGCAAGGATCTCGACCATCAGCGCGAGCGCGGCCCCTTTGGCATCGCCGATGGGCACCATGGTACCGGCCAATGCCGCCTTGGAATCCGTGGTCGGCCGACCGTGCTCATCGAACGCCCATCCCGGCGGAATGGCCTCACCGCTCTTTTCCGCCAGCATCACCTTACCGCGTGGCACCTTGCTTAGCGAGAGATCGATCACCAATGGCGGGTTGTCCCGGCGCGGGCATGCGAAGGCAATGGGGTTGGTGCCGAAGGTGCCCTTGGACCCGCCCCACGGGGCCATGCCGGAGGGCGTGTTGCTGAACCCGAGCGCGACATATCCCTGCCGCGCCACGTGCTCTACGTGATATCCGCCCGCACCGGCATGGTGCGAGTTGCTGATGGCCACGGCGGCAATGCCCGTATCGGCAACGAGCTCCATCGCTCGATCCAGGCCCATTCTTATAGCGGGAAATGCGAAGCCGTCTCGCGCATCCACCCGAACGCAGGCCGGCGCCACCACTCGAAGCCCGGGTAGCGCATGACCGTCCACCTTGCCGCTCGCCGACTGATCGGCATAGAACGGGACGCGCGCGACCCCGTGCGAGGACAGCCCATCTGCATCGGCCGCGACCAGCGCATCGGCGACGATCCGCGCGTTCTGTGCTGATGTGTTGGCCGCCACCAGCACACGCGTTGCGAGCGCGCGCAGCGTCTCCAGCTTGACGGTGGTGGTTATGGCGTCCCCTCGAGAACCTGGCGGACGCGCGCCGCGATCAGCGTACCGACGCGCTCGTTCGACTCCTCCGTTATCCCGGCAATATGGGGCGTAAGGATGAGATTGGGCACATCCAGCAGGTGCGAATCGGCGGGCAACGGCTCCGATTCGAACACATCCAACAAGGCGCCCCCGAGTGAGCGCGCACGCAGTGCGCCCGCGAGTGCGGTCTCGTCCACGACGCCGCCGCGCGCCGTATTGATCAAACTCGCGCCGGGCTTCATCAGCGACAGCGCGTCGCGATCGATCAGACCACGCGTTTCCGGGTTCAGCGGCACATGCAGGCTCACGACATCGGCTGCGCGTAATACGTCTGCAAGCGCATGCGGCGCGACCGACAGCTCGCGCCACACCGGGTCGCCCGCCGCAACAAGGGGGTCGTGGGCGATAACGCGCATCCCCAGAGATGGCGCGCGGCTGGCGACGGCACGCGCAATGGCACCGAAGCCGATCAGGCCCAGGGTCTTGCCGTTGAGCTCGCGCCCGATTAATGCCGTTCTCGGCCATTCTCCGGCGAGTACGTTGCTGCTAGCCTGGAACGCACCACGCAATAACATCAAGACACCGGTGATGACGTACTCCGCCACCGACACCACATTGGCGCCGGTGGCGGGAACCACGGTAATACCGCGCGCCTTACAGGCCTCCATATCGATGTTGTCGAGTCCCACCCCCAGGCGGCCGATGACTTGGAGCCGCGCGCCGATATCAAGCAACGCGCGCCCCACCTGGGTGCGGTCGCGCACAATCAACGCGCGTGCGCCTGCCACCTTCGCGCGCAGTGCGTCAGCACGCTCGACCAGGCTCGGATCGTAATAAACGTCGTAGCTGGCAGTGAGCTCGGCCACGGCACTGTCGTTCATGAACTCCGAGATGACAATATCGGGCATGTTGTTGCGCCTACACCGCCTAATTCAGCAATGTTTCACCGGGCCGCACGCGCGTGAAACGAACGCGCTCGGTATCGATCGTGATGTCACCGTCAATGAACCGGGCGCGGGTGAACCGTGAGCTCGCCAGGTCGCTGCTCGCCGGGAAATCGGTGCGGTAATGGGCGCCACGCGAGTCCTGGCGCGCCAGCGCGGCCGCGGCAATGGCGCGGCTCACGAGGATCAGGTTCTTCAAGTCGATCCAGTCGTGCCAGCCCATGTTGTACGCAAGCGTGGTGCCGACCACACCGCTCGCCTCGAGCTCGCGCTCGAGCTCGACCAACTCACTCTGCGCCTGTTCCAAGCCGTGTGCATCACGCAGGATTCCAACCTTGTTCCACATGGTTTCATGGAGCCGCTCGCGAATCGCCTCGATACCGGCGGGCGGGTGATTGAGCGGCCGCCGGTAACGTCTGATCGCCTCCGTAATGGATTCCTCGTCCGGCACGGAAAAAGCGCGCGTTATCGACACCCGTTTCGCCATGGTGTCGCCCGCGATCCGGCCAAACACGGTGGAGTTGGCGACGCCGTTGCCGCCGAGACGGTTCGCGCCGTGCACCCCACCGGTGTCTTCTCCCGCGGCAAACAGGCCCGGCAGTGCGGTGGTGCCGTCGACGTTAAATATTACCCCTCCCATCATGTAATGGGCGGTGGGGATGACCTCCACCCGGCCACCGGCCAGATCGAAGCCGCAGTCGGCACAGCGCTGGACCATACCCTTGAACAGGCTGCGCACTTTCTCCGCGCCGAGGTGGCTCATTTGAAGGTAGAGCCCGCCCAGGCGCGAGGTGTTGCCGCCGTTGATCTCCTCGATCATGGCGCGACTGACAATATCGCGCGTGGCGCGCTCGCCGCGCGCGTCATACTTGTGCATGAAGCGCTCGCCGTCGCCACCGAGGAGATATCCGCCGGCACCGCGAAGCCCTTCCTCGAGCACGGTGCCCGTCATGCGCGTGTCCGGACCGGCCAGCAGGCCGGTGGGGTGAAACTGCACCATCTCGATGTCACGCAGCGTGAGGCCTGCGTGCAGCGCCATCGCCATGCCGTCGCAGCTCTTGTCGCCCGAGGGCGTGTGGAACCTGTACATCGTCGGACCGCCGCCGGTAGCCAACAGCACGCCCTTGGCCTGGACGAGCACAAATTCACCCGTGCGCATATCGATCATCAGCACACCGGCGACGCTATCGGCCGCCGCACTCTTGATGATCTCGACCGCCCGATAGTCCTCCAGCCGTTTGATGTCGCGCGCCCACACCTGCTCCGCCAGGCGGTTAATGATCTCGATCCCGGTGAGATCACCCTTGTGCACGGTGCGGTCGAAGGTCTGCCCGGCGAAGGCCTTCTGGTGGACAGTGCCGTCGAGGTTGCGGTCGAAGAAACACCCGAACTCGTTCTCGAGCTCACGGATGCATGTTTGGGCGCCGGTAACCAGTGCCCACGCGAGCGCCTGGTTGTTGAGCCACTTGCCACCCTCGATCGTGTCCATGAAATGACGCTCGACCGAGTCTCCGCTGGCCAGTGCTACGTTGTAGCCACCCTGCACCATGCGCGTGCAGCCGCACTTGCCGAGGAGGCCTTTTACGGCAACGGTGATGGAGAGCTGCGGTGCGCTCGCGCTCGCGTGGAGTGCCGCCAGTAAGCCGGCGCCGCCACTGCCCAGGATGAGGATGTCGGTACGAAGCCGGTTCAAGGCTTCACGCCGAGCGCAGATAGGGCGTCGGCGCGGCGCTCGGCCGCCTGTGCCTGAACCTTGTCATAAACGCTGCCGCCGTGCGCATCTATGGCAACCAGCAACGGACCAAAATTCTTTACCCGGAACTGCCACAGGCTTTCGGGATTGAGGTCATCGAGGTCGACATCCTCGATTGCCTCGATCCAGGTGGTTTCCAGCGCCGCCGTGCCGCCGATGATGGCAAGATACACGCCGCCCAGGCTGCTGAAGGCCTGCTGCGATGCCTCCATCAGCCCGCCTTTGCCGATAATGATGCGCACGCCGTACTGTTCCATCAGTGGCCGCGTGAAACGCTCCATGCGCGCACTGGTCGTCGTGCCCACACAGATCGGGGCGTAGCCGGCGGGAAACTCGGTGGATTTGTCCACTTTCTTGACGTTCGGTGCGGTGTGAATGACGGCGTGGCCACGCAGATCAAAGCGTATCTTGCGCCCGTGGTCAAACATGTGGATCTGGGTGGCGTCGCGGATACCGAACAGCAGGCCGTTCAATGAAACCGTGTCGCCGACACGCAGCTCGCGCACCTGTTGCTCGCTCACGGGCATTTCGAAATCATAGTGCGCCACGATCAAAACCCGTAGTCGATGCCCTTGGGGGTGAAGGTCGCGCGTGCACGGCGGGCCGAATGGCACTGAATATTCACCGCGACCGGGTTCATGGTGATGTGGGTGGCGGCGGTCTCCACATGAACGGCGAACGCCGTGGAATCGCCGCCCAAGCCCTGGGGACCGATTCCCAGGCTGTTGACCGCCACCGTGAGCTCGCGCTCGAGCTCGGCACCGGCGGGATCTTCACAGCTACTCCCAAGTGCGCGCGTCGCCGCGACCTTCGCCATATGCATGCACACATCCGAGGTGCCGCCAACGCCGACGCCGATAATCGTCGGCGGGCACACCTTGCCGCCCGCCTCAATGACTTTGTCGATCACGAAGCGCTTGACGCCATCGATGCCATCGGCGGGGATACACATCTTTAAGAATGAACCGTTCTCCGAGCCGCTCCCCTTGGGGATCATCTCTATGCTGAGCTCCTCCGGGGTGTCGGAGAATTCGATATTGATGACCGGCACGTGGCGCCCGGTATTGGTGTGGTCGTTGACGCGCGTGATCGGATGCACGACCGATGAGCGCAAAGGGTGATCGCGCGTCGCCGCCGCGCACCCGCGCACGATGGCCTGCTTGAGCGCATGCCCATCCACCTGCATGTCGCGGCCCAGGGTAACGTTATATATAGGAATACCGGTGTCCTGGCACAGCAGATTCTCCGTCGCCTCCGCCACCTTGATGTTCTCGATCATGGTGCCGAGGACGGATTTCGCCGTGGCGTTGGTCTCGGCCGCATCCAGATGCTGGAATCCCTGCTTGATGTCATCCGGCAGCACCTTCAGGGCGCGGATATAAAGCTTCTTCGCAACGTCTTCGACAACCTTGGGGTCAACTTTCATGGCACCCCCAATATACACCTAATAAATGACCAGCGCCGCGCCGGATACGAGCAACAGTCCGAGGATGAGCCGCCGGAACTGTTGCTCGTTGATGCGATGATAGAGCTTGAGGCCGAGCCAGCTGCCCAGCAATAACAGCGGCAGACACCAGAGAAAGCGGTTAACCAGGCCGGCATCCAGCACACCGCCGAACGCCAGCCACCCCAGTGCCATCCCATGCATGACGAAAACAAACGGCTGGTAGACGCCGCGCTGAACATCGCGCGGCCAGCTGCGCATGCCGGCCCACATCGTGGGGACCACCCCACTGAGGCCCGCGAATCCGCCAAGCACCCCCCCGACGAGACCCACAGCGCCATCGGCCGGTCGACCGCCGGCGGTGACCGTGCCGAGCCGGGAAGTAAGCAGCGTGAACAGGCTGTAGGCTATGAGAAACACCCCCACGGTCATGCGAAACGGCTCCGGATCACTGTAGCGCAACAACCACGCGCCCAGCGGCACGCCGAGCGTACCTCCGATCAGGAAAGGCCAGAGCAGGCCCAGCGCTATGTGCCGGCGTAGGACTACGATCGAGATCAGGTGGATCACCATACCGGTGGCAAGGATCAGAGGCACCGCCTCTACCGGCGCGAGCACATGCAGCCACAGCGCGGATGCAATCAGCGCATCGGCAAAGCCGGCGAGCCCGACCGCGAATGCCGCGAGGAATGCGCCGGCGAGTACGATTAAGAGCTCAAACGGCATTGAGCAGGAACAGTAGCCCGGCGGCGACACTGAGACCACCGGAGACGGCCACGACGGTCTTCTGCCAGTCGCGCCAGGGAAGAAACTCCACGGCGAGCAGGCGCAAGCCGCCCGTGAGATGCGCCCCCAGCAGCAATACCAGGACGGCTTCCGCCAGCTTGACCAACGGTTGCGCGCTCCATTGCAGGAACCCATCGAGCGCTGCCTCGCCCTCGATTGCAAGCGAAAGCGCCCAGAAGTGGGCCGGCAAAAACAACGCGAGCAGCAGACCCGATACGCGGTGGACGACAAATGCCCAATAGTTGGCGTGATTGCGCGAGCGCCATTGGGATCGGACTGCAGTCATCAGTCGCTCCCAAACGCAAAAAGCCCGAAAGCAGCTCGCCATCCGAGGATAGCGAGCATCAGCCCGAATGCAACGACCAGGATATCAAGCAGGGCACCGCGCAACGGTGTGGTCTCGGCGAGCACGGTGCGCAGGCCCAGCGGCGCGTGCACGGCGGCGGCGGCAACGAAGACGCCGTAAAACACCAACCACCCGGCATGGCCCTGCAGCCGCGCGATGATCTCTGCGGCGTTCAGACCCGCGCGTACGGCGTAAACGATGGTCGCCAAGTGAACCACGACGGCAAACGCCAGTACAGCGGCGCTTGCGCGCTGCGCCAACCACAGCAGCGTTTCGGTGCGTGCCGTCACAACGCACCCTTCAATGCCGCCCCGACGGTTGCTCGTTTCAGGCCAGCGATCGCCGATGTCGGGTTGAGCTCCATGGGACACCACTGCACACAGCTTTGATGCGAGTGGCAGGCGTGGCAACCGGCATCACCGGCCACCGCCGCGAGCCGCTGGGCACGGGCGCCGTCGCGCACGTCGTTCACCAGCGTCCAGGCCCGGTTGAGTGCCGCCGGTCCCAGGTAGTCCGCGTTCCATGAGACCAGGTCACAGGCCGCATAACAGACGCCGCAGCCGATACATTCGATGCCGGCGTCGGCCTGTCGACGCGCGCGCGAGTCCGGTTGAACGACGGCAAAATCCTTGCTGTGGGTTTTCTGCGGTGCAAAGGCACCTCCGGCACGCGCCCACTTGTCGAAAAACCCGGTCATGTCGACGCTCAGGTCCTTGACCACCTTCATGTTGCGCAGTGGTGCGATCTCGAGGCGGCTATTCGTCGCCACGCGGCGAACGTGCGTGCGACAGGTCCAGCGCGGCACGCCGTTGACGGTCATGGCGCACGAGCCGCACATGCCCACACGACACGAAAAACGATAGCTCAAGGTGGAATCGAGGTGGCGTTGGATGTAAGTCACGATGTCGAGCACGGTCTGGTTTTCACGTAATGGCACAACGTAGGACACAAAGCGGCCCTGCTCTGCGCCACGCCACACCGCCACATCGAGCGCCGTATTCACCCGCGTTAAGTTCTCCCGGCCGCTCCCGCCACGAGTGTGCTCACGCGCTACGATAGAGCTTGGTCATGACAAACTCCCGATGACCCAGTGACTCGGCAGCGGTCAGCCGGCCATTGCAGGTACGGATGGTAATATCGATGAGGGCATCGCCCGCTACATCGAGCGTCATCTCCCGGCGCAGAATTCCGGAGACATCAAGATCAATGTGCTCACCCATCGTGCGCGCCGTCTTCGGGTTCCCCGTGAGCTTGATGACAGGCTCGATGGGGTTGCCGATGACGTTGCCCTGCCCCGTCGGGAACAGATGCACCACAAACCCGGCCGCGGCCTGCAAGGTGACGCACTCGGCAGCAGCTGACGATGTATCCATGAAGTAAAGCCCGCCACCCTTGGACGGCGCCTCCGCAGGTTCGAGCACGTCGATGTACTTGGTACGCTTGCCGATCTTTTGCAGATTGCCGAACGCCTTCTCCTCGATAGTCGTCAACCCCCCCGCGATATTGCCCTTGGTCGGCTGGCTCTCGGAGAGATCGTCGGTTTTGAACTGCTCGATGACGTCATTGTAGGCGTTCCAGGTGCGCATGAACTTCTCACCCACCTCGGGCGTGGCGGCGCGTTCCTTGCATATCTGCTCGGCCCCGGTGATCTCGGAGGTCTCGCCAAAGCACGTGGTGACGCCAAGCGGATCGAGCTTATCGATCAGGTTGCCCACCGCCGGATTGGATGCCAACCCGGACGTGGTGTCCGACTCGCCGCATTTTACCGACACGAAGAGGTCGTTGATGGAGCATTCCTCGCGCCGCAGCTCGGAGGCCCATTGCACGAACTCCTGCGCCCTGCGCGATGCCGCAGCGATGGTGCTGATGTCCCCGTTCCCTTCGATGCTGAAGCCCGCGACCGGCTTGCCGGTTTTGGCCACGCCCTCGACAATGCGGTTGGTCCAACCCGGCTCGATGCCGATGACCACACAGGCGGCGACGTTCGGATTGCTGCCGATTCCGATCAGGGTACGAAAAAACAGCTCGAGGTCTTCGCCGAACTGCAAGCGGCCATAGGCATGGGGCAGCGCCAGCGTACCCTTGATGTTATTGGCCACCGCCTCGCACGCGGCGTTGGAAAGGTCATCGAGCGGGAGAATGATGACGTGGTTGCGGACTCCGGCGCGTCCATTTTCACGCCGATAAGCCCAGAAAGATTGCGCTGCCATAGTTACCACCTTTTGGTTTTAGCGTTATGGACGTGGACATGATGTCCTTTGCCGATGTTGGCGATCGAGCGCCCGATGTCGTGACCGTACTTGATCAGGGTGTCACCCTCCTTTATGTCCGCAAGCGCGATCTTATGGCCCAGCGGAATGGCATCCATCGCCTTGACGCTGATGGTCTCGTCGGTCTCCATCACCCATCCCGAAAGGTCCTGCCCTGGCTGGACATTCTCGACCGCGACCACACCCACAGTATCGGTGTTATCATGCACAAGGAAATGCGTAGTCACGGTGCCTCCTGTGATTATCTAGCAGAGACGCATCATAATATAAATGCCAACGCCAGCACCAGTGAGCCTGCCAGGAGAGAGGAAAATAATGCTATCTCTACGCCACTGCCTTGGAATGTTGATGCTAGTGGGTATGTTGTTACCACAAACGGCGTTGGCGGGACCGCTACACGATGCTGCAGAGAATGGGGACCTTGACGAGGTAAAGCGCCTCATCGGCGAGGGCGCCGATGTCAATGCGCGCGACGATTATTCGCTCACGCCGCTCCACTTTTCCGCCGGTGCCGGCCATACCGCGGTGGTTGAATTGCTCATTGCCGAAGGTGCCGATGTTAATGCCGAACATCAAATGGGCACACCACTGCACCCGGCGGCTCTTTTTGGTCACCAGGCGATTGCTGCAGCCTTACTGGCGGCTGGCGCCGATCCCAACGCGACAAGCGCCAAAGGGGTCACGCCGCTTCACTTCGCGGCCGGTAAAGGACAAAGGGTCGTGGCCGAATTGCTGATTGTCAACGGCGCCGATGTCAATGCGAGAGATAAGGATGGTGCGACACCGTTGCACCCGGGCGTTGTCAACGGTCACAAGGCTGTGGTCGAGCTCCTGATCGCCAAGGGCGCCGACATCAACGCCAGGACAAAAGCGGAGCTCACTCCATTGCGCGCGGCAGACCTTGCAGGCCGAGAGGAGATAGCGGCGCTGCTCAAGCGACACGGTGCAACAGAAGAATTGTCCATATAGCTGAAGATGGCGAGCGGTGAGACTGCATCCGTGCACCGCTCTAACAGATTGCCGAAAATAGTTTTTCAGCAGCCTGTTAGTGCTCCGGAATGGGCTTCTTGAGAAATGCCTTGTTGCGAATATCGAGATAGGCCAGGGTGGCCTCCTGCCGCGGGATATGCAGGAAGCGGATGGTGGTGCTGATGCAGTGCTCTTTTGAGCCGACGACACGCGCGATCTTGTCCGTAAAGCTCTTCGCCTCCTCGAGCAAGGCCTCTTGGGTCAGCGCCTGTTGCGCCATGGCCATTACACCAGCGTCATTGACCAGAAAGTGGGTTGTTAGCCAGTTTAAAAACGCGTTTTTCCTGCGTGCCCACGGCTCGCTGATATCGGGCCACGGATAATCCTGCCAGATTTTCCGGGTTGTCTCGTTGAGCTGCGCGTACGGCTCGAGGCCGTATTCCGCCTCTTTCGGCACGATAACAAGATGCTCCAGCGTGTTTTCAACCTGATGCGCAATCATCGTCTTATCGCCATCGGGATCCTCGAGTGGTAACAGCTGCGGCACAAAATCTACCCAGTAGCGGTGCAGGTGCAGCAGCTCGTGCAATACGCTCTGCGTGCCGAACTCCTGCTCGTCGCGGTACAGAAGCGTCGCCCCATCCTCAGACGCGAGCAGCGCAACCGCTTTGGCATGTGCCGCCGTGCCGCTCGATGGCGCTGGTGTCGGCCGTACTTCGATTTCGACGGATGCGAACTCTTCGATTTCCCGCACGAGACGCTGTGTCTCGGCATTGAGTTTTTCCAGAAATCGTTGTTCCATCAGAGCGTATCGCCGTTGCTTTAGGGGCGACGATGTCGCATCACCCCGTTCATTCGACGAGATTATATAATAACAGGAGCGCTAACCAATGCTGTCCCACAACCACCCAATACATGGATCACGTCTTTGTTTCCGAGACACGCCGTAAATACTTCCCTGTAGGCTCGGTGCCAGCATCCCTGCTGGCAACGGTCTCGGAAACAAAGACGCGATCCATGTCCCTCGGACGCAGGGCATTGCCAAGGCATCTTGGTCTTGGCAAGTTTCAGCGTTTCAAGCCGGGGCTTGTGAGACAGCAATGGGCGCTAACTGTATTTCTTGTCCATGTGCGATCAAACAGCCTGCACCGACAGTAATGTGACAGCCGCACGGGCGTAGAAATGCAGAGAAAAACCGATGAGCAGACAAGCGCCGGTCTGAAGACGCCTGCGAGGGGATGGAATGCTTTCAGGAGAAGCGCAAACCTGAGTGGTACCGATGAGCCGCGTGTGGGCGGCGCGAGCGACAACGAGCTCGATTCGAGTCACACACCATGCATGGTCTGCTCGATCAGCATATCCACTACGGCCTTGAGCGCGTCCTCGTGACTGGCGCCCCCGGCTTTGGCGTCTTCGTATGATTTGATCTGCCAATGCGCACTGGTGCCGCGCTCGAGGATTTTGCGGGCGTGCTGAACTTCAGGGACGCAACCGAAATACCCCGCGTCTTCGATGATTAATGCCAGAATCTCCTCCAGGAGGTCGGCATAGGGTACGATGCACCCCTTGCTGAAGTCGATCAGGCCCTCGTCGAATCCATAGCGTTCCGCGCGCCAGCGGTTTTCATTGATGAGCATGTTGGCATAGGTGCGCCAGCGTTGATTCTTCTTGCGCAGGCGGTAGAGCATGCGCAGCCAGCACCGGTACAACGCGGCAATACAGAGGCCGTCCTCGAGACGGGTGCAGATATCCGTAATCCGCATCTCGAGTGTGGGAAAACGCATGCTCGGCCTGAGGTCCCACCATATCTTGGTACCGTCCTCGATCACCCCCGCTTTCACGAGCGCATCTACATGGCGCTGAAACTCCGCGTAGCTGTCGAACTGCTCGGGGAGCCCGGTGCGCGGGAGTGAGTTCCAGACGGCGACACGGTATGACTTCAACCCGGTATTGACGCCCTCCCAGAACGGGGACGAGGTGCTGAGCACCAGAAAGTGCGGCAATGCGTAGGCCGCCTGGTCCATCAAATCGATGCGCAATTCGTCGTCGTCGATGCCGACGTGCACGTGCATGCCGCTGATCAGCAGCCGCTTGGCGACCACCTGCATATCACGCGCGAGGACAGCGTAACGCTGCTTCTCCGTGTGACGCTGTGTGCCCCAGGTGGCGAACGGATGGGTAGACGACGCGATGATGGCAAGCCCGTGTTTGCCGGCGATGTCTGACACGCATTTTCGCAGGCGCAGGAGATCATCGCGTGCCTCCCCCAGGGTCTTACAAACACGAGTGCCGACTTCGATTTGGGACTGCAAGAACTCCGGCGTCACCTGCCGCTCGAGCAACTTCTCGCATTCCCCCAGCATCGTCGGCGGGGCTTCGCTGATCAAGTCGCGCGTCTCACGATCGACCAGCAGATACTCCTCTTCAATCCCGATACTGAAGCTGGGCTCTTTGATCATGGTGTTGCGGGATTGCCTCAGAACCGCGTTATTTCAGTATAGCACGCCCACGTACGCGGTCAGGCGTTGTATACGCGAGAGCGCAAGCAATTCAGTCGCCAACGGCTAATGATTCCGGCACAGGTTCATCCAGGAGCAGCTCACGCAGCTCGCCAGGCTTGTCGATCATTTGCGAAAGAGTGCTTAGCGCGTTGTTGAACGCTTGCGCCAGCTTGTGGGCGCCGCCAAATCGGGAAACGGTTTCCGCGGGCAGGAACTTGATGAGCAGCGCGGAGGTACCCGGCGGAAGCCCGGCAAAGTGAACCGTCAAAATCCCGTAATCGCGTAACAGCAGCATCGCCAGCGCCGCCGTCGCCTCGTACGGCACAATCGGAGGTCTGCTCAGCTGCGCGCGCTCCATGGCTATCTCCAGGATATCTTCCCCCCGTAGCTGCCCGATAACCGGTGTTTGTGCGACCCGCGGATCTCCCAGCAGGGACCTGAGCTCCTGTACTACGTCTTTTGTGGTCGCGACCAGCTCGCGCACACGCGCCGGATCGTACTGCTCGAGGGAACGGACCACCGCCGGATAGAGCATGGGGCGCGCCTCGAGGCCCATTTCGATCGCGCGCACACGGATTTGTTGCACGATGTCGCGCGCTCCCGCCAGCAGCCCCAGTCTCGGTCCAACGGTGCCGTACTTGTCGAGCCCCGTTGCGACCACATCGACACCAAGCTCGAGCGCCTGCGGTTGCCCGAAAACGGCAGGGCCAACCCGAGCACCGCCGGCGTCGTCGACCAGCACCTTCGCCTTCGCCCGTCTGGCCAACGCCACGATTTGCTCGATTTCGTCAACGGAGAGGATCTCGTAGCTCACGGCCAGTCGTGTCAACACGACTAAAGAGACATTGGCAACGCGACTCAGAGCCGATTCGAACGGCTCGACTCCGGCTGTGTCGACGAAGTGCGCGCCGGCCTGGGCGGCCGCGCGGGTGACCGCCGGATGACTGTAGCTCGGCGATACGCCGATTACCGTGTCCCCGGGCCTGGCCATGATCAGGGTGGCAACCAGCAGCGCGGCGGTCTGCCGGTTCAAAAGCATGATGTCGTGTCTGTCCGGTACGCCACCGAGATGCTCCAGCCCGAGCTCGGTGAGCCGCTCGATGTGCAGCGCCGCCGCCAGCTCATCATCGAGCAACCCACGCTCGTCGGCGTTATTACGGAAACCGCGCTCGAGGCCGCTCAAGTTAAAGACCGCGTCGTGACCCTGCTCGCTGACTCGCTTTCGAATAAGCGCCCATG
>VRUB01000201.1:385-3368 GCA_019456345.1 Nitrospira sp. | reverse complement strand
TCCCATAAGGCCGTTTCAATCCATTGGCCGGTGGCCAATCTCCTCATCGCGGCGCCCATTTCAGGGCGCGCTCCGGTGAACTTCGTCTCCACCGGAGCGCACGTCGAGCTAAAAAGCAGAACAAGGGGGCTATTTGATCAGTCCCATCTCCTTATAAGTTTTTTTGTAGATCTTCATTGTCTCTTTGATCAGCTTCCTCGCTCCTTCGGTATCGCGAAAGCTGGGGATCAGATCCATGTACTTCTTTTTGTTGAAGGCGAGGTAACTGTCCGTGTGATAGCCCTTTTGAAAGGCCCATTGCAGGTACTTCACGCGATCCTTGGGCGCGTTCTTGTGAACATAGAAGCCCCGGAAGCGCATCAGCGGCGTAAACTTGAGCCCGACATCCGTCATCGAAGGCACATCGGCGAAGGCCGACGGGCGCTCTTTCAAAAACGTCAGGATCGGCTTGAAATCGCCGCTTTCCAGAAAACCGCGCACATCGCCTGGCTGCTCGAACAGCGCATCGACTTGGCCGCCCTTGAGCGCGGCATAGCGGGGGCCGCCCTTATCGAAGCTAATCTGCTGGATTTTGAATCCGAAGTGCGTGGCCGTCTGGTTCATATTAATGCGTTCCATCGAACCTTCGCCGGCGACATTGGCGATTGTCGCCTTTCCACCCTGGCCCTTCACGTACTTTACAAAGGATTTCCAGTCGTTGAAGCGGGTCTCATTGGAGCGGATGTAGATTTGGCTGAAGGTGATCTGCGAGATCACCAGCGGAATCAGATCCTTGGCCGGATGGATCTTGGACTTACCGATCGCGTACCCGCTGGTAGCATCATCGATGTGCTCGAGCACGGTGTAACCATCGGCGGGTGCCGCCATATACGTCTTCAAGCCCACCATGCCGGCGCCACCCGGCTTGTATTGGGGGTTGATATCGATGCCGGCGGCGTCTTTAACCCCCTGAATCATGGCGCGCGACACCTGCCCGGAACCGCCACCCGGACCATAAGGCACGATCATGCTGAGTGGACGCTCGGGAAAGCCGCCAGGTTTTGCCATCATTTCGGCGGCGATAGCGGGCGCTGCGAGGCTCAGCCCGTAAAACGCGCCGAGGATAAAGACTACTCGTCTATATAGGTTGATCATCGTGCATTCCTCCATAGGGCGTTTTGGGTTTGTTCCTCGGCGTAGAACCAATACCAGCCATTGGCATCGGCGTTCCGCCGACAACTCCAGCCAGTGCGAAGACCCTTTTTAGCTGGGTTGCATTGGTAACATTACCCTTATTTCAGTGTGAAACACAATTGGTTCCCCGCAGTATCACGGTATTTTCAACCCCCTAGGTCGGCTTTTTGCGGGGCGTGAGCTGTAAAACGATGTAAAATCCGAGAGATCCCGAAGCCAAATGGTAGAAGCATTCATCTATCAGGCTGCTGAAAAACTATTTTCAGCAGCCTGATAGAGCGGTGCAGGAAAGCACCGCACACTTTTCAAACACGTAAGTGTTTGAAAAGTGGAGCAGAGCAAAAACCGCGCTTTTTGCTCTGCGAGCTGAAATAGCCAGAGACGGACTTTTTCGGCACTCTGCTAGTGCAGGGCGCGACGCTGATCGAGTACCCTAAAGTCACAATGCGGGAAATACAAGCATGACGGTCATTACTGAGCAAGACTTCATCGGCAGCATTGCAGACAGCCTGCAGTACATCTCCATTTATCACCCGGTCGACTTCGTACGCGCGCTGGGTGAGGCCTATGAGCGCGAAGAGTCGCCAGCCGCCAGAGACGCGATGGCGCAAATCCTGACGAACTCGCGCATGGCGGCCGAGGGGCATCGGCCCATGTGCCAGGATACCGGCATCGTGGTCGTCTTTCTCAAGGTCGGTATGAACACGCGCTGGAATACCGAACATTCTGTAGAAGAAATGGTGAACGAGGGCGTGCGCCGAGCCTACGCCGACCCGGACAACCCCTTGCGTGCCTCGATCGTGTCGGATCCGGCCGGTGCGCGCCGCAACACGCGCGACAACACCCCGGCGATCATCCACACCGAGCTCGTCCCGGGTGACAAGGTGGAGGTGACCGTAGCCGCCAAGGGCGCCGGTTCGGAGAACAAAGCCAAGTTCGCGATCCTTAACCCCAGCGACGACATTGTCGAGTGGGTCTTGAAAACCGTGCCGACCATGGGCGCGGGCTGGTGTCCGCCCGGGATTCTCGGCATTGGCATCGGCGGCACGGCGGAGAAGGCCATGGTGCTCGCGAAGGAAGCGCTGATGGAGCCGATCGACATCCAGGCGCTGATCGCGCGTGGCCCAAGCA
The DNA here is from genome assembly GCA_019456345.1 of Nitrospira sp. Lineage (GTDB taxonomy): Bacteria > Pseudomonadota > Gammaproteobacteria > Acidiferrobacterales > SPGG2 > VRUB01. Next base: position 1,064 of record VRUB01000201.1, on the reverse strand, counting down.
ACCGTGTCGAGGAGCTGCGCCTGGAGATCTACGAGCAGGTCAATGCGCTCGGCATCGGCGCGCAGGGGCTGGGCGGCCTCACCACCGTGCTCGATGTGAAGATCCGCGATTACCCGACCCACGCCGCGTCCCTGCCGATTGCGCTCATCCCCAACTGCGCGGCAACGCGGCACGTGCATTTCACGCTCGACGGCAGCGGCCCGGCCGAGCTGCAACCGCCGCGGCTTGAGGACTGGCCCGCGGTTACCTGGCAGGCGGCAGAGTCGGCGCGGCGCGTGGATCTCGGTAAGCTCAACAAGGCCGAGGTGGCAAGCTGGAAACCCGGTGAGATCCTGCTTTTGAGCGGCAAGCTTCTCACCGGGCGCGATGCCGCGCACAAGCGTATCGCGAATCTGTTGGCTGAGGACAAACCTTTGCCCGAGGGCGTAGATTTTCGTAATCGCTTCATCTATTACGTCGGACCGGTGGACGCCGTGCGCAAAGAAGTCGTCGGGCCGGCCGGTCCGACCACCGCCACGCGCATGGACAATTTCACCGACCTCATGCTCGAGCAGACCGGCCTGCTCGGCATGATCGGCAAGGGCGAGCGCGGTCCCGATGCAATCGCGGCGATCAAAAGACACCAAGCGGTCTATCTCATCGCCATCGGCGGCGCCGCCTACCTGGTGTCCAAGGCCAT
>VRUB01000201.1:0-375 GCA_019456345.1 Nitrospira sp. | reverse complement strand
CCTTCTCGCCTTCGGGGACCTGGGCATGGAAGCCATTTACGAGTTCGAGGTCAAGGACATGCCGGTCACGGTTGCAGTCGATTGCAACGGCGAGTCGATCCACAGCACCGGTCCCGCCGAATGGCGCGCGCGGATCGGGAAGATTCCTGTGTCGGTGGTCTAGCGCACGGAGACTTCATCCGGCAACGATCGACAACCGCAACTCAGGGAGCGTTGATCAACAGTAGCATGTATCAAGTAGAAAGGAGCATGTAAAAGCACAAGGACCGGACAACCCTTGATTGAATGTGCCAGTGTAGAATGAGCGATTGTCACAGCGATCCGCGAAGCGCCACTTCTAACTTGTTACTTTTTACTTGTCACTGAATTACTCAT
>VRUB01000200.1 GCA_019456345.1 Nitrospira sp. | reverse complement strand
CCGATCCTGGCCGAGGAGCACATCGAAACCCGTTACCGGCTGGACCCGGCACTTTTCAAGCCCCGGGCCGATTACCTGTTGCGCGTGCGCGGCCTAAGCATGCGCGACGCCGGGATCCTGGATGGCGATCTACTGGCAGTGCATCGTACCACCGAGGTCCGCAACGGCCAGATCGTCGTGGCACGCATCGACGATGAGGTCACCGTCAAGCGCTTCCGCCGCCGTGGCCGCCTGGTCACGCTGGCGCCGGAGAACCCCGATTTCGCGCCCATGGAGATTGATCTGCGCCACCAGCCTCTGGTGATCGAGGGGTTGGGTGTCGGCGTGATCCGCAACGGCAAGCGTTTATGACCCTCGACACCCTACTGCAGCGCCGGGATATCTGGCGCGGGGGGCGGCTTTCCCCCGTGACAGGCGGCGGGCTGTCCACCGGCTTTCCTGAGCTCGACGCCGTGCTCCCCGGAGGGGGCTGGCCCCGAGGTGCGCTCACCGAAATCCTGACAACCCAAGAAGGCATTGGTGAGCTGCGCCTCATGCTGCCGACGCTGGCACGGTTGAGCCGGGGGGATCGCTGGATCGCCTGGATCGCCCCGCCGCGCCTGCCCTATGCCCCAGCGCTGGCCGCCGCCGAGATCGATCTGTCGCGCGTGCTGTTGGTGTGCCCTCGCGCGCAGACCGACGCCTTGTGGGCCACGGAGCAGGCGCTGCGCTCCGGCACCTGTGCCACGGTGCTGGCCTGGCCCCGGCAGTCCAACGACCGTGCTCTGCGCCGGCTGCAGCTCGCCGCCGAAGCAGGTAAGACCTGTGGGTTTTTATTTCATTACACGCGAGGCGCCGGCACGCCTTCGCCCGCTGCGCTGCGTCTGCGCCTGGAGCCGAATATCCAAGGGCTTTTAGTCCATATCCTCAAGTGTCGCGGGAGTTTCGTTGCAGGACCCGTTGTCCTTACCCTCTCCCGCTCCCCTTGATCCTCCTCCAAGAGTTAGACGGCGCAAACATGAATCCCCGGCCGGCAAACCCACTGCGCGGGAACCCCCCGAAGATCAGGCGGGGGCGTTATCCGGCAAGCGAGAATCAACCCTCCCTCCCCTTGCAGGGGAGGGTTGGGGCAGAAGAGAAGGCGCTCTGGCTATGTCTGCATCTTCCCCAGCTTGCCCTGGACGTCTTCTCCCGCGGCAGCACACAACAAGCTCCGTTTGCCGTCAGCGAGACACGCAGGAACCACGAATGGGTATTGGCCTGCAATCGCGCAGCGCGTGCGCACAAGCTACGGCCGGGCATGACTGTGTCGGCCGCTTGTGCCCAGCTCGCAGAGCTGGAAGTCAAGCCGCGCCATGAGGCGGCGGAACGAGAAGCGCTGGAACACCTTGCTGCCTGGGCGGGACAGTTCAGCGCCGTCGTCAGCCTGGTCCCCACCGATAGCATCGTTTTGGAAGCTGGCGGCAGTCTCCAGCTATTCGGAGGGCTTAAAGAACTGCTGGCGCATGTAAGAGTGGGACTTGAGGAATTGGGCTACGAGGCCCGCCTGGCCGTAGCGCCCACGCCACTGGGTGCCACGCTGCTTGCGCGCAATGCTATGGAGGAACCCGTAACCGATACGCAAAGGCTTCTTTCCCGGCTTGCCCCGCTGCCCATGCGATCCCTCGACCCGGATGCTGCGGTGCTGGAGAAACTGCAGGGGCTGGGTCTGCGCTGCATCGGTGATTGTCTGCGCCTGCCCCGGGACGGATTCGCACGGCGCTTCGGACCGGAGCTTTTGCTCGACCTCGACCGGGCGCTGGGCAAGGTACCCGACCCCCGCATTCCTTTTGTCGCTCCACCGCGCTTTGCAAGCCGCCTTTTGCTTCCCGCGCAGACAGAAGATTGCCAGGCACTGCTGTTTGCCGTTCACCGGCTGCTGCTCGAGCTTGCCGGTTTCCTGAAGGCGACAGACGGCGGCATCCAAGAGTTCTTTATAGAGATGGGCCATTACGACCGGCCGCCTACCCGGGTCACGCTGAAGCTGGTAGCTCCCAACCGCGACCCCCGGCATTTGCAGGAACTCCTAAGAGTACGCCTGGAGGATTTCCCATTACCCGAACCGGTTCAGGACATCCGGCTTGTCGCAGGAGAGATCCTGCCCCTCCCCGGCCGAAACCTGGATTTGTTCCGCGAGCATGAGTCGCGGGAAGCAAACCAGCTCCTGCTGGAGCGCTTGCGCGCCCGGCTGGGTGATGACGCGGTGCGCGGCGTCTGTCTGGTGCCGGAGCACCGGCCCGAACGCGCTCACCGCACCTGCGCACCCGGCGATCCCGGACCTAAACCCATGTTCGGGACGCGCCCCTTGTGGTTACTCGCCCAACCCCAGCGTTTGCAAGTTATGCAAGGTCAGCCGTGGCTACAGGGGGAGCTGTGCCTGCGCGCCGGACCCGAGCGCATCGAAAGCGGTTGGTGGGACGGGCAAGACATTACGCGCGATTACTTTGTGGCAGAGAATCCGAAAGGTTCACGTTTCTGGATTTTTCGCGAGCGCAGAGAAAAAGACAGCTGGTTTTTGCACGGGATATTTGCCTAGCCTCTTTTCAACGCAATTGTTTAATAAAGCTCTGAAAGGAAGCCGACTGAGCCAGGAGCTTGGCCGCCGCGTTTCGCAACCTGTCCACATCCTCGGGTTGCAAATGAAAACCCGTTGGTAGCTGCTTCAGATAGTTCCCCTCGACCTGATCCGCCAGTTCTCCCAGACTGACATCGACCACAATAATATCAAAGTCGTCGCACGCCCCCACCTCCGGTTCGCCGCCGCTCGCGCTCGGTCTTTGACCCTGCGCCCGGCATCAATTCGCGCGGATCTCGTCGCGCCATTTCGAGATGTTCTGCTTAAACGATTCAATAGTGTCAAAGTTCGTGCTATTGATAAAAGCCACGCTTGCGGCTCGCACCACCTGCTTGATCTTGGGCGCGCGTGGTTTCTGGTTCAAGCTAACATCCAAGGTCGATTCCGCGTTGACCACAATATATACAACGCGCCGTGTCAGCTCGAGCCCCGCCGCGCGAATGACATTCCAGGCACCGCCTTCCAGCGACACCCGCTCGAGTACTCCGCGAAGGCCCAGGTTGTCCGACAGACCGCCGTCAACGAGATGAATGTACGGCCTTTCCAGCCGATCCATATAAGTGAAAAGTCTATCGGCCTGCCTGTATCGCTGCGGCATGGTATCACGTGCATCCAGTGCCGCGTTGAACCAGGGTGGAGGCCGGTAGTTGCAGCGGCCCGCATAGTTTTTCAATGCGACCGGTGTCATTACCAGTGGAAACGCGGACGATGCCGCGACCGCACGCGCCACCGGGAATCTTGAAAGGTCAGAGCAGATCCAGTCGAATTGCGCCTGCGTAAAGCCGAACTGGCTACCGAGAACCATGT
>VRUB01000034.1 GCA_019456345.1 Nitrospira sp. | reverse complement strand
GTCGATTGCTACGATGCCCTCACTAGCGGCCGGGCCTATCACGTCGCCATCCTCGCGCACATTGCCTTGAGGAACCTGTACGAATGGCGCAACAAAGCGTTCCAGAGCAATCTGGTCGAACAATTCATCCAGTGCATTGGCATCTATCCAATCGGCAGCGTGGTTAAGCTGAACACCGGCGAGGTGGGGGTGGTGATAACCACAAACCGTGTTCGCCGTCTCAAGCCGAGAGTAACGCTCGTACTCAAGCCGGACGATGTCCCATATTCGACTTTGGAGACCGTCGACCTCATGGATCAAAGTTCCAACAACAGTCGTCCGGCCGAAATCGATCAAGTACTAGAGCCTCGCGCCTACGGCATCGACCCAATAGCGTGCCTGCCGCTTGCCACCGTTCTCTAGCCCACGCTGTCGCTCTCTTTTTCTGAAAAATCACGCTCGGAACAGAATGCTCGCGATTCCGTGATGCCAGCGCCGTAAAGCGATTATCCACGGCTGCGACACGGCTTTATATCAGACAGAGCGAAAGCGACCGTCACCGCTTGCTCCAAGGATATAACCAGTATGTTGCTTAATACATGTGGTATTTAATGAGACCTAAGTGGTGCAGGCGCACAGGTTACGTCGGCAAATTCTTTAAGAGCACATCGATGCCCGCCTGCGCCACGGCCTCATCCTGATCCGGGTGCCCGGAGCTGCAGCCCACGCCGCCAACAATCTGATCCTCGACGAAGATCGGCAGACCGCCGGCGAACACCATGAAGCGTCCCTGGTTGCTCACATGGATGCCGTAAGAGGGTCCGCCCGGTCTGCTGGTCTCGCCGTAGGCGCGCGTGGATTTGCGCGCGCCCGCGGCGGTAAATGACTTGCTGATGGCGATATCGATGCTGGTAATTCGCGCGTTGTCCATGCGGTGAAACATCAGAAGACGACCGGCGTCGTCGGTAATGGCTATGTCCATATCGACACCGATCTCGCGCGCTTTTTTCTCTGCGGCGTCCATAATGATGCGCGCGTCATCCAGGGTAAGCTTGGGAACTGTTTTCATCGGATAAACCTCCTCAAACGGACTCTAGCTTAACGTAATAATATCAATAGCAGCGAGACGGTAACGACCGATAACGCCGTTGATAGCAGAATCGTCGCCGAGGTAGGGGCGACGAATACATTGTAGCGCTGGGCCAGCACAAAGCAGTTGGCGCCTGTCGGGAGCGCCGCTATCAGAATCGTCACCGTCGCCCACAGCGGCTCGACCTCGAATACGGCCGCGAGCAGCAGCCAGGCGATCGCCGGATGCACGAGCAGTTTTATTGCCGTTATCAAAGCGGCCTCGTGGAGACCTTCTCGAACAGATTGGCCGGAGATAAACAGGCCGATCGCGAACAAGGCGCACGGGCCAGCAGCGCTGCTAAGAAGATCGAAGAACTTCGCTAAAGGTAGCGGTATCGAAATCCCGAATGCCGACACGAGGGCGCCGGCGGCCACCGATAGCACCAACGGGTTCTTCGCCAACGCGAGCCCGACATCGCGTGCGATGCCGCCGGCGCCGGCCTTTGTGCTGAGATCGGTTTCGATCAGGGCGATCGTAAGGCTGATAAGGACGATGCCCATGAACGCCGTTGCGATGATCGCGGGCAGGCCGGCGGCCTCGCCAAAGGCCGTGATCGCAAGCGGGATCCCCATGTAGCCGGTATTGGCAAAGGAGGCGTTCATTGAGCGCAGGCCGACCACCGCCAGCCGGTCTCGATAGACGAGCCGAGCAAGGAGCGCGGTTAGCCCGAAGCTAAGAACGAGGCTTCCGCCCCACGCGGCCAGAAACGGCCAGTACAGGATCCTTTCCAACGGCGCGCGGGCGACGAAGATAAAAAGCAGAGCGGGAAGCGCGAAGTAGTAGACGAAACGGTTGAGCGCTTCGCTGCTCTGTGCGCCCAGCACACCGAAGTAACCCGCCAGGTAGCCACAGAGGATCAGACCAAAGACGGGGACCGAGACGGTCAGCAATGCATCCATTAATTAATTAGCGGAAAGTAGCAAGTAACAAGATAAGGTAAGAGAAAAATATGGAAATTTTGTGACTTGCTAATTGAAGCTTACTACTTGTTACTAAAGTCATCCGAGGTGTTTTTTGAAAAACTCGGTGGTACGGCGATTGGCCAATGCCGCTGCCTCTTCGTTAAAATGCTGACCTCCCACACGGGCGAAGGCGTGGCCCACTCCAGGGTAGCTGTGGATGGTCACATGCGGGTTGGTCGCCAGCGCTGCTTTGATTTGCGCCTGCGCTTCCTTCGGTACGAACTCGTCTTCTTCGGCAATATGCAGCAGCAGCGGGCGTGTGATGTTGGCCGCCTCGTCGAGCAGGGTCTCGATAGCCACGCCATAGTAACTGACGTTGCAGTCCGCGTTCGAGCGTGTCGCCATCATATAGGCGAGCTTGCCCCCGAGACAGTAACCTACGGTGCCGACCCTTCCGCTGCAGCCATCGAGTGCGCGAAGATGATCAAGCGCCGCAATCAGGTCGTCGACGCCCTTGTCCGGATCAAAGTCCTGATACAGCGCGAAGGCCTTTTGCCATTCTTCGTCGGTCTGATCGGTCAACTGAATTCCGGGTTCCTGGCGCCAGAAAAGATCCGGGCACAACGCCAAATAGCCATTGGCTGCGTGCTGGTTAGCAATGTCGCGCATCACTTTATTGACGCCGAAAATCTCTTGAATCAATATCATGCCGGCCCCGCTTCCACTGGCCGGCGTGGCGAGATAGGCGGAAAAATTCCCCTCACTGCCGCTAAGTATCACGTCAGGCATAAGAGCCCCTCCAATTTGTTGGTGGTCAAAATCGTCTGGCGCCAGAGACTGCGGATGGATCTGCATCCGCTCAAATCACCGGTGTCTCGCGGTACGTACCCCAGACTGTTTTAAGCGTTTCGATAATGTCACCCATCGTGGCGCGCGCCTGCATCAGCTCGATAGTGATCGGCATGATATTCGCCGATTCGTCTCGCGCGACCTGCTTGAGCTGTTCGAGCAAGGCCGTCACCCGCTGTTGATCGCGTTTCTGTCTGACGCGCTGTAGGTTCTCGATCTGGCGTCGCTCGGTCGCGGGATCATACGGATGTACGTCAACCTCAAGTTTTTCGTCTGGCTCGACGTACTTGTTTACACCAATGACGACTCGCTCTCCGCTGGCCTTGCGTCTGGCAAACTCGTAAGCGGAGTCGGCGATCTCTTTCTGAAACCAGCCGTCCTCGATCGCCTTCAAGGTGCCCCCCATGGCCTCGACCTGCTCGAGTATTTTGAAGATCTCTTGCTCCATCTGCGCGGTCAGACTCTCCACGTAATACGAGCCGCCCAAGGGATCGATAACCGAGGCGACGTTGCTCTCATCGGCAATGACCTGCTGTGTGCGCAGGGCAAGCGTCATGGCCTCCTCGGTGGGGATGGCGAATGCCTCGTCGAGCCCGTTGGTATGCAGGCTCTGGGCACCGCCCAGTACGGCAGCCAGCGCTTGGAACGCGGTGCGCACCACATTGACGGTGTATTGCGGCTTGGTCAAGGTTGCGGCCGCGGTTTGTGAATGAAATCGCAGGCGCATGGACTCGGGCTTGGTCGCACCGAAGCGCTTTTTCATTATCTTCGCATAGACTCGCCGGACCGCCCGGAACTTGGCAATCTCTTCGAAAAAATCCGCCTGACTGACAAAGTAATAGGACAAACGCGGTGCGAATGCATCGACATCGACACCGGCCTTAACGACTTCTTCGATGTAGGCGATCGCATTGGCCATGGTGAAGGCCGCTTCCTGCACCGCAGTCGCACCGGCCTCGGAGATGTGATAGCCGGAGATGTTAACCGGATTGTAACGGCGCATGTTTTCCGCCCCGTAGGTAATACAGTCACGCACGATGCGCACGGACGGCCGCACCGGAAAAACCCACTCCTTCTGGGCGATGTACTCTTTGAGAATGTCGTTCTGTATGGTCCCCGAAAGCTGGTGCAAGTCGTAACCGCGACTTTGCGCAAGCGCGATGTACATGGCGAACAAGATCCATGCACTCGGGTTGATGGTCATGGACACGGAGATCTCGGTGAGATCGATGCCGTTGAACAGTGCCTCCATGTCATCGAGCACGTCGATAGCGACCCCCTCGCGTCCGACCTCGCCCACGCTCATAGCGTGATCCGAGTCATAGCCCATCAAGGTCGGCATGTCGAAATCGACCGAGAGCCCGGTCTGCCCTTGGGATATCAGATACTTGAAACGCTGGTTGGTATCGGCCCCGGTCCCGAAGCCGGCGATTTGCCGCATAGTCCATAGTCGACCGCGGTACATGGTCGGATAGGGACCGCGCGTGAACGGGTAGCGACCCGGGAGACCGATGTCCTCGAGCGGCGTCTCGTTGGTGTCGAGTGCCGTGTACACCCGTTTCAGCGGCAACCTCGACGCCGTGTGGTAGTGTTCCTTGGTCTCGGGCTGGTGTGCAAGAAACGATGCCAGCTCCTTTTGCTCCCACTCGGTCAGGGTGCGCGTCAACCGCTCGAGCGTCGATGCATCAAGGTCGTTTTTTTCCACCGTCATCACTTTTACCTTCGTCAAGGGTGGCTAAAAGATTGAGTGCCGCCGTGTAGGGGTCAAGCGCGCGCGTGATCACGCGCTCTACCAGATCGACCACGATGTCGTCGTCACGGCTGATGAAGCGTGCGCGTAGAATATCCTCTGCCGTCTTCAACATACGCATCTCCGCCGTGCGTCGACGCCGCTGCGCCAACTCTCCGCTGTGCTGCAGATGCTCGCGGTGGCGATCGATAGCGGCGAGTAGCTCGTCGATGCCTTCCTTCGCTTCGGCGCTGGTGCGCACGACCGGCGGTTGCCAGCCGGTGGTCGAGTTCATGCGCAGCCCAAGACTGAGCATCGCCTTAAGGTCTATGATCGTCTTGTTCGCGTCGGCGCGGTCACATTTACTGACGACGTGAATGTCAGAGATCTCCAGGAGGCCGGCCTTCATCGCCTGCACGTCATCGCCCAGTCCCGGTGCCGAGACCACGACCGTCGTGTGCGCCGCCTGCACAATGTCCACCTCGTCCTGACCGACGCCGACAGTCTCGAGCAGGATCATGTCGAACCCGGCGGCATCGAGCAGGTCGACCGCATCCATGCTGGCGCGTGCGAGCCCGCCGAGCGCACCACGCGTCGCCATGCTGCGGATGAATATGCCCGGGTCGCCGGTGAGCTCGTTCATGCGAATGCGATCGCCCAGAATCGCGCCGCCGGAAAAGGGGCTCGACGGATCGATGGCGATGATGCCGATGGTGCGGTCGGTCTTGCGCGCGGCAAGCGCGAGCTCGCGCACTAGCGTGGACTTGCCGCTCCCGGGGACACCGGTGATCCCGATCAGATGGGCGCGGCCGGTGTGTTCGTAGATCTGCGCCAGCGCCGGGCGGCACTCCGGATCACGCGCCTCCACCCGCGAGATCAGCCGAGAGATGCTGCGGGGATGCCCGTTGAGCACCTCCGCGACCAGTTCGAGCGAGGGCTTGGCTGTGACCATGGCCTTAGTTAGGAGTCTAACTCCCGATTAAGCGAGCGGAACAGATCGCGATCGTCGACCACTCGTCGCGCCTTGAAATCGGTTCGCGGGATCGAGTCGAGGGGTACCACCTGGACCTTGGCGCGTATGCCCAGGGCGTTCCGCAGATCATTTTCGGTTGTTCGCTGTAGTGCGGCGACGCTGTCCTCGCCGGCGGCGTAGACCTCGGGCTTCCCCTCCATGCGCACCACGAGCTCGTCCATCGCCTGCTCGCGGGTGATAATGATACGGTGCTCGCCGCCGTAGTCTGGGTTCTTGTTGAGCACCGCATCGATTTCGCTCGGGTAGATGTTCTCACCGCGGATCGTGAACATGTCGTCGATGCGCCCGTAGATGCCTTTGGGCAGTCGAGGGTAGGTCCGCCCGCACGGTGTCGGTTCGCTTACCCAATAAGTAAGGTCACCGGAGAGCAACCGAATCATCGGCTGTGACGTACGTTCGAGATGCGTGTACACGGGCGTGCCGCGGTTGCCGTACGGAACACGGAGATGGGTCGTCGGGTCGCACACCTCGGTGTAGACGATGTCCTGCCACAGCAGCATGCCTTCGCATGTTTCCCAGCTGCCGGCGACGTTCATCCAGGGCGTTATCTCGGCCATCGAGCCGCAGTCGATTACGCGCGCGCCGAACGCCTGTTCGATGCGGGCGCGAATGCCCGGAATGGAAGCGCCAGGCTCGCCGGAGAAGAACATCAGCTTGAGGTTGAACTCGTGCGGGTCGATGCCTTCGGCCTGTGCCACGTCGGCCAGGTGCAATGCGTAAGAAGGCGTACTGTAAAACGCTGTCGGCCGCATCGACTGCAACCAGCCAGCAGCGCGCGCAGTCATGCCCGCTACGCCCGCGCCGAACGGAAAGCACTTGGCGCCCAGACGCTCGGCGCCGCGCAAGGCCCCCCATGATCCCATATACAGACTGAAGATGGCGGCAATGAACACGATATCGCCGGGTCGAAGGCCCATGCCCCACATGACCCGCGCATGGTTTTCCGCGATCGTTTCCCAGTCGTGGCGTCCGATCGCGAAGGCGGTAGGACGGCCGGTGGTGCCGCCGGTACCGTGGATGTGGTGAACCTCCCGGTCGGGGATGCACAGGTAATCGCCGAATGGCGCGGCGCGTGCCTGTGCCGCGCGCAGCTCTTGCTTGGTTACGACCGGCACGCGCTCGAAGTCCTCGAGCGAGTGCACGTCATCGGGATGAATACCCGCCTCATCCCATTTCTGGCGATAGAAGGGGGCGTTTTCATAGGCATAGCGCATGACCGTGCGCAGGCGCCGGGCGATTGCCGTCTCACGCACCCCGGGTGCCATGGTCTCGCGTTGTCGGAACCAGTATCGGCTCGTCGGGTCGGGCAGATAGTCGCGATCGTAACTAGGCGGAAAGGACCAGAACTCCATGTTTGCGCGTAAATCGATGTGTAGTTCTGTCAGTGGGCCGAGCGTGGACCGCGCGCGCGGACCACGCGCCGGACGGTCTCGACGATAGCATCGGGCGGTGTGTCTTGCAGCAGGATCTCGGCCACACCCAGCTCTTTGAGGGCGGCCACGTCCTCATCGGGCATCACCCCGCCGCCAACAAGCAGAATATCCGCGGCATCGCTTTCCCTGAGCAGCGCGATGAGGCGCGGAAAGATGGTCATGTGGGCGCCGGACAGCAGACTGACGCCGAGAACGTCCACGTCCTCCTGAATGGCGGTGCTCACGACCTCCTCGGGCGTGCGGTGCAGGCCCGTGTAGATCACATCCATGCCGGCGTCGCGCAGGCAGCGTGCGACGATCTTGACACCGCGATCATGGCCGTCGAGCCCGACCTTGGCGATCAGGACGCGTATTATCGCATCTCGGTGTTGTGGGTTTTCGTTCCGCTCACTCATTCGCGCCTACAAGTTCTCGTTATTTCCAGACCCAGACTACGGTTATTCGCTCGGGTGCGCAAGCGGGTGTACGTACGCCTCGGAGGCACACCGGGCTGCGAATTGGCTGTGGCCGGATGGACGCGTGTCACCGCGCGACCCGCTTGAGTGATCGAGGTGCGGGCGCACGCGACAAATCCACACTCGATTCGGGGAAAGATATAAGAAAATCGAATATAGATATTTGAATTTATTATTTTTCGAGCCTAACGAGTTCGTTTATCTTGCGCCTTCACCACAGCGCTATTGAGGCCGCGTGCATCACGACCCGGCCACGCTGTGAACGTACCCGAGGAGGTCACATTGCAACAAAGCTGGAAAAGTATGCTTGCCGATCGTATTAGCCCCGCGCTCTCCGAGGAGATCGATCACTACGAGCGCCAGCTCCGGCTACGCCGGCAGGGCAAGATCGACGAAAAGATCTTCGCGGAGATAAGACTGCGCCGAGGCGTGTACGGCCAACGCTACGACAACGGCCAGCGCCACGACGGCGAGAAGACTCAGGACATCCCGTATCCGTCCGGTGACCTACTGAAGGGACCGAATACCAGGTGGGACGCGCCCGGCATGCAGCGGATCAAGATCCCGTTTGGCGCTCTGACAACGGCACAGATGGAAGTGCTCGCCGACATTGCGGAGGAGTACTCCGATGCGATCCTGCACCTCACCACCCGGCAGGATATCCAACTTCACTTCGTTTCGATCGACGACACCCCCGATATGCACCGCAGGCTCGCTGCGGTCGGCATCACGACCCGCGAGGCGTGCGGGAACGCCGTGCGCAATGTGACCGGCTGTCCCCTGGCCGGCGTTTGCCGCGACGAGGTTTTTGACGTGACTCCCTACAGCAAGGCGACCGCCGAGTTCTTGCTCGGTCACCGCGATGCGCAGGACTTCGGCCGCAAGTTCAAGATTGCATTCTCGGGTTGCAGCGCGTCTGCCTGTGGCCTTGTGTTCATGCATGATATGGGCGGTATCGCCAGGACGCGCGTTGTCGATGGCGTGGAAAAACGCGGGTTCGAGCTCTACGTCGGTGGCGGCCTGGGCGCTATTCCTCACCAGGCAAAGCTGTTCGACGAATTTCTCCCAGAAGAACATTTGCTCCCCACGGCGCAGGCAATCGCGCGCGTGTTTGCGCGCTTGGGGGAAAAGCGCAACCGTGCCAGGGCGCGCATTAAGTTTCTGGTGGCGAAGCTCGGCATCGATGAGTTTCGCCGGCTGGTGTTAAAGGAGCGCGAAACGCTGCAAGAAGATCCAAAGTGGACAAGCTGGATCAGCTCGGTAAACGATGCCAGCGAGTCACCGCGGTCGTACCCTGCCACCAGCGATCCGGTTGGTCCGGCAGCTGGCTTCACAGGTTGGGAGAAGACTAATGTCTACGGTCAACGGCAAGCGGGATTTGCGACGGTATCCGTGACCTTGCCGCTCGGTGACATCACGTCGCGCCAGCTGCGCCAGTTGGCGACGATCTGTCGGCGTTACGTGAAAGACACCATTCGTATCACGGTGGAGCAAAATTTTTTGTTGCGCTGGGTACATCAGCCAGACCTTGCGGTTCTGCACCGCGATCTGTCAGAGATCGGCCTGGGTGAACCGGGAGCGCATTCCATCGTCGACGTCACGGCTTGTCCTGGCACGGATACCTGTAAGCTCGGAATCGCTTCGTCGCGCGGTTTGGCCGCGGCGCTACGCCAACGCCTTGCTGCCAAGCAGCTCCAGTATGATGAAACGCTAAAGGATCTGAGAATCAAGGTCAGCGGTTGCTTCAACTCCTGCGGCCAGCATCATCTCGCCGAGATCGGATTTTACGGAGTGGGGCGGACCATTAATGGTTACAAGGTACCCCATTTTCGCGTGCTTCTGGGTGGCCGCTGGAATGCAAACGCCAAGGCCTTTGGCCTGAGCATAGGCGCCGTACCCTCGAAGCGGATTCCGGAGACCGTTGAGCGGTTAATCGATCGATACCTGCGCGAGCGCCAGGCACACGAGCATTTCAGCGAGTTCATGGCGCGCATTGGGAAAAAAGAAGCCAAGGCCATGCTACAGGATCTCATGATCGTGCCGGCGCATGACGTCGACCCGTCGCTCTACTCCGATTGGGGCGATGCCAGGCAGTTCACCATCGGCGACATCGGCGTCGGTGAATGTGCGGGCCAAGTTGTAAGCTTGGCCGACTTCGGCATTGCCGCGGCCGAGGACGAGGTGTTTGAGGCACAGCTTTTCCTCGATGAGGACGCGAGCGCTCGGCGCGCGACGGGCAAGGCGTTGAACGCCATGCTTACGGCCGCGCAAGGACTGATCAAGCTGCAAAACCCTGACATCGCCGATGACCCTGAGGTTATCCTGCGAGAGTTTCGTACGCGTTTCTATGACACCGAGCTGTTTTTCGATCCATTTGCCGGCAGCAAGTTTGCCCGCCTGATCTTTCAGGCGTACGACTCCAGGAGCAAAGAGCCGACCTCGGAGCTGGCCCGTCAACGCGTCGAAGAAGCGCAGCTTTTCATCGAAGCCGCACACGCCTGCCACGGCCGTATGCTTGAAGCGCAACGAAAACCGCGTCCCGCTTCGCCAGATGCAATCCTGAAATCGGCGGTGTCGTGATAGCACTGGCACAACAGACGGAAGATTACGTGAGTCCAGGGCTCCAGCGCTTTTGCATTAGATTCACCACGCTGGCGTCAACGAACGTCGATGACGCCAAGTTTATCGACATCTTTCACGCATGGATTCAACGGCAGGCATTACCCGGTATCTTGATCGACGTCGCCGACTATCGCCACGTGCCTGATGGTCTGGGGGTGATGCTCGTGAGCCATGACGCCAACCTTTATGTGGCCCCGGACGGAAATCGCTATAGCCTTACCTACCAGCGCAAGACCGCGCAGCCGGGTACCTTGCCGCAGCGGATCTCGGCCGCTGCTGCGGTGGCGTTGACAGCGTGCCAGCTGTTGGAGCGCGAGCAACTCCTGCACGGTGCCCTGAAGTTTGACCCGCAGCAGTGGGCGTTCGTCGCCAATGACCGGCTGCTGGCTCCGAATGACGAGGCCACTTTCCATGAGCTGCGTGACGATCTGGCGCTTGCGGCCGCCGGTGTTTATGGCAGTGACAATTTCCACACCGAGTACGTCCACCAGGACCCGCGAGAACGGCTCACCGTCAACGTGCGGGCCGCCAAGCCGGTCGATGTTCGTATGTTACTGGAGAACATACGGAAGCAGCAGCACGGATAACCCAGCCAATTATCGAAAGCTATGCGCCGCTAAGCCGGTCTAATCCGTGCCAAAGCATGCGGCCGACCCAATCCTCTGCGCCAAGACGATAGCCAGCTGGCGCTAACCCCCTCTTTTCCGGCGGGCCGGTTCGAGAGCGAAAGCGGCGGACGGATCGTGCCATCGCTGTCTCGCCTGCGCATGTGCTGAGCTTCACGGGTTGTGCACCGGCGTATTGAGCCGGTCAGCAGGGGCCGCATCCGCCGCGCGCGGCGGCGACGCGGGACGCACGAAGGGCCGCTTAACGATCTGAGCGTCGGGCGCCAACCGCCGAGTGCCGGCATAATAGGGTAGAATATCGAGCGCAATGCACGAGCGCTCAGGACAGTCGTTAACTATGGGGCACAGACATCACAGTTCAATACAGACCGTAGCGAAAGTGGCAGCTCAGGGCCACGATGCCGATGCGCTGATCCTCGGAATACCGGGGTTCACATACGGCGATCTGTATGACCCCGGCCGCCTGCAGGACCTTCTCGCCACGTTTGATGCGTCATTAGGCAAAGACGATCCGCCGCTCTTTGCCGAGTACGAGGCTTACCGCAGCTCCAAGGGAGAGGGTTTGCCCTCCAAGCAAATCTCCGACCTGCTGGTGCGGGTCGCGCCCCACGTCGGGCGCTTTGTCGCGCGTCTGTTCAAGGTGGAGGCTGTGCATGAAGCGCAGGCGAAGGCCATTCAGGAGCAAGTTAACACCGTCTTCGCGTTCCGCGACGGTGTCGTCATGCGCGCGGGCGCCAAGTACAAGGGCGCAGACCTGACGCAGTGGGACTTGCCGCGGTTGCAGGCAGAGCTTGCATTGCTCACACGTACCGGCTTCCCGGAGACCGCGGACGATGCGGATGCGGAGCACGCCGTTGGCCTTGTCGGTGCGACGCTTTACCGGCTGGTTGAGCACTACAGGCGTTTGCAGAAGGGCAAGGACAGTGATCATGCCAACGCCGATCAGGACCTGGATGCACTTCGGGGCAGGCTGATGCGCAACGCGGATGCGAAGCGCACGTTCTCTGAGGCACTCGCACAACAAGCACCACTGCCTTTTGCCGAGCAGCTGCTCGCCACGGTACAACGCTGGTGCTATGCGGCAGCCAATGACGCGGAGATGAAGAAGTCTGTCGCCAGATGGGTAAGTTTCAAGAAGCCGGAGAAGACCGACTTCCAGCACCTGGTTCCTTGTGAAACCGTATCCCCCGATGGTTACACCGCATTGACGGGACCGCAGGCGACCCTCCGACGCAGAGACGGTTTCGCTCTTACCGACTCGCGCTACAGCGAGCGTGAGGTACTGTACGAGGTCGATCATTGCATCTACTGTCATGAGACCGAAACCGATTACTGCTCCCAGGGCATGCACAACAAGGCCACGGGCACCTTCAAAGTCAATCCCCTGGGTGTTAACCAGATCGGCTGTCCGCTTGATGAGAAGGTCTCGGAAATGCACCTCGTCAAGCGCCAAGGCGATAACATTGGAGCGCTCGCCCTGATCGTCGTGGACAACCCCATGTGCCCAGGTACCGGCCATCGAATTTGCAACGATTGCATGAAGGGTTGCATCTATCAGAAGACAGAACCGGTGGACATCCCGCAGATCGAGACAAACGTGCTCACCGATGTGCTCTTCATGCCCTATGGGTTCGAGATCTACAGCCTGTTGACGCGCTGGAACCCGTTGAACGTCAAGCGCCCGTACGCGCTGCCCTACAACGGCAAGAAGGTGCTTGTCGTGGGTATGGGCCCAGCAGGTTATACGCTCGCACATTACCTATTGAACGAAGGCTTTACGGTGGTTGGAATCGACGCACTCAAGATCGAACCGTTACCGGCAGAGCTGACCGGCGACGCGGCGTCGCTGCCTGCGCCGATCGCGGATTTCGAGCAGCTTTACGAGGACCTCGACAAACGCATCATGGCCGGTTTTGGTGGCGTCGCCGAGTACGGCATCACCGTGCGCTGGGACAAGAATTTTCTCAAGGTAATTTATCTTACGCTGGCGCGGCGCAAGGCATTCCTTTGCTACGGCGGTGTACGCTTCGGCGGCACGTTGACTATCGACGACGCATGGAATCTCGGGATCGACCATATCGCCATTGCCAGCGGCGCCGGCAAGCCGACCATTATTAACATCAAGAACAACCTCATCCGCGGTATCCGCGTGGCCTCGGACTTTCTCATGGCCCTGCAGCTGACCGGCGCGGCCAAGAGGTCGTCCTTGGCGAACTTACAGGTGCGGTTACCCGCAGGTGTCATCGGCGGCGGCCTGACTGCCCTCGATACGGCAACGGAGCTGATGGCCTATTACCCGGTGCAGGTCGAGAAGATGCTGTCGCGCTACGAGCGGCTCGTGGATCGATGCGGTGAGGATACCGTGTTGGCGCAGTACGACGAAGAAGAACGAATGATTCTGGACGAGCTCCTGGGCCACGGACGGGAGGTGCGCGCCGAACGCGCGCGCGCGCAAGCGCACGGCGAGACGCCGAACTTCGTGCCGCTGGTGGCGAAGTGGGGCGGAGTGACACTGTTCTACCGCAAGGGACTGAAGGATGCCCCGGCTTACCGGCAGAACCACGAAGAGATCATCAAGGCGCTGGAGGAAGGGATTGCGTGGGTAGAAGGAATGAATCCCTTGGAGGCGATCCCGGATGAGTATGAACACTTGCGGGCTGTCAAGTTCGAAACCATGCGGCAGGAAGAGGACGGCAAGTGGAGCGCGTCGGGTGAAGAGATCGAGGTACCGCTGCGCAGCCTGCTGATCGCCGCGGGCACCTCGCCCAATATCATCTATGAGCAAGAGTATCCCGGCACCTTCGAGCTGGAGAAGAATTTCTTCCAGCGCTTTGAGCCGGCGTCAACCAACGGCGAGTTCCGGCTCGAGCCGGTACACGATACGCGCTGGCCCAAGATCGGCAAGCCGGCACCGCTGACCTCCTATCACAAGGACGGCAAGTACATCAGCTTTTACGGTGACAACCATCCGGTCTATGCCGGCAACGTGGTCAAAGCCATGGCCAGCGCCAAGGACGGCTACCCCTATGTGGTGAAGCTGTTCGACTCGGACCTCAAGCATCTGGATCCGGCGGGCCAGCCTGAACGGGAGCGCGCGCTTGAAGCCTTTAAACGGCGACTGGACGGGGAGCTCATCGCCACGGTCGTCGAGGTTAACCGTCTGACACCGAAGATCATCGAGGTCGTGGTCAAGGCGCCGATGCAGGCAAGAAAATTCCACCCGGGGCAGTTCTACCGCGTGCAGAACTTCGAGACGCTCGCGCCGATAATGGAGAATACAACGCTTACGGCGGAAGGTCTGGCGCTCACCGGGGCGTGGGTTGACAAGAAAAAGGGACTGATCTCGCTCATTGCGCTGGAGATGGGCACCTCCTCACGCCTTTGCGCCTCATGGAAACCAGGCGATCCGATCGTGGTCATGGGTGTGACGGGGACACCGACGGCGATGCCGCATGACAAGACCGTATTGCTCGCGGGCGGCGGTTTGGGTAACGCCGTGTTGTTCTCGATCGGTAAGGCTTTGCGCGCAACGGGCAACCGGGTAATCTACTTCGCCGGCTACAAGAGCCGCGACGACGTATTCAAGGTCGAGGAGATCGAGGCCGCCTCAGACGTCATCGTGTGGGCGGTGGACCCCGCGCCCGATGCCGAACCGATATCCACCACTCGGGTGCAGGACAAATCGTTCGTCGGGAACATTGTGCAGGCCATGGTGGCGTATTTTGAAGGGGACCTGGGTGATACACCGATGAGATTCGAGGACGTCGATCACATCATCGCCATCGGCTCCGATCGCATGATGGCGGCCGTCAAAGAAGCACGTCACGGTGTGCTGAAACCGTATCTCAAGGGTGACCACGTCGCCATTGGATCGATCAAC
Organism: Nitrospira sp.; assembly: GCA_019456345.1. Lineage (GTDB taxonomy): Bacteria > Pseudomonadota > Gammaproteobacteria > Acidiferrobacterales > SPGG2 > VRUB01. The sequence continues at coordinate 8,613 of VRUB01000034.1, read as the reverse complement.
TCGCCTATGCAGTGCATGATGAAAGGCGTGTGCGCGCAGTGCCTGTGCAAGCACGTGGACCCCGAGACCGGGGAGGAGCACTTCGTGTATTCGTGTTACAACCAGGACCAGCCCCTGGATTGGGTGGACTTTCCCAATCTGGCCGCACGGCTGCGGCAAAACTCGGTCCAGGAGAAGCTGTCCAACATGTGGCTGGACTATCTGCTGCAGCAGCCCTGCTAGGCGAGCCAGGGCCCACCGGTCTACATCATGAACTTACGTCAGCTACGCTATATTTCTGCTGTCGCCCGCCATGGGCTCAACGTGTCGGCCACGGCGGACAGTCTGTATACCTCACAGCCGGGAGTCAGCAAGCAGATCCAGCTGCTCGAGGAGGAGCTGGGTGTACAGATCTTCGAGCGCAGTGGCAAGCAACTTACCCGCATCACGCCGGCGGGCGAGGCCATTATCGAGATGGCGGAGCGGATATTAAGCGAGGCGGAGAGCATTCCCGAAGTAGCCAAGGAGTTTACCGACCCTCAGAGTGGAACCCTATCCATCGCCACCACGCACACGCAGGCACGCTTCGTGCTTCCGCCGATCATACGTGACTTCGTCGGGCGTTACCCGAAGGTCGCGCTGCATATGCATCAGGGCAGCCCGGCACAAATCGCGGAGCTGGCCACCTCCGGTGAAGCGGATTTTGCGATTGCCTCGGAGGCGCTGGATCGTTTTGACAACCTGATCGTCATGCCTTGTTATCTCTGGAACCGCGCAATCGTCACACCGCGCGGTCACCCGCTGTGCACAAAGAAACTGACGCTTGAGCGCGTCACACAGTATCCTATTGTGACCTGCGATTTTGACTTTACTAATGACTCGCAGCACGTGGTGTGCAAGAGCCCCGTGCTGGAGCCCAATGTTGTGTTTACCGCCATGGATGCGGATGTGATCAAGACCTACGTCCGTATCGGGCTGGGGATCGGCATCGTTGCCAAAATGGCATACGATCCCAGAACGGACGATGATCTGTGCGCCCTGGATGCGAGCCATCTGTTCGAGGCGAGTACGACCAAGATCGCGTTTCGCCGCGGCACCTTCTTACGCGGCTACATGTACGATTTTGTCGAGCTGTTCGCCCCCCATCTTACGCGAGAGGTCGTGGATGCAGCCATCGGGGCGCGCTCGGGCGAGGAACAGCAGCGCCTGTTTGCCGATATTGAACTGCCCGTTTACTGAATTCCATAGGCCCCTTTATCCCGCTAGTCGCAAGATGACCACCCCGGCAGTGACACCGATTGCAGCGACGACTCGCCGGAACCCGAACGGCTCGCCCAGGAACACGGTACCGAGCACTGCTGCGATAATGACGCTGGTTTCGCGCAGCGCGGCCACCGGCGCCATGGCCTCGAGACTCAGCGCCCAGATCACCAGTCCGTAGGCAGCGAGCGCCAGAATGCCCCCGAGCGTGCTACTGCGCCACTGGTCGCGCACGCCCTGACCAAGGGAACGACGCCGCAGTATGACTGCGATCACGGCGAAAGGAATCCAGTCGAGCGCGAACAGCCAGGCGATGTAGGCAAGCGCATTGCCCGACAGACGGACTCCTGTACCGTCGGTCAAGGTGTAACCGCCAATCATGAAACCGGTGGCGACCGCGAACAGGATCGATTTCATCTCGTCGCGTTGCGACCAGCGTCCGTTCCACGCCAGGCTGGCGACACTCACGGACACGACCAGCACACCGGCTAGCTGACCGGCGTTCAGCGTCTCGGCTGCGAACACGATGGAGAGCACCGCCACGACCAGCGGCGATACCCCACGGGCCAGCGGGTAGACCTGACTCAAATCTCCGAATCGGTAGGCTTGCAGCAGAAAGAGGTAATAGGCGGTGTGAATGATTATCGAGGCGAGAATATATCCCCAGCTCGCCGGATCCGGAATGCCTACCCAGGGTATGGCGAAAACCGCCACCACCGCGCTGACGAGATTTAACAGCGCAAGCTGGATGAGCCGGTCACCGCTCGATTTGACCAGCGTGTTCCAGACCGCGTGCATGAGCGCGGCGAGCAGCACCAGCAAACTGAGTTGAAGATCCATTACTCCGTGAAGCGGGAGGAGTTAGGCGTGGGGCGTGAGATGGGAAGTGCCAGGCGTGAGCTGTGAGGGGAAGGCGCTGATAGCTCTCTCCTCACTCCTCACGTATTCTAGATTGCCTCGGCGATGGCCTTGCCGAGCTCGCCGGTCTTTGCAGCTCCTCCCATGTCGGGCGTGCACAGCCGATTGTCCTCGATAACAGTCTCAATAGCCGCCTCGATCGCCCGTGCCGCATCGGCGTGGCCCAGGTGCTCTAACATCATCGCACCGGACCAGATTTGTCCAATGGGGTTGGCGATACCCTGACCCGCGATATCCGGCGCGGAGCCGTGCACGGGCTCGAACATACTAGGCAACTTACGTTCGGGGTTGATATTGGCAGACGGCGCGATACCGATCGTACCTGCTACCGCCGGACCGAGATCGGACAGGATGTCTCCCAGCAGATTACTGCCCACGACCACGTCGAACCAGTCCGGATGCAGCACGAAGTGGGCCGTGAGTATATCGATGTGGTACTGGTCGGTGCGGATGTCGGGGTAATCCTTCGAGATCGCCCTGAAGCGCTCGTCCCAGAAGGGCATGGTATGGATGATACCGTTGGACTTCGTTGCCGAGGTGACATGTTTCGCATCGCGCTTTCGTGCCAGCTCGAACGCGTAGCGCATGATGCGGTCAACGCCTTTACGCGTGAAGATATTCTCCTGGACCGCCATTTCCGCCTCAGAGCCGCGATAAAGGCGGCCACCAATCTCCGAGTACTCGCCTTCGTTATTCTCACGCACAACGAAAAAATCGATATCCTGCGGACCGCGATCACGCAACGGTGAGGTGATGCCCTTGAGTAACCGCACTGGCCGAAGATTGACATACTGTTGCATCTCCCGGCGAATGGGAATCAACAAACCCCACAGGGACACGTGATCGGGGACGCCGGGGAAACCAACGGCACCGAGAAAAATCGCGTCGTAGCTTTTCAGCTGTTCAATACCATCGTCCGGCATCATGCGGCCGCTTTGGGCATAGGTCTCGCAATTCCAGGGAAAGCTGTCCCATGTGAAGCCGATGTCGAAACGTCGCCCGGCCGCCTCGAGCACACGCATTCCTTCTGGAATCACTTCTTTACCAATACCATCTCCGGGAATTACGGCGATCTTGTATGTTTTCATATTATTTCTCTCGGTACGCGATAGATTTGGTCGTGAGTTCAGTTTACTCTACGTCTACACACTGTGTCATTGCCCTGTCTCGTGCAGATGCCGGGTGGTTGGTCACAGTAACGGGCCGCTGACATGGCATTGCGGGCCACAAGCTTTGCCGACAAAAGGTAATTACGTGCTACCTGAACCCTACGAACGGTTGTCCCGGGAGCTTCTGGCATTTATTCCACACCCACGTCTCATCGACGACCCGCTTCGCACGCTGACTTATGGTTCCGATGCGAGCTTTTATCGCCTGATCCCGAAGCTGGTCGTCAAGGTAGAAACCGAGGAAGAGGTGTCGCGTGTATTGCGCCTGGCGCGCACGCATGGCACGCCCATCACGTTCCGCGCGGCGGGAACCAGTGTGTCCGGACAGGCGGTTACGGATTCCCTTCTGATGGTATTGGGCAACGAGTGGCAGGGGCACGAGATCAGTCCCGACGCGTCCGAGATCCGGCTGCAGCCCGGTGTTGTCGGTGGGCGGGCGAACCAGTACCTGGCACGGTTTCACAAAAAGATCGGACCGGATCCGGCATCAATCAATGCCGCCAAAATCGGCGGGATCGCCGCCAACAACGCCAGTGGCATGTGCTGTGTGTTAGCGCAAAACAGTTACCACACGCTCGCCAGCGCACGCATAATTCTCGCGGATGGCTCGGTGCTCGATACGGGTGATCAGAGCAGTCGCAGCGCTTTCAAGCGGAGCCACCGCGGGCTGCTTGACAGGCTCGATCGCCTGGCACGTGAGACGCGCGCCAACACAGTGCTCGCCGAACGCATTCGCCACAAGTTCAAGATCAGAAACACCAACGGCTATAGTCTTAACGCACTGGTCGACTTCGAAGATCCTATCGATATCCTGCAGCACCTGATGATCGGCTCCGAGGGGACACTGGGTTTTATCGCGGCCATCACCTACCGCACGGTCGATGATCCTCCGCACAAGGCGACGGCTCTAGTCCTGTTTCCTGACATTAGGACCGCGTGCGAGGCTGCGACCTTGCTCAGAGGCCAGCCGGTGGTTGCGGTAGAGCTCATGGATCGCGCTTCGCTTCGCTCGGTGCAAGACCAACCAGGTATGCCGGGTGCGCTCAAGCAGCTTGCGGATGACGCGGCCGCATTGCTGATAGATACACGGGCCCACCACACTGCGGCGCTCAAGCGGAATATCAACAAAATCGAACAGTCGATTGCTGTCGTCGAGACCGTGTTACCGGTGCGTTTCACTGACAAGTTAGAGGAGTACACCCAACTGTGGAACATACGAAAAGGCCTGTATCCCTCGGTTGGCGCCATGCGCGAGCCCGGAACGGTAGTCATCGTCGAGGATGTCGTGTTCCCGATGGAACAGCTGGCGTCCGCAACATTGGATCTGCAAGGACTGCTTAGGAAACATAGCTACGACCAGGCAATCATCTTCGGCCACGCTATGGAAGGCAACCTGCATTTTGTGTTCACGGAGGATTTCGCCCGGCCCAAGGAGATCGAGCGCTATCAGCGCTTCATGCACGAGTTCGCCGACTTGGTGGTCCGCAAGTATGACGGCTCGCTCAAGGGTGAGCATGGCACCGGCCGGAACATGGCACCTTACGTGGAGCTCGAATGGGGCCATGAGGCGTACGCGCTGATGCGCGAGCTCAAATCCATTATCGACCCCGACAATATTCTCAATCCCGGCGTGATCCTAAACGACGACCGCGAGGTACATGTCAAGAATCTCAAGCTGCTGTTCCCGGTCGATCCGGCGGTAGACAAGTGTATCGAGTGCGGACTCTGCGAGCTGACCTGCCCGTCGCGCGATCTGAGCTTGACTCCGAGACAACGCATCGTCGGTTTGCGCGAGCTTGCACGCTTGCAGGCCACGGGCGAAGATGCCGCACGCTTGCGGACCTTGCGCACGCTTTTTCAGTATGCGGGTGTCGACACGTGTGCGGCCGATGGTCTCTGTGCACTGAGCTGCCCGGTGGGTATCGACACCGGCCGCATAGTGAAGATCCTGCGTGGCGCCGGAGTGGGGCGCGCGCGGGCACGTACCGCAGGTTGGTTGGCCAACCATTTTGCCGCCGCATCCCATGGGGTGCGCTTTGCGCTCGGCACCGCCAACGCGGCCCACGCGGTCTTGGGAACATCGCTGATGCAGCGCTTCACGCACGGTGCGCGCAAGATTTCGGGTAATCGTATACCGCAATGGAATCCCTACCTGCCCACGGTGGCGAAAATGCCAAAGCGCACCACACGTGGCACGGGAGATGGACCGCGCGTAGTCTATTTCGCGAGCTGTGTCAGTCGCACGATGGGCCCTGCGCGCGGCGATCCGGAGCGCGATTCGCTGCCGGTCAAAACCCACACCTTGCTGCGAAGGGCGGGATACGATGTAGTCTTTCCGGAAAACTGCGAGCACCTCTGCTGTGGTTTGGCGTTCGAGAGCAAGGGTTTGCTGGCACAAGCAGACGCCAAGGCCGGGGAGCTGGGGACAGCGTTGCGCGAGGCGAGCCGCGACGGCGAGGATCCGGTGATCTCCGACACCAGTCCCTGCACGCTGCGCTTGCGTCATAAGCTGGACGAGCGCATGAAATTGCTCGACATTACCGAGTTTATCCATGACCACCTATTGGAGCGCATGACATGGCAGCGCATACCCGAGACCGTCGCTGTGCATGCTACATGTAGTGCGCGCATCATGGTCCTTGGGGCCAAGCTGCAAAGAATTGCCGAGACATGTGCACGCGAGGTGATCGTTCCAGCCGACATCGGTTGTTGTGGCTGGGCCGGGGACAAGGGTTTCACGCAACCGGAGCTCAGTGCAAGCGCATTACGCAGTCTGCGCGCATCGTTGCCGGCTGAATGCGCATCGGGTTACTCGACCAGCCGTACGTGTGAGATCGGGTTATCGCTGCACAGCGGCCGGTACTATCGTTCCATCGTCTACCTGGTCAACAGGTGCGCGCGCTCCCGGTGTTAAGCGTGCGTCCAAAGCAGTGGTGCCGGCGGCTTAGACGCTCTCTGCCGCGTCGCGATTTGACCCGCCGCCTTAAGGTCGTGACAATGTAAGAGCAGGGGGCGCCTGTCGTCATGAGATTGGTTACGTACAATATCCAGTTCGGTCAGGGCAAGGACGGACGCTTCGACCTCGAGCGTATCGCCCGGGAGGTTGAAGGCGCCGACGTCATTGCCATGCAGGAGGTGGAGCGCTACGGCAAGCGCTCCGGTCTCGTCGACCAGGTGGCTGCGCTGGTTGCGCTGTTGCCGGGGTATCACTGGGTTTACGGGCCGGGGATCGATGTCGATGCCAGCTTCACGGACGACCGCGGTCAGCTCCATAACCGCCGATGGCAGTTTGGAAATCTGCTCATGTCACGCACCCCCATCCTGTCGGCGCGCAACCACATGCTGCCGAAGGCGGGTCTGGTTAACCAGATCACTTTGCAACGTGCAGCGCTCGAAGGTGTCATTGACTGCCCGCGCGGCGCCGTTCGCCTGTACTCCGTGCACCTCGGTCATGTTTCCAGTCCCGAGCGCCGGGAGCAGGTCGCGCGCCTGCTGGATATCCACCACCGTGCCCCTGGCGCAGGCAGCGTCTGGTCAGCCGGCAGCACGCCCAGCGATTGGCCGGACGAATTGCCGGCACCACCGATGCCGCGCGAGGCGATCCTGCTGGGTGATTTCAACACCCGGCCCGATTCGCCCGAGTACGAGATGATTGTGGGTGGATTCGACAAAAAATACGGTCGCCTCACATCGCTCGACGGTTTTGTGGATGCCTGGCTTGCGGCGGGCAATGATCCGCAGGGTGGCGCGACAGAGCTACGCCCCGACGGCGATGTTCGTATCGATTACGTTTTCGTAAGCACAGTCCTAGCCGATGCCGTGCACGCTGCCCGCGTCGACGTCGAGGCGCAGGGCTCGGACCATCAGCCGCTGTGGGTCGAGATCGAGCAATGAGCCAAGCCGACTACTTGTGCGGGGCAAGTTGGCGGAGTAGCTCGACAGGAACGGTACCGTGGATATAAGTATCGGATACATTGGTTTCGGCGAGGCGGGCTACCACATTGCCAAAGGGCTTCGTGAGGTAGGGGTGCCATCAATCTGCGCATACGATGCAGCACGCGGTGACCCGACACGGCGTGCCACGATTGAGATGCGCGCCGGCGATGCAGACGTTGTGCTAGTCGAGTCACTGGATGAGCTCGCCCGCCGCAGCGAGATTATCATGTCGACAGTAGTTTCCTCTGTGGCCCTAACCGTGGCTGAGGCGGCCGCTCCTCTCTTGAGCGGACGGCACTTCTACATGGATCTCAATTCGACCTCGCCGGAGGTCAAGCAGGAGATCGCGGACATCATCGTCGCCTGCGGCGCGCGTTTCGTCGAGGCGGCGGTTATGGCCGGTGTGCCCGCGCTTGGTCACAAGGTGCCGATGCTGCTTTGTGGCGAGGCCGTACCCGAGCTGATGGCGCGGCTGTCTCCTTATGGCATGGAGCTGGAGAACTTCGGGCCCGAGATCGGCCGCGCCACGGCGACCAAGATGTTTCGCAGCATCGTTGTAAAAGGCCTCGAGGCACTGTTTCTGGAGTGCGTGCTCGCGGCGTCGAGATATGGGGTTGCCGAGCGTGTGCTGGAGTACGTAGGGACCGGCTACCCGGGCATCGACTGGAACAAGCTCGCGCACTATCTGATCGGGCGCACCGCGATCCATGGCGAGCGCCGCGCGCATGAGATGGAAGAGGTCGCCCGGACCCTGAGAGCCATGGGCATTGAGCCCATCATGGCGGATGCTGCGGCCCGACGGCTTTTAACGGCAGCACGCGCCGGCCTCAAATTGCGCTTCGGCGACAACGCGCCGGATAGCTACCTCGAGGTCGTGCGTGTGCTTGAGGAGACCGAAGGGAGCAAGTAGTAGGCCTCAGAGCACGCGTCGGCTGCGGTTGTCACAGATCGGCTAGAACGCTACGAAACCGGTACCCTGGCAACATGCTGGAACAGTGCTTTCATAGCTTTTTTGACTCGCCACTTTCTTCGCTGCGCCCCTGCGCTTTACAGTCCCTGCTTCGCTTGCGCAGCGGGCCGAGCCCTCCTGGCGCGGGCGTTCGCCGGGACGAGCGTCCACTGGACCCTCGTCTTTATCCGGCTCACCCCATTGCACTCCTGGCCCGTGGTCAGCTTGCAAAGCAAGGTATGTGGGTTTTAAGACGAGTAGCGCGTACGTCTGCCGGCAGACGATGAGCATGAGTTATGTAATTTCATTGGATCAAGGTACGACTGGCTCCACAGCGCTGGTTTTCGACCGCGATGGCGCGGTCAGAGCGAAGGCGTATGCAGAGTTTACTCAGTACTATCC
>VRUB01000199.1 GCA_019456345.1 Nitrospira sp. | reverse complement strand
GGTTGCGGTGTTTTTCCAGTCGCTCCGCAACCCAGGCATTCACACGGCCCTCAGCGTCGCGTATTAGCCCGCGCTTGGCGGCTCTGCGGATAATCATCTCAAAGGTCGTACCGACTGCCAGGTCGTCGTCGTCGACTGGATGCCAGGCGCTGCGGTAGCGGCTGTTGAAAAGTGCCAGGCGATCGTCGGGGTCGTACAGCGCAAAGCCATCGGAGATACTTTCGATGGCGTCCAGCAACCGCTGGCGAGCCTCGGTCACCTGTACTCTTGCTTGCTCGACTTCGGCGGCGGTGTTACGGAATACGATCAGCGCCTCGCTCATGCGGCCGATCTCGTCGCTGCCATCGGCTGGTATGCCGGCCTTCAGGTCGCCGCCGGCAATAGCGAGCGTGCTTTCGGTGAGAGCGGTGAGGCGGGCGATCAAGTTGCGTCCGACATAAAGCCAGACGATGAGCGTCGAGCTGATGAGGCTCAGGGCCACCACTGCGATCAGAATCGCGGTGCCGTAGAATTGCACCGACAACACTTCGCCTCTGGCGCGCGTAATATCATGTTTGGCACCCACAACGAGCTGTTGCACCGCTGCACTCAGCTGGCTTGAGAGGTCAGAATTCTCGGCGATTTGGCGCTCGGCACCGGCGATTTGCTCGAGTTCGCGCCGGCGCGCACGCAAAACGCTGTTACGCCCCGCAGCCAAGGTGCGAAGTCGGTCAATCTCGCGCAACAACGGTTGCTCGAGTTCCGGGTGGAGCTGCTTAGCCTGGTTCTGCAACGTGATCAGTGACTGCTTCAGGGGCGCGGAAAACGCTTCGAGATCGGACAAAGTCTCGGCCGACACGGCTTTAAGCAGCGTGTCATTTATAGATAATGCTTTTAGGTACGCTTTCTCCTGTGGCAGAAGTGCGACGACGGATCTGGCAAGCTTGACCACCCGCTTGTCAGACGTGGCGCCGCGACCCTGTACCAGGCCCTCAAGTTGTGCGAGATCCGCGTCCATCGTCAGGATCCCGGGACTCACTAGGCGCTGAATCGCAGCCTGCGTCTCGGCCAACTCGTCCAGTAGCGTTTGCTTGCGCTCACCCATAGCGTGGGCGCTGGTGACGACAGTCTCGAGCGAGATGAGGTTAAGGTTTAACCATTCCACTATGTTTGTAATTGATTCAATCGCAGCCGGTTCAATGCCGCTACGCTTAAGCTCAATCAGTAGATCATTGAGGCGATCGAGGTCGCCGGCGATCTTTTCCGACAACTGATCCTGCTCTTCCGGCGTGCTTGCCGCCAGCAACGCCGCCGTTGTGGAAGCGATCCGCCCAGCCTGTCGGGCCAGCTCCTGTGAAGCCAGCGCAGAAGGAACCCGTTGCTCGGTAATACGCTCGAGCGAATCGCCCACCTCAGAGAAGGCGTACAAAGCGGCGATAGCGGCAAGCACCGCGAAGGCGCTAACCCCGAGAAACGCCGATAACAGCCGATTGCGGACGCTTCGATCCGCCATTGTGATCACGCCCCCTTAAGTGCGTTGAAGAATTTCCTTGACCATACCCACCAAACGCTGTGGGCTGTATTCGTCCTTCTGTGCCAATCGGGCGATGCGCCCCCTTAGCTGTTGTTTCTCGTCAACAGTGAGGTGTTTGACCGTGAATAGGACCACAGGTGGCTTGTTGGTCGCCGGAGACCTCTCAAGGCGATCCAGGACCTCGAAGCCGTTCACCTCCGGCATCAACAGATCAAGAATAATAATGTCTGGTTGCTCTGTTTTAGCGAGCGCGAGGCCTTCCTCGCCGCCGTAGGTTTTTAAGACTTGAAAGCCTTCCGGCTCCAGGGCGGCCGCGATCAGCTCTATAGCTTTAGGATCGTCATCGATGGCCAGAATCTTGATCGGTGCCGTCCGTGCTTTCGCATCCAGCCTAAACGTATCTAATGCTCTGAGCAGCGACTCTTTTTTAATCGGTTTGACCAGATACTCGGCAGCACCGAGCGCAAACCCTTTTCCTTTCTGATCGACAATAGACACGATGATGACCGGAATATCCTTCGTAGTGGCATCGGCTTTCATCTGGCTAAGAAAGTCCCAGCCATCCACCTTCGGCAGCAACACGTCGAGAATGACGGCATTTGGGGACAGCCGTTTGGCCTTATCCAGTCCTTCCTCGCCATCCTTGGCGGTCTCGACCGCATAGCCAGCCTCACTGAGATAAATTCGGAGAAGATCCACTGCTTTCGGATCATCTTCGATGACCAACACCAGCGGGCTCGTTGATGCTGCTTGCTCCACGCGCTCTGCGACCGTTGTCTCCTGCTCGGCCGTACGCGCCGGGCGCTGACCCTCTCCGGTCATCGGCAAGGTAAATGTAAAGATACTGCCCTCGCCCGGCGTACTTTCTAGGCGAATGCTTCCCCCGTGGAGCTCTACCAGCCGCTTGGTCAGCGCCAGGCCGAGACCGGTGCCCTCCGGCTTGTTGGTGAGCGTCTCACCCACCTGCTGAAACTCCTCGAAGACGCGCTGCTGGTCTTCCTGGGCAATGCCCATGCCGGTGTCCCACACGGCGATTTCGACAGCGCCGTCGTTCTGTCTTGCCTTGATGCCCACTTTGCCCTTGTCTGGGGTGAACTTCACGGCATTGGAGAGCAGATTGAAGACGATTTGTTTGACCTTGCGTTCATCTGCAATAAGGTTGTCGATGTCGTCGCTCATATCGAGCAACAAGTTGATACCATGCGCCAACGCGCGCTCCTTGACTACTACCAGAGTGCCTTCCAATAGCTTTCGGAGATTCAACGCAGCCGGCTCCAGCTCCATTTTGCCGGCTTCGATCTTGGAGAGATCCAGAATATCGTTGATCAGGTTTAACAGATGTTTGCCGCTGGTGAAGATGTCGTTTAGATACTCCTCCTGCCTTTCATTGAGCTCACCGAACATCTTTTCTAGCAATACCTCCGAGAAGCCGATGATGGCGTTCAGCGGCGTGCGCAGCTCGTGGGACATGTTGGCGAGGAACTGCGATTTGTGCTGGCTTGCGACCTCGAGTTGCCGACCCTTGTCGTGGATTTCCTGGAACAGTCGCGCGTTGTGGATCGCAAGCACGGACTGGGTCGCAAAGGTCTGGAGCAGGTCGAGGCTGTCTTGAGGGAACTCGCCCGCGGTTTTGCGGCGGACCACCAGCCCGCCAATAATCCGGTCTTCACGGAGCAGTGGCACACAGAGCAAGGCCCGAAAGCCGGCCTTGCGCATGAACTGCATGGGATATTCGGGCTCGTTCACGAGATCCCGGACTTGGATAGCGGTACGGGCGGCCGCGGCCCGGCCGATGCCCGATCGATCGCCCACTCGCTGGCGCGATTTGCGCAGGGCATCGATGAGCTCGGCACTTAGACCGTAGTTCGCCTGCGGGATGAAAACCTGTTCCGCCTCGTCGAATTCGTAGATGGTCCCGGCATCGGTCCGCGAAAGCTCGACGGCGCGGGCAACGATCGTTGCGAGCACTGTTTCGAGATC
>VRUB01000198.1 GCA_019456345.1 Nitrospira sp. | reverse complement strand
GGACAAGATTCGAGCTGCACTTCAGGAGCAGATCGAGAAGCTAAAAAGCAAAGCGAAAAGATAAACCCCGATCCTCGAAATGTCTCGAGATGAACATAGGGGGTCCTTCGGACCTTTCACATAGCGGTATAGTGGACATACGAAGCTCGAAAGCACGGTACGATACTTAGGAATAAACGTTGACAACGACCTGGCGATTCTAGATAGCGCTGGCATTGGGATCGCGCGCCCTAGAATCCCTCGAGCGCCTCGGGTTCGGTCTTTGTAACGGTGAGGATCGTGGTGAACCCGGAGATGTCGAAGACCTCCTGTACGACCTCGTTCAGGCCGCAGATCCGCAGCTCACCGCTGTTGCTTTTTAGTTGTTTGGCCGCCGCCAGCAATATCCGTAGCCCGGCGCTGCTGATGTAGTCGAGCTTCTCGAAGTTGACGACAAGCTTGGTCGCGCCTTGATCGATAAGCTGCGTCAACTGGGTCTGGGCATCCGGAGAGCTCTGGGTGTCGAGCTTTCCTTCGATCCGAACCACTTTGATCTCACCGACATCACTGACTGCGATTTCCATATTATTGTCCTCTAGAGTTTGTACAATTGTTGGTTTACTAACTCGTCATCGTCTCGGATTATGTGTGCATTACCAGTGAGAGAACGTTCCGGTTTATGCCGCGCTGGTAAGAAATGTCGTCGACCATGTTCCGAACCAAGTGAATGCCGAGACCGCCTATCTGGCGCTCTTCGAGCGAAAGGCTCGTATCCGGCGTTTGGGTGCCCAGCGGATTGAACGGAACACCGTCGTCCGAGATCGTTACCGTCAGCCGGTTGCCGGCCAGTTCTGTCTTGACGGCGATCTCATGCTCCGCGTCGTCGCGGAACGCATAAGAAATCGTATTGCTCAAGAGCTCATCGAACGCGACGCTTATCTTCTGGCTCATTACGGCTGGAAGGCTATGTTCTTCGGCGAATTTTTCGAACTTCGCGGTGACGTTCGCGATCTCGGCCAGATCGTTCTTGACGACCATGTGGAGGACGGCTGCCGAGTCACGCGCCGGATCTGCTTGGAACTGTAACGCCAAAACGGTGATGTCGTCGCTCTGTTCGGTCTCACCCTTGAAGCGCTTGACCGCGGACACCGTGTCTCGAACCGTTGCTTCAGCTGAATTCCCCTTGTCCGACGTCAACAGCTCCGCCATCCGCTTTTCGGAAAACAGTTGTTCGTCAACATTCATCTCTTCCGTCACGCCATCCGTATACATGAAAAGTAAGTCGCCGGGGCCTAGGGTGTCGACCTCCTCCGCGTAGACCATCCCGTTCATTGCGCCGATCACCGGCCCGTGGCGAGCGTCAAGACGTTGCAGGGAGCCATCCTTCCGTTTTAGGTAGGGTGGATTGTGTCCCGCGTTTGTGTAGGTCAGTTGCCCGGTTCGGATGTTTAGTATCCCCAAAAATATTGTCACAAACATGCAACTCTTGTTGTCGGTACTTAGTTCGGTATTCACGTGGGTCAGAATGCTAGCGGTCGAAAAATCATCCGTGGTGCGCGACTTGATCAAGGTCTTGGTGACGGCCATGAACAAAGCCGACGGCACGCCTTTGCCGGATACGTCACCGATACAAACGCAAAACCTCTCATCGTCGATGAAAAAGAAATCATAGAAGTCGCCGCCGACCTCACGCGCTGGCTCTAGCGTTGCATAGATGGAGAATTCGTCGTGATCGGGAAAGGGCGGAAAAATGAGCGGCAGCATACTCATCTGAATTTCTCGGCCGATATTTAGCTCGTCCTCCATCCGCTCCTTCTGGTCCCTGATGATCTGATTCGCCTCCTCTAGTTTTTCCCTGGCTCGCTTGCGCTCGGTGATGTCGATGTCAATCCCGCCAAGTGCCACTATCTCCCCAGCAAGATCGAAGACCGGAAACTTCACGGCGTCGAAGGCGCGGTTTCCCGTTTTTCCGCGGAGGGCCATTGTTTCCTCGCGCTCGAGGATCTGACGCTTTTGGATGACCTCGGCGTCGAGTTTGGCGTACTCCTCGGCCTCGGCCTTGGGAAAAACTTCTTGGAGCTTCTTTCCGCGCACGCCGTCGTTGGTCACTCCATGGATTTCCTCATACCTGCGGTTAATAAGGACAAAGCGCCCGTCAAGATCCCTGAGATACACCATGGCAGGGATGTGATCGAGCACCGTCTTGAAGCGCGCCGCCTCAGAGCGCCCGCGCTCTACCACGCGCCCGAGTGTGTTGCCGACGGCGGTCATGACTTCTACCATTGCCTCGTCAGGTTCCGCTACCTCGGTGGAAAAAAACTCAAGCACTGCGACAACGTGCTCGCCCACCAGCACCGGGAAGGCGAAGCCGGCTTTAACCCCGATATCCTTTGCCAGTTTCGCTCTACGAAAGGTCGGGTCCTGAGTCACATCCACCATCCATGTCGGTTTGCCGGTGGCCAAGGTGTTACCGGCTAGCCCGGGTCCCCGCGTGAAGCGGTGGGCCTCGGTGATTTCACGAAAGACCTTGAATCGCTCGGGATCATCGAGGTGCCAGATTTTCGTCGAAACCAGTTCACCCGTACCCTCATCGACCATATAACAGTGTCCCACCGGCCATCCGCCGAACGAACAGATGTTTTCCAGGCAGATCTGCATGGCTTGTTCGATGGTCGTCGCCTTATTGGCGGCAACGGCGGTCCTTCGCAGCAACCAAAGCGACGCGGTTCTCTGCGCCAGGGCTGCGGTCGCCGCCTCGCGTCTTTGTTGCTCGGCGTTGATATCCGCCAGCACCCGATTGTACTGATGCGCGATCTGACCGATCTCGGTATGGGGCTCGACGCTGACCGGCTGTGAGAAATCACTGGTGCTGCGTTGCGTATCCATCTCGGTCAGAAGATCGAGGATCTCGGTGCTGGCGCCGTGTTCGGCCACGTTGAGACCGATGCGTTCCCCCTCGGGGTCGATGCGCAGCGGGTACCAGCGGTTAAATAACCACAGCAGGGTGAAGCCCACCCCGAAGGCCCAGACGAAGCCGGCCCCCACGCCAGTGGCCTGCACCATAAGCTGCTCCCAGCGCCCCAAACCAGTGCCCAAGGCTTCGGGATCGCCAAAGATGGCAACTGCCAGTGTTCCCCAGATGCCGGCGCCGAGATGCACCGGCACGGCACCGACGACATCGTCGAGCTCGAGTCTTTCCAACAGCACGGTGACGGCATACATGACGACGCCGGCGATGCAACCGATGCTGACCGCCGCCCACGGGGCCATGATATGGGCAGAGGCCGTGATGCCGACGAGCCCGGCCAACGAGCCGTTCATGATCATCGTGACGTCCGGCCGACTCGTTAGCCGCCACGATAGCCCCAGCGCCACGAGGCCGCCGAACGCCCCGGAGATGGTGGTATTGACGATGATCGTCGGCACCTCCGGCGTGAGCCCGAGCGTACTGCCGCCGTTGAAACCAAACCAACCGAACCACAGCAGAAATACGCCCAGGGTCACTATCGGTATATCG
>VRUB01000197.1 GCA_019456345.1 Nitrospira sp. | reverse complement strand
TCCATCAGGTTTTCCAGCTCCAGTGCGTCAATGCGCGCAGTATTAAAGATCCGGCTATGGTCGCGAATCACCGCATCTTTTAAACGTTGTTCCAGCTCCAGCACACGCTTCGCGCCTTCATCCAGAACCTCCTGCGTGCGGAACACGCCACAGTAATCCTCCATGGTCTTGCGCAGCGTCTCGCGTATCTCATCCACCGATTCCCCGTCCCCCTTGCGCTCCCAGCGCGTGAGGCGTGCCAGCGCTTTTTCCACGCTCGCCTCCGGCACCGGCCGGTGATAACGGTTCTCGGCAAGATATTCCAGAATATGGTTTCCGGCGGCCCGGCCGAAGACCACCAGGTCCAGCAGTGAGTTCCCGCCCAGGCGGTTTGCGCCGTGGACCGAAACGCACGCGCACTCGCCCACCGCATACAGACCCGGTACCGACTCCTCTGGACCGCGCGCTACCGGCACCACCACCTGGCCGTAGCGGTTGGTCGGGACCCCGCCCATGACGTAATGCGCCGTGGGATAGACTGGTAGCGGTTGCTCGATGGGGTCGGTGTGGGCGAAGCGGATCGCCAACTCACGGATGCCGGGCAGGCGCTTTTTGATGATATCGGCCCCCAGGTGGTCCAGCTTGAGAAGCACGTGATCTTTGTGCGGCCCACAGCCACGGCCCTCGCGCACTTCCGTCACAATCGAGGGACTCACGACATCGCGACTGGCGAGGTCCTTTGCATGCGGCGCATAGCGCTCCATAAAACGCTCACCGTCGCTGTTGATCAGGTATCCGCCCTCGCCGCGCACGCCCTCAGAGATCAGTATACCCTTACCCGCAATTCCGGTCGGGTGGAACTGGTAGAACTCCATGTCCTGCAGCGGAATTCCCACACGCAGCGCCATGGCCATGCCGTCGCCGGTGTTAATTAATGCGTTGCTCGTGGTGCGGTACATGCGACCGTTCCCGCCGGTCGCGAGCATGGTCGTTTTCGCCTCGATCGCGAGCGGCTCGCCGGTCTCGATCTCCAGCAGCAGCGCACCGACGGCGTAACCCTGGTCGTCCATCAGCAGATCAACCACAAAAAATTCATCAAAGAAGTACGTCTTCGCCCGTATGTTTTGCTGATAGAGCGAATGCAACATGGCGTGACCGGTGCGATCGGCCGCGGGGCACGTACGTGCGGCTTGCGCACCGCCGAAGTTCAAGCTCTGTCCGCCGAATGGTCGCTGGTAAATGCGGCCGTTTTCCAGGCGCGTAAACGGCACACCATAGTGCTCGAGCTCGATCACGACGTCAGACGCCGCGCGGCACATGTATTCGATGGCATCTTGATCGCCAAGGTAATCGCTTCCCTTGACGGTGTCATACATATGCCAGTGCCAGTTATCGGGCAGCACGTTCCCAAGCGCGGCGTTGATCCCGCCCTGCGCCGCGACCGTGTGTGAGCGCGTGGGAAACACCTTGGAGACGACCGCCACGTGCGCCTCACCATGGACCAACTGCAAGGCGGCCCTGAGCCCTGCGCCGCCCGCGCCAACCACCAGACAATCGAAGCGTCGTCGGGCAACGCTCATCAGCGTCCACCCTGGATCAAGACATCAGCCGCCCATACCGCGAGCAACAACAGGCCCGTGGCGGTAAGCAGTGAGACGGCAAAACGCAGCCATCCCGGTTTCACGTAATCCATGAACACACTGCGCATGCCGATCCACGAGTGGATCAGCAGGCTCGCGACGAAGAGTGCAAATGAGATCCGTATGCCGCCCGCGGCAAACCACGATTTCCACGCGACGTAGTCGCTCACCGGCGCGGCGATCAAGCGGAACAGCAAATACAGCGCGAACGCGCCTATATACAATGCCGTCACGCGCTGCAATAGCCACTCGCCCAACCCGGAGCCGACACTTCCTGTGGCCCCCCGTATCATATGATCCAGACAGCCGCCAACAACACGATGATAATGGAACCGACCCAGGTCAGCCAGGCGCTGCGACGCGCTGCCGCTTTCTCAACTCCGACGTCGATGTCCATGAACAAATGCCGCACGCCCGAAAAGAAATGCTGGGCGAAGATCCAGGTAACCAGGAGAACGGTGATGCGCCCGGATACCGAGGAAAGAATGCTGGTGGCGCGATCGAATCCTGCAGGATCTCGCAAAGACAGCTGCAGTAGGTAGATGCCAAGGGGGAAAAGGACGGCCAGCACGACGCCGGTGGCGCGGTGGGCGATTGATACAACACCTCCGACAGGAAGGTGAATCTTGAACAAATTCAGGTAGACAGGTCGTTTTTTGACTGTATCCATATCTTTAAAGTGTTGTTTGGTCTACCTCCGTATCCACGGGGAACTGGATTGCGAGCAGGCCGAGATTATACCGGAAGCACCGATATGGCGCATCCGGTTTCGCCTAAAGATGGAATTCGCTATCATCCGGATCCCCGTATGTCGCTATGACGGCACGCGAATGCATGCGAACTGGAATGTCTTCCTGCACAATGCCGGCGCTATCGTAAAAGACGGCATGGTGCAACACTTCGGTGACCCGGATGTGGAACGCCAGGCCGCCGCCAAGAGCACTGTGCTCGCCGATCTGTCGAGTCGGTCATTAATTCGTGCGCGCGGCAATGATGTTAAAGATTTTCTACAAGGCCAGCTTACGAATGACATCAGCCTGGTCGACGCGGCTCACAGCACAATCAGCGCATACTGTAATTCCAAAGGGCGTATGTTGGCCATTTTTCGTATTTTCATGCGTGAACAGACATTTCTGCTTGAGCTTCCGTTATCCATGCGTGACACGATTATGCAGCGATTGCGCTTATACATCCTACGTGCCAACGTTACGTTGGACTCAGCAGACGACGAGCTGCAGCGCCTCGGTATCGCAGGCCCGCAGGCCGAAGCGATCTTGCGCCAGGAACTCGGGCACGCACTGGAAAAAGACGACGACTCGTGCAGCATCAGCGATGATGTGACGCTTATACGTGTACGGGGACACCAGCCTCGCTTCGAAGTGATGGCACCGGTACAGGTGGCTCAAGAGCTCTGGCGGCAATTCCGCGGTCGCGCAACCGCTGTTGGTGCACCGGTCTGGGCGTGGCTGGACATCGAGGCCGGCATCCCGAATGTCTACCCAGAAACATCGGAGGCGTTCGTGCCGCAAATGGCCAACCTGGAGCTTGTGGGTGGCGTGAGTTTCGACAAAGGCTGTTATGTCGGTCAGGAAATCATCGCCCGTATTCAATCTCTCGGTAGACTCAAACAACGCATGTATCGCCTACATGCAATGGTGGACACGATTCCTCAGCGCGGCGAGGCCATCTATGCGCCTGATCTTTCTGGCCAGTCAAGCGGCAACGTGGTCGACGCCCAACCCTCACCCGATGGCGGCTATGATATGCTCGCCGTCGTTCACATCAGCAGCGCTGAAGCCGGAGAGCTTTATCTGGGCCGCGAGCGTGGGCCACGACTCACGGTACAAGCCCTGCCCTATCCGCTTACCTCTGCGCAG
>VRUB01000033.1 GCA_019456345.1 Nitrospira sp. | reverse complement strand
CTGCATCCCTGCAGTCGTCCTCGACCGCTGTTCCCGACGCGGTCCTACCTCCTCCGTCCCTGGAGTCGTCCATCCCTGGAGTCGTACGTCCATGTAGTCATCTGTGAGCTCTGGGATCTCTGCTGTGAGTGATGCAATATCCGGGCTAGCGGCTATAGCGCCGCGCCAGGTCTTGATAGGCATCGATTCGTCGGTCACGGAGGAACGGCCACACGCGACGAACGTCTTCGACGCGGTCCGGAATCAGATCGCTCACCAGCGTCTCGGGCGAATCCACGCCCGCCTGGACCAGGATCTCGCCTTGGGGGCCGGCGACAAAGCTTGACCCCCAGAACTGGATCCCTGCCGATTTTGCCGTGGGATCCGGCTCAAAGCCCGTACGGTTACACACCATGACCGGCAACCCGTTGGCGATGGCGTGAGCGCGTTGGATCGTAATCCAGCTCTCCAACTGGCGGTTTTTTTCCGCCTCATCATCACGCGGATCCCAACCAATGGCGCTTGGGTAAAGCAGCACATCGGCTCCGCGCAACGCCATCAGCCGCGCGGCTTCCGGGTACCACTGGTCCCAGCACACCAACACACCCAGCTTTCCTACCCCGGTTTCAATAGGCGCGAAGCCCTGGTCCCCCGGCGTGAAATAGTACTTCTCGTGATACCCCGGGTCGTCGGGAATGTGCATCTTGCGATAGCGTCCCGCCAGACGGCCATCGTTGTCCAGCACCACGGCGGTGTTGTGATACGCTCCAGCCGCCCGGCGCTCGAACACGGATCCCACGACCACCACCGACAGCTCCTTCGCGACGCTGGCAAGCGCGCTCGTGGTCGGTCCCGGCACTGCCTCCGCCAGATCAAAGTGCCGCGGGTTCTCGCTTTGGCAGAAATACATCCCGGTGTGCAACTCTTGCAGCACCACGAGCTGCGCCCCCTGTGCTGCCGCATCATGCACGCCGGCGATACTCTGTTCCAGGTTGCGCGTGCGATGCTCAGCGCATGCCTGCTGAACCAGCCCGACTTTCACGCTTGTGCCCACAGCCGCTATGGTAGCACCAATGTCCGCACCCTGGCGCAGGATTGATCCGCGCGGGGCGGGCTCAGCATCTGGGCAGAACCCCTGCAGGCAAATGCATGGCAGCGCAGTGAATGCCACCACGTTGCTGGATCAATGGGCGCGCATCAATCGCGATGATCTGGCGTGCTGGAAAGCACGCCCCGATTCGTTGCAGCGCCTCCTTGTCGGCGGGGTCGCCGTACACAGGTACCAGGACGGCATCGTTGATGATTAGGAAGTTCGCGTAGCTGACGGGGAGCTGTTGCCCGGCGCCGTCAATGAGCGGGCGTGGGTGCGGTAGTGCCACGAGCCGATACGGCATGCCGTCGGCCCTGCGCAATGCGGCGAGCTCACGTTCCATCGCATCGAGCTCATCGGTGCACCCGTCCCTATCGCCCGCGACGTACAAAATGGTGTGTTCATCACAAAAGCGTGCGAGCGTGTCGATGTGCCCATCGGTGTCGTCACCCGGTATGGCGCCGTGCTGCAACCACAAGATCCGTGTCACCCCGAGCAGCTCGATGAGCCGACGTTCGATTTGTTCGCGTCCGAGCTGCGGATTGCGCGTAGGCGCGAGCAGGCAGCGTTGTGTAGTAAGCAGTGTACCCGCACCGTCGACCTCTATGCTGCCGCCTTCGAGCACCATGTCGATCTCATCGCGCTGCCTCATATCAAAGGCCCCGTCCTCATGAAGGTGTTTCGTGATCGCGTTATCAAGCTCGGCCGGGTACTTGTTGCCCCAACCGTTAAAGCGGAAGTCCAACAAATGTAGCTCGCCGTCAACGCGTACCGTAACCGGCCCGTGGTCTCGAGCCCAGGTGTCATTGGACGGAAACGCCCGCAGGTCGAGCTGATGCTCGTCGATGCCTGCGCTCAAGAGCCGTTCGCGCACATGGCGACGGTGGTCAGGGTCCAGGCACACGATCAAGACCTTTTCCCGGTGAGCGATGCAGCACGCAAGCTCGACATACACCGCCTCCACCTGCTCGAGCTGGTCTGCCCAATCGCTGCGGCCATGCGGCCAGGTAAGCATGACTCCACTCTGGGGCGCCCATTCTGGCGGCATATAGCGTCCGCGCACGGCGCGGTTCACACGACGGTCGCGACGTTGCAATGCCGGGGGTGATTGTTGAGTATTCATCTAAGCTGGGAGTCTCGAAGTCGTGGACCCGCTGCGCGTGCGTGGATGCCTGCCATTACCGCGGACCCGACCCCTGCTTGGATTGGAGCTAGGTTCGCGCCATGCGTTGGGGGCGCCATCGGTGTGCGTGCAGCACTGCGTTTGACGTACGATCGCAAGTATATTTGAATGTGCGCCGAGCGGGCAGCCCACCGCGTGCGGCGGCAGCACGCATGCGATGACATGTGTAACTGGCCCGGCTGATCCGTACCACTGACAACGACTCGCGGGAATTTTCTATGCTTTTGGTACGTCCCTTTGCCGCTCTGCGGCCCTCGCCCGAGCATGCTCAATCGGTGCTGGCACCACCCTACGACGTACTGAGCACCGAGGAGGCGCGTGTGCGGGCGGCGAACAACCGATGGTGCTTTCTGCACGTATCCCGGCCCGAGATCGATCTTCCCGCAGGAACGGATCCTTATGCGCCCGCTGTTTATGCCAGGGGAAGCGACAACTTCGTACACATGATCGCACAGGGCATACTCCGGCGCGATCGTGAACCCGGCTACTACGTCTATCGGTTGATCATGGGTGCGCACGCGCAGACCGGACTTGTGGTGGTAGCCTCGCTGGCGGCTTACAGGGATGGTCGCATCCGCAAGCACGAGCACACGCAACCTCCGAAGGAAGACGACCGAACCCGGCATATGCGCGCCCTCAACGCTCAAACAGGCCCGGTCGCACTGACCTATCGGCACCGCACCGCGATCGATGCGTTGATCCAGGCCGCGAGTCGTGGCGACCCTGAGATCGATGTCATCGCCGACGATGATGTGCGCCATTGCCTGTGGGCGGTGCGCGATCAGACAAAGATCGACGCGCTCACGACAGCAATGGAGGAGGTCGGCGCATTGTATATCGCCGACGGCCATCACCGCGCCGCCGCCGCGGCATGCATCGCCGCCGAGCGCCACGCAGTGAGTCCCGCTGGAGACGGGAGTAATGCACACGATTATTTTCTCGCTGTCATCTTTCCCGATAAGCAGATGCAGATTCTTGACTACAATCGGGTAGTGCGGGATCTCAATGGCCTCACCCCCTCGGAGTTCCTCGGGAGATTGCGCGAGCGCTTTGCCGTGACCAAGGCCGACGCGCCCATCGGACCTGCGAAAGTGAGTGAGTTCGGCATGTACCTTGGCGGCCAGTGGTATGCTTTGTTAACCAAGCCGGTGGTGCACCCGCGCGATGCGGTCGCCCGATTGGGCGTGACCGTGCTTTCCGAGACACTGCTCGGCCCGATTCTGGGCATCACAGACTTGCGGCGTGACACGCGCATTGAGTTCGTAGGCGGAATTCGAGGATTGCAAGAACTTGCGCGACGGGTCGATAGTGGGGACATGGCGGTCGCGTTTTCCCTTTACCCGACGTCGCTTGCTGATGTGATGGCCGTCGCCGATGCTGGCCGGGTCATGCCGCCCAAGTCAACCTGGTTTGAGCCCAAGCTCGCCGATGGCCTGGTTTCGTACCAGTTAGACTGAGGCATCGTGTGCGCTGCTTGGCACCGGCTGTATCGAGCACGCCCATACCCTTTGGCGTAAACCTTCGGCGCAGTGTCAATCATGCGGGCGGTGTACGCCTTGGCGTGCCGCTTGCTGATAGCAGAATGCCATCGATCCATCTCGACGGTAGCAAGCGTTTCAGTACGGCAAACATGTGCGTCGGCACGGTCACATAGTAGCGTACCTTGGGGCGCCGGGCCTCGAGCGCGCGCACCACCTTTTTCAACACCGCCTGCGGCGGAAGCGTAAAAGGGGGTTCACCACCTTCTCCGGCCAGGCGCTTTTCCAGGGCCGCGTAGGTGATGCGGTGGGCGCTTTGCGCCGAATCGATATTGGCCTTGAACGCGGCATAGGCGTTTTGCCGAAAACGGCTTTTGATCGGCCCCGGTTCGACCAGTACGACGTGAATCCCGCTACCGCGCAATTCCAGCCGCAAGGTGTCCGATAAGGCCTCGAGCGCGTGCTTGGTGGCGTTGTAAGCCCCCCGATAGGCCAGGCTCACGAAGCCCAGCACCGAGCTGATCTGGATGATGCGCCCACTTCCCTGGGCACGGAATACGGGCATCAAGCGGTTGGTAAGCTCCATCGTGCCGAACACATTGGTCTCGAACTGCCGGCGCAAGGTTTCACGGCTGAGGTCTTCGACGGCCCCGGGCTGACCGTAGGCGCCGTTGTTGATCAGCGTGGACAGCTTGCCGCCGGTTTTCGTGAGCAGGCGCTCCACCGCGAGCTGGATCGAATCCGATGAGGCCAGGTCCAGCTGCAGGGCATCAAACCCCTTATCTGCGAGCCGGGCAACGTCGGCGGGCTTGCGCGCCGTGGCAAACACCTTGTAACCGCGCTGGCGCAAGCCGTGCGCCAGGCACAGCCCGATCCCGGAGGAACACCCGGTGATCAGAATGGCATGCGCCCGCGGGGACGCGGTGGTAGCGGACATGGCGATTCCTCGTGCCGGCCGACAGTCGTCGAGTGCTGCTAGGATACTGAAAAATGAGCACTTTCGCAGGGGGCAGGGTGAATGCCGCGCCGGTCTAAGCTAATGAGGTGTTGATAAGCATTCAGGTGTCCGGTAGTGTGAAAGCGCCAGACACGGCGGACACGCATGCTCGCATGCTGTGGTACCGTGTTGAGCGGAGGTAATCGAGTTACCATGCCCCAAAGTCCCACGCGTTTGCTCGTGAGCGAGCAGGCCACGCTAACGCCCGAGATGCTGCAGCGGTTCTCAGAGCACGCTGAGTGTCTGCAGATCGCCTCGGCCGACGGGATTACGCTGAACGGGGCGCGGACGCTGCTCGTACTCACGCCGGAGCAGACCGACGCTTTGCTGGCGCAGTCGCGCCTGACATCGCCAGCCACCCCGGATTTTCTCGCCATCATAATCTGGCGCACGGATCACGAGCAGCCAGTGAGCGCGGCATTGCTGGACCATCCCCTGGTCGTGGGCGTGCTTGACGGGTCTTGTCCCGCCGAGACCGTGTATGCATCGCTGAGGTCGGGCTTGAAGCTGCTCCATGGTAGCGATGAATCTGAGGCCGCGCAGATGCTCGAGCGCGTGCTCGATATCGGTCGCGCACTGGCCTCCGAGAAGGATCTGGATACACTGCTCAATCTCATTCTGACGCATGCGCGCGAGCTTACCAGCGCTGATGGTGCATCGATTTATACCAGGGACAAGAACGGCAAGCTTTACTTTCGGCTATGGCAGAACTATTCGACCGGTGCCAGATCGAATGCGCAACAAACGCTTGTTGGTGAATACAGCATTGCTGGTTATGTCGCGCGCACGGGAGAGCTGGTTACGGTTGACGATGCCTATACGATCCCCGAGGCCGCCCCTTATCGCTTCTCGCCGGCGGTGGACAGCAGCATCGGTTATCGCACCCGTTCCATGCTTACTGTGCCGCTCAAGAACAAGGCAGACGAAGTGGTCGGCGTATTGCAACTGATCAACCGCAAGGATCGCGCCGATACCTTGCTGAAAACGCCGAAGGATGTGGCCAGGCACGTGTTGGCTTTTGATGAGATCAGCCGCTCGGTTGCGCTTGCACTGTCCGGTCAGGCCGGCGTTGCTATAGAGAACACCATTTTGTACAGCGATATAGAGCATTTGTTCGAGGGATTCATCCGCGCTTCAGTACAGGCAATCGAGGCCCGTGATCCAACTACGGCGGGGCACTCATTCCGGGTTGCGGACTTCACCGGTAAGCTCGCCCAGGCGGTGGACCGGAGCCAGCAGCGAGGTCTGCGCGATATTTTGTTCACGCACGACCAGTTCACCGAGCTGCGCTATGCTGCGCTTCTGCACGACTTCGGGAAAGTGGGTGTGCGTGAGGATATCTTGGTAAAAGCAAAGAAGCTGTATGCACACCAGCTGGAGATTGTCCAGCAACGCTTCAAGTATGCGCGCGCCAGCATCGCGCGGGATGCTTATCGACGTTTGCTGAACTTACAGGAGCAACAACAACTGAGCCCACAGGAGATCGCTGCACGCCGCCGCGAGATCGAAGACATGTTGGCGCAGGAGTGTGAGCGTCTCGATGGTTTCTGGGATATTGTGTTGCGCATGAACGAGCCTACTATTTCCAGTGAAGCGCTCGGTGGAGAGCTGAACACGGTTGCGGAGTATACCTTTCCCGACGATCGTGGCGAGGAGACAGTGCTACTGCAGTCATTTGAGTTCGCCCACCTTACCCTGGTCAAGGGTAATCTTAATATCGAGGAACGCGCGCAAATAGAGTCTCATGTCAGTCACACTTTCTCGTTCCTGAGCCTGATTCCCTGGACCAAGGGCCTGTCCCAACTCCCGGGAATTGCCTATGCGCACCACGAAAAGCTCGATGGGAGTGGTTACCCGCGCGGTCTTAGCAGCTCTGAGATTCCCGTGCAGTCGAAGATCATGACTATTGCTGACATTTACGATGCACTCACGGCGCGCGATCGTCCTTACAAGTCAAGCCTGCCGGTGGAGAAGGCGTTGGACATCCTGCACATGGAAGCTGACGCCGGCAAGATTGATCCGATGTTACTGGCCGTTTTTCTCGAGTCCCGCGCGTACGTGTCATCGAGCTGAGCTTGCGCTGGCTAATGCGGCATGCGTTATCATTGTATAATGCACCGCGATTCGGGATCGGGGTCGCGACTCTTTCCGGCTTGGTAAATAACACGGTAAATCTACCTGCACCATGAGCTCCTCTGACCAGGCGACCACTACCGCATCCAGTAAAGCGCATAAGTTGCGCCTCGGGGTAGTGGGTGTAGGCTATCTGGGACGATTTCACGCCCGCATCTACAATGATATGCCCGGTGTTGAGTTGGTAGGTGTGGTAGACATCGATCGTTCAACGGTACAGTCGGTAGCCGGCCAACTCGGGTGCGCGGCCTATACGGACCACGCTGATCTCCTGGACAAGGTTGAAGCGGTGAGCATCGTCGTGCCGACGGCGCTGCATCTGCAGGTGGCGCGACCGTTTCTGGAGCGGGGCATTCACATGCTCATGGAGAAACCCATTGCTCCAAGTTATGAGGAATCACTGGAGCTCGTGAAGCTCGCTGAGCGCGATGGCGTAATTCTGCAGATTGGCCATCTGGAGCGGTTCAATGCGGGTGTCATGGCACTTGGGGAGCGTGTAAGGAATCCACGATTTATTGAAGTGCATAGGCTGGGTACTTTTGTTGATCGCGCTACCGACGTAGACGTCGTTACGGATCTTATGATTCACGACATCGATATTGCGCTGTCGCTGGTCAAAGCAAACATAAAGGAGATTGCTGCCGTTGGTATCCCGGTTCTCACAAATCACGTCGATATCGCCAACGCACGCCTGGAGTTTGAAAACGGAGCTGTCGCCAACGTGACCGCGAGCCGCGTGTCGAACAAGAAATTGCGCCGGATACGCGTGTTTGGCCAGAACAACTACTACGGGCTCAACTATATCGACCAACAATTGGAGATCGTGCACGCAAAACCAGCGACGACGGACGACGAACGCGCTGAGATTGTAGCCGAGCAACTGGACATCGAGTCACGACCGCCGTTGGATGCCGAGCTCGAGGACTTTGTCAGGTCTGTGCGGGAAGGACGACCGCCGTTGGTGGATGGGAGAGTGGGGCTGGAAGCCGTGCGGGTGGCCGAGCTCGTCAAAGAAAGTATTGCGGTCGGCCTATAGTGCTTCACGAATCGCCAGCCGTACTGCACGAATGTCTATGGCATCGTACGATTCACGGCTGACATGTTAGAATGTTTTCCCGTTCCAACCCCACATGGAGCGTGCCGCGTCAGCGAACTCAATATAGATCCGTGCCTTGGGGATGCCCAGCTCCTCCTCTACCAGTTGGCACAGGGCGGCTGATAGGGCCGGCGTCTTGGCCGAGGACAATCCGATTGATTTGAGCGACAGGTAGGCGCACGGGTCATTGGTAGCGGCAAACAACATCGGGCGCGGCGAAGCAAACGACACCATGACATAGCTCTCCGATTTGTCGAGCTGCGCCGCGATCAGCACGGACAACTTTGACAGCATACTATTTCTGACAGCCTCATCTACAGAGTGGTTCGTCTCGATATTAAGATAGGGCATGTACAGGAGCCTCCCCAACGCGATCGCGCCCAGGGTATTTTATCGTGGCGGCGCCCGCTTTGCTAATGTAGAGGCGCCTTCGTAGCTCGCGATGGCATCCGCTCTTCCGATAGCCGATGAAACAATTTTCGCCCGCGTGTGAGCGCAACAAAGGCCCGATACTGGCCACGCTGCGTGATGCCCTGTCAACATCCGGACTCGTGCTGGAGATCGGCAGCGGAACCGGTCAGCATGCCGTATTTTTCGCAGAGCACTTGCCACAGCTGCAATGGCAACCCACCGACCTGGCTGAGAATCTCCCGAGCATGCACGCTTGGGCCGCCGCCGGTGACGCTGCAAACCTGCTTGAGCCTCGAGTGCTGGATTTGTTTTCCGACCCATGGCCCGTCACGCAGGCACAGGCGGTCGTGTGTATCAATACGATCCATATCGTGCCCTGGGTGGGCGTCGAGCGGCTGTTCGCGGGCGCCGGCCAGCTGCTCGATTCCACGGGCATCCTGTTTGTGTACGGACCCTATCGCTATGCGGGTCGACCCTTCGAACCGACCAACAAGAGGTTTGACCAGTGCTTGAGGTCACGCGATCCCGAAAGTGGCGTGCGCGATTTCGATGCCGTGAATGCGCTTGCGCGCGCTCATGGCCTGCAGCTTGTGGAGGATCGCGCGATGCCGGCCAATAACCGGTGTATTTGGTGGATGAAAAAGAAACAAGTAGCAAGTAACAAGTAATAGGTTATAAGCAGCAAGGAAAAGTGGAACCGGTCCTTGCGGCTTATAACCTGAAACTTGTTACTTCAGTTAGATGAGGTTCGGTACGTGCCTTGGCCACCGTTTCGGCGAGGTTGGCGCATCCTGAGGCTGCGACCCGGCGTGCGAGCCCCGCTACGATCTTTCGTACTACACTCGGCCCCTGATAAATCAACGCGGTGTAGATCTGAATCAGGTCCGCACCCGCCACGAGTTTTTCCCAGGCGTCATCGGCGGTCTCCACACCACCGACCCCGATTATCGGGATCTTGCCTTGCAGGTGGGTGTAGAGCTTGTGGATTACCGACGTGGACAATTCCTTGAGCGGGCGTCCGCTCAATCCACCGGGCTCGCGCGCGCGCAAGACGTGTTCCAGGCCCGGGCGCGTGAGCGTCGTGTTGGTTGCGATGATGGCGTCTAGCTTGTGGTCCAGCGCCAGTTTCGTAATCACGGCAACCTGGTCATCATTGAGATCCGGGGCCACCTTGATTGCCATCGGCGTATAGACCCGGCGCGTTCGACCCAAGGTGACCTGTTGGTGTTTCAGTCGTAACAAGAGTTCGTCGAGCTTCTTCCGGTCCTGGAGATCGCGCAGCCCGGGCGTGTTGGGCGATGAGATATTGATAGCAATATAGTCCGCTGACGTGAAAACTTCTGCGAACGCCCGCAGATAATCGTCGATTACGTGCTCGTCAGGAGTATCCTTGTTCCTGCCGATGTTGATCCCGATGAGCGCGCGCGGGCCCTGTCTGTTCAGGGAATCCAGGAAGCGCTCCACGCCGACGTTGTAGAATCCCATGCGGTTGATCAAGGCGTGATGAGTGGGGAGACGGAATAACCGGGGCCGGGGATTGCCGGCTTGGGGTCGCGGCGTAACGGTGCCGAGCTCGAGCCAGCCAAATCCCAAATCGCTCAGAATGCGAACATTGCGTGCATTTTTGTCGAGGCCGGCCGCAAGCCCGATCGGATTGGCGAATTGCAGACCCATTACCTCAACGGAAAGCCGCGGGGTTATTTTGGCCAGCAGGAGGCGCACCAACACACGCGTGCCGGGAACAAGATACAGCAACCGCGCGAGCCCGAAGACGAGGTCATGACTAATCTCGGCGTCCAGAAGAAACAGTAATGGGCGAATTAGCTTGTACAAGTGCGCGACCGTTGGTTACTTAAATGGGTCAACAATAGGTTTTGTTGGTAGGAGTCGACGGGAGCGTGTGGTCGCTGCTTTGTTCTGCGTAGACTGCACATTTCTCTGCGAAACGCCGTCAAAACTCTTCGTCTTCGCGAAGAAATCGCCAACGACCCAGCGGCAGATTGGCGAGGCGGACGCGACCAATGCGCACACGCTTGAGGCCGATCACGTTCAAGTCGATCTGCTCGCACATCCGTCGGATCTGACGCTTCCTTCCTTCCAAAAGGATGATCTTGAGCTGGTTTTCGTTTAGCCGCGATACCTGCGCGGGCTTCAATGGTCTGCCGTCGAGCGCAAGCCCGTGGTGCAGCAGCGCAAGCCCTTTTCTGTGAAGCCTGCCCTCGACGCGAACAAGGTATTCCTTTTCGATGTTGGAATCCGCTCCGACCAGTGCGCGCGCAATGCGCCCGTCCTGCGTTAACACCAGCAAGCCTGTGGAGTCAATATCCAACCTTCCTGCCGGGGCGAGGCCTTTGCAAAGTCTTGGTCGCAACGCCTGGCCGGCCCCATGGGGCCTGTACTGCGAATGTTTCCGGATCAGTGAAATGGCCGGGGGATAACCCTTTTCCGGCTGGCCCGATACGTAGCCGACTGGCTTATGCAGCAGGACGGTCACCGCTTGGCCTTGCTGCAACCGGGCTTTCTTGTCCAGAGCGATCGCCTGCTGCGGGTAAACCTTGGTGCCCAGGGTAGTGATCCGCTCCCCGTCGACATAGACCCACCCGCGTTCGATAAAGGCGTCCGCCTCCCGGCGCGAACACAGCCCGTGCTGGGCCATCAGTTTGGATAGGCGCACCTTTTCCAATGATTCAGTCCGTTCTCATGGTTACCCTCGGCATAGCTGTGACTCTACGGTAAAATTGTGCCCAATTCATCTGTCGCTGCTATTGTCGTGGCGATGGCGGTCAAAAAAACGGCTAGTAGTTCTGGAGAGAGCCATGGCTCACAAGCTGAACAAGTTTAGTTCCCGCATCACCCAGGTTAAATCGCAGGGCGCCTCTCAGGCCATGCTCTACGGTACGGGCATGACGGATGAGGATATGAGCAAGGCCGAGGTCGGCATCGCCACCGTCTGGTGGGAGGGCAACACCTGCAACATGCATCTGAACCAACTGGCGGAGAGGGTCAGGGAGGG
The DNA here is from genome assembly GCA_019456345.1 of Nitrospira sp. Taxonomy (GTDB): domain Bacteria; phylum Pseudomonadota; class Gammaproteobacteria; order Acidiferrobacterales; family SPGG2; genus VRUB01. Next base: position 12,276 of record VRUB01000033.1, on the reverse strand, counting down.
TGTGATGGCCGCTGGCCTGGTCAGCATGCGGTTTAACACCATCGGCGTCAGCGACGGTATCGCGATGGGCACCGAGGGCATGAGCTACTCACTGCAGTCACGCGACCTCATTGCCGATTCGATCGAGACCGTGATGGGCGCCCAGTGGTATGACGCCAACGTCTCGATACCCGGATGTGACAAGAACATGCCGGGCTGTGTGATGGCCATGGGGCGGGTGAATCGCCCGGCACTCATGATCTACGGCGGCACCATCAGGGCAGGGCACTGGGACGATCGGCCGCTGGATGTGGTCTCTGCGTTCCAGAGCTACGGGGAATTCATCGCACACAAGATCGATGAGCGCGCGCGCCAGGCGATTGTGCGAAATGCTTGCCCCGGGGCAGGGGCCTGCGGCGGGATGTACACGGCCAATACCATGGCCTCGGCTATCGAGGCCCTGGGAATGTCGTTGCCCTACAGTGCCTCCACGCCGGCTGTAGACCCGCAGAAGCTCGAGGAGTGCTATCGAGCCGGCGCGGCGATACGCGAGCTACTCGAGCGGGATATCAAGCCGCGCGACATCATGATCCGAGAGGCATTCGAGAATGCGATGGTTATCGTGATTGCGCTCGGTGGCTCGACCAACGCGGTGCTGCATCTGATCGCTATGGCGCGATCTGTCGATGTGCGGCTGACAATCGATGACTTCCAGGTAGTAAGCAATCGTGTGCCTTACCTCGCCAACCTCAAACCGAGCGGCCGCTACGTCATGGAAGACCTTCACCGAGTCGGTGGTACCCCGGCGGTAATGAAGTACTTAATGGAGCATGGGTTGCTGAACGGCGAGTGCCTGACGGTCACCGGCAGGACGATGGCCGAGAACCTGGCCGGCCTGCCGGAGCTGAAGCAAGGCCAGGACGTCATCCGTGCGTGGGATAACCCAATAAAACCGACCGGGCATCTCTGCGTCCTGCGTGGCAACCTGGCACCGGGCGGTGCGGTGGCGAAGATCACGGGCAAGGAAGGGGAACGCTTCTCGGGGCCGGCGCGGGTGTTCGACTCCGAGGAAGACATGCTTGCTGCGCTGGAGCGTAAAGAGATCAACAAGGGTGACGTAATCGTCATCCGCTACGAAGGACCCAAGGGCGGTCCCGGGATGCCAGAGATGCTTACACCGACCTCGGCGCTGGTGGGCGTGGGGCTGGCCCAGGATGTGGCGCTGATCACCGACGGGCGATTCTCGGGCGGCTCGCACGGATTTCTCATCGGCCATGTCGTGCCCGAGGCGCAGGAGGGTGGCCCCATCGCGTTGGTCCAGGATGGCGACACGATCACCATCGATGCCGTCGAGAATACGCTGAACGTCGATGTCAGCGACAAGCAAATGAAGCGTCGGCGTAATGCGTGGACGATGCCGCCGTACAAGGCCGCTCGCGGAACACTGTTCAAGTACATCAAGAATGTTAAAGATGCGAGCCAGGGATGCGTCACAGATGAGTAAGAGCGTCAAGGCCAGATCGATATACTTCGATGCGCTACCGGGCGATCAAGATCGTTATATTGAGTCCGTTTAAGATTTCTTTGTCTGGTCCGAGCATGCCGCCGTTAGGCGGTATTTTTTCAGGTCAGATTGGATTACGCGCGTGACTGTTGGCCAGGAATTCACGCTTATCGGTGTACTCGTCGCGGCTGCGCACATTTCCGGTGTGCTTACGAGCATCAACGCGATTATGTACGTGCGGACCGCGCAGGGCGCTATTGCCTGGGCGATATCGTTAGTGACGTTTCCCTATCTTGCACTGCCACCCTATTGGATTTTCGGGCGCCGAAAGTTTTCTGGCTACATCCAGGCGCGCCGCTCCGGCGATCTTGAAGTCAACCATGTTTCAGAGAGACTCAAACAAAACTTTGCGCCAGCTCGGAACCGTCGATAGTTACTAGGATCCTGTCAAACATTGATCGACTCCTCCGTTACGGCTTTTTTTCAGATGTCCCTGGTCCCCCGGAGTGCTGTCGTCCGGTCGCGGGTGAGAGCGTGATCGTGTAGTAATTGGAAACGGAAACCAAGATTGTTGTGATATAGTTTGCTTTCGTGGTGCGAACGAGAGCGGAGGCGAAAAATGGCTAAGATTACTGTTCGGCAAGACGGCCCCTATCTGGTGGAAGGCGAGGATGTCACGGTCGTTGATGGGAACGGCAACGCGTATAGCATCGCGAGGCGGCCAATCGCTTTATGTCGTTGTGGCGGATCAAAGAATAAGCCGTTCTGCGATGGCACCCACGCGAAGATCGGTTTTCAGGCAGCCGAACCGGCCACCCCGGGCGGCGCTGATTAGCCTGGGTCGAAACCTGCCACGCAATGACCGCCGGTCGCTGCCTGCGACCCACCCGGGCCCGCTTTTCGGGTATTTTTCCGTGAATATCGGGCACTAGGCGCGAATCTGTCAGTTCTGCAGCCTATGGTCTATATTTGTTTTAAGGACGAGCCCATGGATAGGAATTTCAGACGGACTGTTTGCTGCGGAAATCTGCGTGTTGCCGCAGCGTACTTAGCGGCGCGGCGACACCGCCACAGGTCGGGTTCATGGTGCGAACCGGCGTCTTCACTGTTCCTCGCTTACCCACAGGTCTTCGGCCCCCAGCCCGGTGACACGGCATTGCTAGCATGAGTGCGTTCGATAAGATTTGCCCTCAGTGCTCGGCTGCCAGCAGCGCGGGTGCGGTGCTGTGTGAGTGCGGGTATTTGTTTAATCCGATTTACCTCAAGGATCCGGAGCTGGCCCTGGAGCTTGCTATCAGGGAAGAGTCGCTGATCGAGGAATACCTTACGGGGCGGGCCGAGCAGGCCATAGAAGCTGCGAAAACCGCTGCCCACGATGCTGCCAAGGAGCCGGGTAATGAGCAAAAAGCCGCGCAAGCCGCGACAGCCCAGCATGCTGCCGCCGTGGCACAAGCTGAGCTGGCGCAGCAGTGCGTACGCACGGCCGAGGGCAGGCTAGAGGCGCACCGTGACCGTAGCCGCCGCTCGGGCAAGACACAACCCGGGCAAGCGGATGGTTGGCGCGCGATTATTGTTGCCGAGGCGCTCAGAGCGAAAAGTGTTCAGGGCTCCATCGTCGCGCGCGACGACGACTCCCGTGTAACGACCAGCAGCCGTGCGGGAGCCGCTTTTACCGCCACGCAAGCGGCCAAGGCCGATGAGGTGATGACGACCGCACCACGGCTGGGCACAACCAAGTGCCCGGCGTGCGATGCCACTTTAGTGGCAAACGCCGGGCGTTGTCAGTGTGGGTGGTCGGTGTCGATGTCGGTCTCCGAGGTTGCAAGACTGCAGGTTCGGGGCGGCGGTATGCACAAAACTGTGGGACAGAGCACGCATCCCGGCAAACCGACCAAACCGCGTTAACCTGCTTCCGACACTCCTGCCGTGTTCCAGCAATCGGTATAACCGAGGCGCTGGTCAGCACGTGCTTGTCGTGCGTCAAATCTACGCCACCTTGTCATTTCGTTTGGTCTCTACGCCGAGATTTGGGCCAATGGGCTCAGGCATGTCTCCGTGGGCGTGCGGACTGAACACACGTCCGTATTTGTGAACTTTACGTGTGTTCTCCGCTCATCTCCGGGCGCGCGGCGATGGCCTGTGAGGGCGGCGCTTGCCTTGACGCACGCTTGCAGGCGGCGTAGAAAGCAAGGCTCGTGGCCCGCTTACCATTCGGGATGGCGTCATCTGATGGATCTGGGAATCGCCGGGAAAAAGGCGCTCGTGTGCGCAGCCAGTAAGGGGTTGGGCCGTGCCTGCGCGATGGCGCTCGCGCACGAAGGGGTTAGTGTAACCATTGTCGCTCGCACAGCCACACCGTTGCAGCACACGGCTGATGAGATTCGTCGCGAGACCCAGGTCGAGGTCACGCCCGTGGCCGCCGATATTACAACATCCGAAGGCCGTGAGCAGGCACTTGCAGCCTGTCCTGCCCCCGATATTCTGGTCAACAATGCCGGTGGTCCCCCACCGGGGGATTTTCGCGATTGGACACGGGCGGACTGGATCAGGGCAATCGACGCCAATATGCTGACGCCGATCGAGCTTATCAAGGCGACCGTGGACCACATGATGACCCAACAGTTCGGGCGCATCGTTAACATCACCTCAAGCGCGGTCAAGGCGCCGATTGATATTCTCGGCCTGTCAAATGGGGCCCGGGCGGGTCTGACCGGTTTTGTCGCGGGGCTTGCGCGCAAGACAGTGAGCACCAATGTCACGATCAACAACTTGCTGCCCGGACCGTTCGAAACCGACCGTCTGCGGGCGACGGTAGCGAGCCTCGCCGAGACCAGCGGGCAATCCTTTGAAGATGTATGGAACGCGCGGCAGCAGGCCAATCCGGCCCGGCGCTTTGGCTCGCCGGAGGAATTCGGGCAGGCCTGCGCTTTTCTTTGTGGCCGGTGGGCGGGCTATATTACGGGGCAAAATCTACTCATCGATGGGGGCGCCTTTCCCGGTACCCTGTAGATGAGCCAAATTAGAGGCTGGCTGTTATGAGCGACGAAGCCGCCAACAGGTGCGTTTGCTGAGCCCGCTTGTCTTCGGTGAGACGACCTGAATGTCGGGAAGCCGCAGCATCAGATGGCGACGATAACCGCAGAGACGCTACGCGGCATCGAGGTTTTCCAAAGTTTGGCAGCCGACGAGCGGCGGGCGCTGGCGGCGAGTTGTGACGCGCGCTACTACTCGGTCAATGAGCAAGTTGTCTCCCGGCAGGACGAGTCTAGCGACGTCTATTTCATTGTCAGCGGCGACGTCCGCGTGACAATCTACTCGCGCTCCGGTCGGCAGGTCAGCTTCCGTGATCTCGGTTCGGGGCAGATGTTCGGCGACCTATCTGCGATCGACGGCAGGCCGCGTTCGGCAACCGTAGTTGCCTTGGCTGATTCATTAATCTTGTCCATGCCCTCCGAGCGTTTCTGGGAGGCCTTGCGTGCACATCCGGCGGTCACCGAGGCCACATTGAAGGAATTGGCCAACTTGATTCGTCGGCTGTCGGATCGCGTCATCGAGTTCAGTACGCTCGGAGTGAAGAACCGAATCCATGCCGAGCTGTTACGCCTGGCGCGTGAGCATATGCACGACGACAACAGCGCGGAGATCTCACCGGCGCCAACCCATGCGGATGTGGCCAGTCGGATCAGCACGCACCGCGAAGCGGTCACGCGGGAACTGAACCATCTCACCCAGACTGGGCTAATCGAGCGGCGTAGCGGCAAGCTGGTTATTCACGATGTGGCACGGCTTACGAAAATGGTACAGGACGTGCAACAGGCATGACGCCGGCAAAGCGCAATCGTGTCGGCGCACTGCATGCGCGAGCATTTTCGCGTTAGCACCCACTGCCGTGCTAGAAGCATGCAGCCTAGCCCCATACAGGGATCGAGCATTTGGTATCTAATACCGTCGCTAGCCCGGAATTTGAGTAAAAGCAGTGGTTAGCGCCGCTTTCTTTTGTCTCTCCGTGCTTTCGCCTGCTCGCGTTTCCGTTTTCGCCTAATGCGCTTTCCGATCATCATGGCAGCCGCCAGCGCGACAGCCGCAGACGCGATGGCCGCGTAGCCCCATAGTGGAAACGCATTTCGGGTGAGCCGCTGTTCGACGAGCCTGCCACCGATTACGTTGGCGTAATGAATGCGCCGCGTGGACTTGTCGCCGGGAGTAAACGTTACACGGATGCTCCCTTCTGCAGCCGCAGTGCGGATTTGAAGATTGCGCCCGAGATCACGATCGTGCAGATGTAGTCGAATATCGTAATGACCCTGCGAGTTGGTTTTTTGATAGCCGATTACTTGGTTACCAAGCCGTATTGACACGGCGCTGTTGGAGATAGGGTCTTCATTGGCGTCGAGGACGAAGCCTTTGACGTTGTATCGATGATCCATCTCGTGCGTGGCGAACGCCGCGCTTAAAAATACGAAAAACAGGACAATGGGAATGAAAAGTAATCGCATAATTCGTTTCATAGCTGCCTGGTCAGAGGGTGCAGTGGCGCCGGGTGGGACGGGCACTCACCGTTTTGTGCGCGGTGTTCGAGGCCGCATCCGGTCGAAGCTCCGCACGTCCATTCTAACGGCTGTACGCGCCGTTGCATACTTCCGCTATCAGGGCTTTCGCAGGGTGTGGCCGTGATTCCATCGTTCTGCTGATCGGCATGCTAGCGGTCAAAAGCGGCACTCGTGCGCCGGGAACGGTGCTCGTCGTGCGCGGTGACCGCCGGTGCGCCAACACCGGTTAGTCTGTTTCCTGGGTATTGATCGGCTCAAACTGTCTGAAATATATTCGCGCTGCCAGCGGTCTTATAATATTACGGCTTTAACATTTGAACGTCAGGGCCGCGCTGTAACTCGACGGCCCGCTCGTGAACTAAACTCGGGGCGTGCGGTCTGACAGAAACAATCGGAATAGGGTCAGTGGGTATGATCAGCTGCCACGGCGCAGTGCGGGAAACGCAAGACGAATACATCGTCATGGGCCTGGCGGGGCCAGCAGAGCGCCGGCCAAGGCGCGGCATCTGTCGGTGTCATCGATCCCGCGGCCGGCGATATCTCGCCCTGATGCTGGGGCTGATCCTCAGTGGTGCCGGGGCCAGCGATGCGGCGGGCCTGGCGCTCGGGGATCCCGTCCCTGACTTTACATACACTCTTTTCAGTGCCAACGGCAGGGCAGGCAGCGCTCAGCGTCTTTCCGATCTTCGTGGGAAACCGGTGGTGCTCAATTTCTGGGCCGGGAAGTGCCCGCCGTGCCGGGTGGAGATGCCGGAGTTTCAGGGATTCTATGAGGATTTCCAGGCCCGGATCGCCGTCTTGGGAATCGATGTTGGTGCATTTACCGATTTGGGCAGTCGCGACGATGCGCGACGGTTGGTAACTGAGCTCGGGGTTAGCTATCCCACGGGGTTCACTGAGGATCAGCGGGTTATGAAGCTTTACCAGGTGTATGCAATGCCGACCACCATATTTATAGATGCCAACGGTAAACTGGTTAAGAGATGGAACGGTGTGTTGAATCGTGATGCGCTGGCGGCCATGGCAGAGCACTTGCTGCAGCGATAGATTGGCGGATAGGGTGCCAGGAATCGCATGGCATGTCGACAGCGTTCACCCGCGAGTCGTGATCACTGCGGTTTAGCGGCCAGGCTTGGGATAAAATTGACAGGAGAGAACTCTTTAATGATACTGAAAAACATGTCAGCTACTGAGATCTTGGCGCTCGGTGCGCTCGTGATCGTCGCAAGCCTGAGTCAATCTGTGGCGGCCGGTTCGACGGCGTCGGGTCAGCTTGTAAAACCGGATCCCGATTACCGTGAGAAGCTGGCAAGCTCGCGGATCTCGACCTACGGTTGGAAAACCGACTTCAGCAGACACAGTGTGCCGTTCGGTGAGATACTTTCTGGCGGTGTTTCGCGTGATGGTATTCCGCCAATCGACAAACCCGAGTTCGTCACAGTCGCCGATGCAGACGGCTGGCTTGCGAAGCAAGAGCCCGTGATTGCGCTCGAGATCAACGGGGACGCCCGCGCCTACCCGCTGCAAGTGATAATCTGGCACGAGCTTGTGAACGATGAGGTCGGCGGTATGCCGGTGACCGTCAGCTTTTGTCCTTTGTGCAACTCCGTCCTGGTATTCGACCGAAGGCTTGACGGCGTCGTGTACGATTTTGGCGTCTCCGGCAATCTGCGCAACAGCGATCTGATTATGTGGGACCGACAAACCGAGTCATGGTGGCAGCAACTTACAGGGAACGCGATCATCGGGCAGCTGGCAGGAAAGAAGCTCCGTATTCTGCCGTCCTCGATCATCGCCTGGTCGGATTTCAAGGCTGCGCACCCGCAGGGCAAGGTGTTGTCCAAGAAAACCGGTTATTATCGCCGTTATGGCGACAATCCGTACGTAGGCTACGATCGTGCCGACACCCCGCCATTTCTGTTTGACGGCAAGCTCGATGATCGGTTACAGCCAAAGGAGCGCGTGCTGGCCGTGACGATTGGCGAGGTCAGTGCAGCGTTTCCGTTCGGGGTGCTGCGCTCGGAAAGGGTAGTTAGCTACACGCTGAACGGCCAGGAGATGGTGATATTGTTCAAACCCGGAGCGCGCTCGGCGCTGGGCGCGCAATCGATTGCTGATGCCGCCGATGTCGGTGCGACCGGGGTGTTTGATCCGAACCTGGATGGAAAGAAGCTTAGATTCCGCGCCGAGGGCGAGCACTTTGTCGATCGTAAGACCGGGAGCGTATGGAATATCCTCGGTGAAGCGATTGATGGCCCGCTGGCCGGGAAGAAACTTACGCCGATTGTGCACGCCAACCATTTCTGGTTCACATGGGCGGCATTCAAGCCGGACACGACGATCTACGGCGGCGAGAGCCAGCGCGCCCGCGCTGACTGAGTCATACGGCCTCATCGCCCGAGTGCGCGCGCCCTCGATCCATGCGGGCCTCGCCGGAACGGGCAGCTGTGGTCGGGCGGCACGCTGCGCCAATGCATTGGGGCAAGCAGCGGCGGGGCCGTCGTGAGCTGCCCTGGCGGGCCCACGGCGACGCTGGGCATGGTGTGCGCAATCCACGCGAGGTGCCGGGAACGCGCGCTCACCGCTGGCACTGCCGTGTGTGAGCAAGGCGTTTGTTTGCCTTCGGCACAAAAAAGGCCAAAGAAGTAAGCGGTACAAATATACCGGCGGCCGCGAAGGAAAATCCGGTTTTTTTGCGGATGGACTGAAAGGATTCCGGCGGTTCGCCGGTCATATACGGGCAGGTTCAATCACATTACCAAGTAAGAGGAGGCAGGGAAATGAAGAACAAGTACCTAATGGTCGCGACCCTTTCCGGGTTCCTGGTGGCTGGCGCGGCGTGGGCGCAGATGGCACCCCCTTTCGGCGGACCCGATGATGTCAAGTACTCCCAGGCGCTGTGGAAGGCGCTCACCAAGGCCCACATGGTGGGATCCCACGCCATCATGAGCACGCCGTACAAGGGCCAGGCCCCGCATGGCGCTGTCCTGGATGCCATCGACGGGACAGTGAAAGTGAAGGGAACGACCGGTGCGGTTATTGTCAAGCGCAACTACGGCGGGCCCGGGGTAAGCAAGACCGCGGTCGCCAACAACCCCGGCAAGTACCTCAAGGCGATCACCGTCATGTTCAAGCGCAAGGGCTATGATCCCGAGGACAAGGACTGGTTCTGGGTGAAATACAATCCCGACGGGTCACTCGCAAAGAATCCCAAGGGCATGCAGCTCGCGGGCAAGGTAGCCAAAGGTAAGCCCAAGGGCTGCATCGCGTGCCACAAGGCGGCCCCGGGCGGCGATTTCGTCTACAATTTCAATCGCATCAAATAGCGATACGATACTTGCCACGCAGGCGTTGGATTACAGCATCGCCCGGCCTGTCAAAAGGCCGGGCCACACTGTGAACGGCAGGTTCGTGCAGTCGCGTTAGTGCGAGGCGGGGCGTCACCGGGTCACTTTATCACGCATCCCCAGCCACCCTTGGGCGGGAAACCGCCGCAGCGCACGCCATCCTTGAAGCGCGCGCCTTCCAGCTGGACACCGATGAGCTCGACGAACTCGAAGTCGACATCTACATCGAGGTGCCGGAGATCGGCCCACCGCAGGTCCGCGCCGATCAGCTTCACCTCGGACAGGTCGACGCCGAGCAGCCGTGCGCCCTCGAGCCGGACGCCCTGCAGGTTAGCCCGCTCGAGCCTGGCGCCCTGCAGGGAGGCCCCCGTTAGATCGGCGCCCTTGAGGTTGGCGCCGCGCAGGTCCGCACGATCGAGCATGACCCATCGCAGCTCGGCTCCCTGCAGTGCTTTGCCGCGCAAGTCGACACCCTCAAGATTGCAACCATTGCAGTGCTTGGTCTTGAGCAGGCGGTCCAGCTCAGCCGGATCGAACGCCACAGCGGGAGCCGTGAGAAGCGACGCGAGCACGAGCGCCGTCGCGGTGAGCATTCGCCGCGACGTCTGCGCACGCACGATCAGGTAAGGCATCGTCTTTCCCCCGGAGACCACATTGTAGGAGGCATTATATGCGAAGCGATTACCCTAGGCCCGTGTTTCACCGCGTCGCAACACGCTGCGGCACCGCGTCGACCACCTCCGCATGGACTACAGGACGGGTGATGCTGGGCGCGCTGTTGCTGCTTGTCATGGGGCCGGCGCCGCTCTGGGGTGCGAGCGGTGACCCGGCAAAGGGCAAGGAGCGCTTTGGCGCCTGCCAGGCCTGCCACGGCGAGCGCGGGCAGGGAAACGAGGAAGCCGGTGCGCCGCAGCTGGCGCGCCAGCACGCTTGGTATCTGATTCTCCAGCTGCAGAACTTCAGGGCGGGCCTGCGCGGCACACACAAGGATGATCGCTACGGTCAGTTGATGGCTGCCATAGCGAAGACGCTGCCGGATGAACAGGCCGTGCTTGATGTGGTGGCCTATATCGGCACGCTGACTGCCGAGCAGCTCGCAGCGGCGCCCGGCGCCGGTCCCAGCGACAAGGGCAGGATCGCGTTCGCGCCGTGCCGCTCGTGTCACGGTGAGCGCGGTGAGGGCAGCGAGGGGTTCGGCCCGCGCCTGGCGGGCCAGCATGACTGGTACCTGCTGCGCCAGCTGCGGAACTTCCGGGCAGGCCGACGCGGTTACCATGAAGAGGACACCTACGGGCAGACCATGCGATCCATGGCGAACGCATTGCTGCCGAATGAACAGGACCTGAACGACGTCGTCAGCTTCATCGGAACGCTGCGCTGAGGATCTGACACCCCACATCAGCCACGGGTCGCTGAGGGCTGGTCCTGGTACGCCGGTCTTCGTCCTGATTCGCCCTTCTTGCATCGCAGCCTTGTCGCCGGCGGAGCTCGCGTGTCAGAATCGCGGGCGTGGTGCCGCGTCCCCGCGCCCGTAGCGGCGGCGGTGCTGTGCGTGCAGGCGTGATCTGCGTTGGGCCTGCGCCTGCACTCGAAAACCGCCAGGAGGGTGTCGTGGAGAAGATCTGGTTGAAGCAATATCAAAAAGGTGTCCCCGCCGAGGTCGACCTGGCCCAGTTCACATCGCTCAAGGACATCATCGAAAAAAGTAGCAGTAAATACAAGAACCTGCCGGCTTACAGCAATATGGGGGTGACCCTCACCTACGCTGAGGTCGACGAGCACAGCCGGCGCTTCGGCGCCTATCTTCAAAAAGTTGTCGGGCTCGAGAAAGGCGACAGAGTCGCCATCATGATGCCCAACGTCTTGCAATACCCGGTCGCCCTGTTCGGTATCTTGCGCGCCGGGATGATAGCCGTGAACGTCAATCCGCTCTACACGCCGCGCGAGCTCGAGCACCAGATGAACGATTCGGGCACCAAGGCGATCGTTATTCTTGAGAATTTCGCGCACACATTGGAGCAAGTCCTCTCGAATGTGCCGATCAAGACCGTTTTTACGACCCAGATTGGAGACATGTTTCCGTTCCCCAAGTCGGCCCTGGTCAACTTTGTGGTCAAGCGCATTAAGAAGATGGTTCCATCGTGGAATATCCGGGGGACGGTAAGATTCGCGAACGCTCTGAACGCCGTGAACCCCAAGGCGCTAGAAGAGGTGTGCCTCACGCATGACGATATCGCTTTTCTGCAGTATACGGGCGGCACCACCGGCGTTGCTAAGGGCGCGATGCTGACGCACGGGAATATGGTTGCCAATCTGCAGCAGGCCTCGGCGTGGATCGCTCCGAGCATGGACGAAGGAGTGGAAGTTGTCATTACGGCCTTGCCGCTTTATCACATCTTTTCACTCACAGTGAATTGCCTCGTGTTTCTTAAGATCGGAGCGCAAAATGTTTTGATCACGAATCCGAGAGATTTTCCCGCCTTCGTCAAGGAACTCAAGAAAGTAAAATTTAGTGTGATCACCGGAGTGAACACGCTGTTCAATGCACTGCTGCACACGCCAGGTTTTGACGAGGTGGATTTTGGCCGGCTCAAGCTTACACTGGGCGGCGGCATGCAGGTGCAGCGCGCGGTGGCGGAGGCATGGCAAGCGGTGACGGGGATACCGTTGATCGAGGCGTACGGGCTGACCGAAACATCACCCGGGGTCTGCGTCAACCCGCTTGATCGCAAGGAGCACACCGGGGCTATTGGCATGCCGATTCCGTCAACCGAGGTGAGCATACAGACCGATGATGGGAAGCAGCTTGCGTTTGGAGAGGTGGGCGAGATCTGCGTGCGAGGGCCGCAGGTCATGCGCGGCTACTGGCACCGTCCTGAGGAGACCGAGAAGGCAA